>CAZDEJ010000086.1:0-9263 GCA_964504395.1 uncultured Halobellus sp. | reverse complement strand
AGCTCCCGCCCGCGAACCCACTCCCGCCGCCGGTGCAGGAGCCGTGCGATCCCCTTTCCGGGGCCGCCCTCGATGGGCCACCCGCGGGTCCGCCACGTCGGGGGTTCGGGCTCGAACTCCGGGCAGGAGCCGGCGCACTCGGCCGCCGTTTGGGATCGTCCCTTCGCGGCGCAGTGCGGCACCAACGCGTCGCCGAACCGTCGAAGCTCGAAATGCCGGCAGTCGGGCCGCATCGTGTCGTGGTACGACCGCCACCCCCGGCCGTACGCGCGCTCTGCGAGTTCCAGCCGGCGGCCGCGTCGCTCCGGACCCCGCTCGCCCGCCGGCGGTGCAACGTCGCCGGGATACCACTCGACCGTCGCGTCGGTACGTGCCCGTCCGTAGCCGGACCCGTCGGGGCCAGCCTCCGCGGCATCGACGTCGAACGCCAGGATCCCCACGTCGACCGGGAGATCCTCCAACAACGCGGGTTCGGTGCGGTCGCCCGTCGCCGCGGTCGCCACCCACACCTCGTCGGCGAGGCCGGTCTCGACGTCGTAGCGGAGCTGCTCGGAGAGCGCCCGCGCCGCGGCGGCGTCGAGGTCGGGTTTGTTCTCGATCGCGACGATCCGGCGGAGCCAATCGGGGTACGGTGCCGTCCGGCGGAGCTGGATCCGATTGCCGTCCCGTCGGGTCTCGACCACGCCGCGGTCGGCCGCGCGGTGGACCGCTGCGCGGACGTACCGCCACGGGTAGCCCGGGTGGGAAAGCGCGTCACGGTACCACGCCCATTCGGCGGGCGCGTTACGGACGACGTGGAGGAGATCGGAGTCGAGTTCGTCGGGGCCGAACCCGGTGCGGGCGTCGAGGCCGGCGGGGTCACACTCCAGGACGACCGTGTCCCACCGGCGGTCGGCGGTGCCGAGTTGGCGCGCGACCACGACGGCACCGTTCCGGCCGCCGGTCGGCGGCCACGACTCCTCGACCCACCGACAGACCAACAGTTCGAAGCCGAACTCGGCACCGCCGGGGTACACGGCGGTTACGCCAGGTAGGTCCCGTCGGCGCCCTCGTTCTCGGCGGCGAGTTGGTCGAGATACTCGTGAGCCTGCTCGAAGATCTCGCGGGGCCCGTCCTGGGTGATCGTGTTGAGCGCCTGGTCGTAGTCGCGCCACTGGAGGTCGCGGTGCTCCGTCGAGAGCTCCGCGCTGGCCTCGAACGAACGCGCAATGAACAGGTGCACGGTCTTGTGGATGGTGTCGCCACCGGCCTCGAAGACGTAGTCGTACTCCTCGCGGAACCCGTCGATGAGCCGGAAGTCGTCGATGCCCGCCTCCTCTTTTACCTCCCGGATCGCCGTCTGCTGGAGCTCCTCTTCGCCCTCGACACCGCCTTTCGGGAACTCCCAGTCCCCCGGCCGGCTCTTCAGGAGCAGGTACTCCCGTTCGCCGCGGGTGTCGCGGAAGAGGATCGCTCCGGCGCTGACCGCTTCCACTGCCATTAGGTGCATAATCCGGACAAGACGTTAAGAGACTATCGGACAGGCGGGGCTCCGGGCTGTGACCGGGAACGGGCTGGCACTGCGGCTAGCTCGGGCCGGGCGCAGTCGGCGTGCGCCGCACCGACGCGCGTGCGAACCGTCCATGAGTGTGTTTTTAGGCCTCCGCGCCGACGTATCGCGTATCACATGACCTTCGTCACGAAACTCCGGTTCCAGTCGGGAAACCGACACGAGTTGGAGTCGGCAGTGTCGGATCTCAAGACGATGATCGAGCGTAAAGGCGCCGAGTGCAAGGGCCCACACACCGACTCCCCGGAGGAGGTCACGGTTCCGCAGTCACGGACACTCGGTCCGGGCGAGGAGTTCCCGTCGTGGGAATACACCGTCTACTCGCGACGGCTGGAGATCCACGGCAACGACCACATCGCCCGCGAGGTCGGCCACCGGATGTTCCCCGAGAGCGTCCACGTCGAGATCGAGGTCGAACATCGGAAGCCCGCCGGTCACCTCGATCGGTAGTCCGCCGGGTCGCGGTTCCGGCACGGCTCCGCCTCCGATGTGGCGCTCTACGAACGCACGACTCCGACGCAGTCCCGCCTCCGCCGACGCACAACTCCGGGCGGTTCCGCCCCCGCCGACGCGCATTTAGGACTCGGTTGCGGAGACGACGTATGACGGACGCCGACTTGGTCGACCTCAGGCGCGATCTCCACAGACACCCCGAACCCGCCTGGCGGGAGTTCTACACCACCGCGCGGATCGTCGACGAACTCGAGCGCCGCGACCTCGACGCGGTCCACGTGGGGCCGGACGTTCTCGACGACGAACGGGTGGGGGTCCCCGACGGCGACGACCTCGACGGGTGGCGTGAGCGGGCGCTCGACGCCGGTGCGCGCGGTGACATCGTAGACCGACTCGACGGCGGCTACACCGGCGCGGTCGCGGTCGTCGAGCGCGGTGACGGGCCGACGGTCGGACTCCGGGTCGATATCGACGCCCTTCCGATCGAGGAGTCCGACGCCGACGCCCACCACCCGGCTGCGACGGGGTTTCGCTCGGAGACCGAGGGGTACATGCACGCCTGCGGTCACGACGCCCACGCCACGATCGGGATCGGTGTTATCGACGCGATCCTCGAGAGCGACTTCCGGGGAACACTCAAGCTGTTCTTCCAACCGGGCGAAGAGCGGATCGTTGGCGGCGAGCCGATGGCGAAGGGCGGGCACCTCGACGACATCAACTCCCTGTTTGCGGTCCACGTCGGGCTGGATCACCCCTCCGGCGAGATCGTCGCCGGGATCGACGGCTTCCTGGCGGTCGCGCAGTTCGCCGCGACGTTCCGGGGAGCGTCGGCACACGCCGGCGCTCGGCCCGAAGCGGGCGACAACGCGATGCAAGCCGCGGCGGCCGCGGTCGGGAACCTCTACGGCATCCCCAGGCACTCTACGGGGTCGACCCGGGTCAACGTCGGCGTCGTCGAGGGCGGGACCGCCACCAACATCGTACCCGAACGGGTCACGATCGAGGGTGAGGTCCGCGGCGACACCACGGAGTTGATGGAGTACATGGAGGCGGAGGCCAATCGGGTCCTCCGGTCGGCTGCGGGGATGCACGGCTGTGACGTCGACATCGACACCCTGGGCCGTGCCCCGTCGGCGCGGAGCGACTCCGAACTCCGGGAGATCGTCGCCGACGTTGCAGCCGACACCGACGGCGTCACGTCGGTGCTCGGCGCCGACCACCTCGGCGGGAGCGAGGACGCAACCTACCTGATGCGGCACGTCCAAGAGCGGGGCGGGAAGGCGGCGTACGTCGGCGTCGGCACCGACCACCCCGGCGGCCACCACACCCCGACGTTCGACGTCGACGAGGACACGATCGGACTCGGGATCGAGGTGCTCGCCGACGCGATCGTCGAAGCCGCGTCGCGACGGCCGTAGTGGCGGGAGGGCGAGACGGTCCGACTGACGACTCGTTGTTCCTCGCGCGATTGCGGTCGCACAGCCGGTATCGATCGGGAACGGAAGGGCGCTTTCGAGGTCTTCACCGCCTCGCTTCGGATACTCCCGCTCCAACGAAGCAGTATCGTGTCTGACACTCCGGAAAGTATTTGATCCGGATTCGGCCATAGGTAACCAAATGCACGGCCGAACCATCGACGTAGTGACCGGCTGGGAGACGGTCGCCACCCCGGCGGGGTACGAGGGGCTCCGCCAGCTCGCCGACGCGGAGTTCAGCGGCGCCGTCTCGACCGGGACGACGTGGGCGTTCCTCCTGAACGGCCGGGTCGTCGGGGTCTTCGAGGGGGAGATCGCGGCGTTCGAGGACGCTGACACCACGGCGTACCGCGCAGTCCACCCCAGCCTGCCGCTGCTGTTCGCCATGCAGGAACAGGGTGGGGAGACCCGTGCGAACTACTACACGAACGAGACGTCGCTGCGTGACGTGGACGGAACCCTCGAAAGCGGCGGGTTCACGGGCTACGTCGAACTCTCCGAGAACGTCCTCTCGGGCGACTACTACGTCGTCTACCACGGCGGGAAGTCGATGAGTGCCGCGTTCGTCGGAAGCTCCGAGCGGCTGGTCACCGGCGGGGAGGCCTTCGAGACCGCCGCCGACGAGGTTGGGATCTACGAGGTCGTCGACGTGGACGTCTCCCTCGTCGATATTCCCGAACCGGAGCCGGAACCGGAACCGGAACCGGAGCCGGCAGCCGGTACTGAGAGCTCCGATCCGCCGGACGCGGCAGCGTCCGAGCCGCGGGCGGAGTCGCCCGTCGACGATTCGAGCGCCCCCGATCGTCTCCCGCGGGCCGACCGCGACCCCGTTGCCGCCGGAGAGCCGGACCCGACGCACGTCGACGCCGCCCCCGCGGCCGACGCACCGACCGGGGGTGCCGCGGCGGACACGCCGGGTCCACTCGCCGACGACGAGGGGGTGGACACGCGACCGGAACCCGAAGTGGATCGCGACGTGGGAGTGAACTCCGAGGAGGGCCACGGCGTCGAGCCGGGTTCCGAGATGGATCGTGACGTGGGAGTGAACTCCGAGGAGGGCCACGGCGTCGAGCCGGACCCTGTCGTTGGTCGGGATCCCGAGTCGGGTTCCGAGGTGGATCGTGACGTCGAACCGGGCTCCGGTGTTGACCGTGACACCGATCTCGACCCCGAGGCTGACCGCGGCGGCGACCCCGACTCGAAACCCGAGTCCGACGTCGGAACCGGCTCCGAGGTCGGTGCGACGCCGGACACCGGGTCCCGGGACGCGACGGACGAAGCCGGGGGGGACGGGGCTGTAGACACCGCAGCGGGTCCGGGCGCGGACGACCCTCCCACACGGCCGGAGCCGACCGGGGGCGATACCACCACGCAGCCGGAACCGATGGGTGCAGCCCCCGAACGGGACGCGTCGGCAGGAGTGCCCGGCGTCGACACCGATGCGAACCCGGACGGTCGCCCCGGCGGCGAGCGGTCGGGCGACGTCGGCACCGCCGACGACGCCCTCACCGACGAGGAGCGGTGGCAGCAGGCGCGGACCATTCCGTCCCTGGACCCCGAGGAGTCGACCGGCGGGAGCGAGAAGGAGGAGACCGGAAGCGACCCCGACCGAACTGCCGCACGCGAGCGGACCGCACGGATGCAACGACAGCGACAGCGCCGGCAGGCGGAGCGGGACCGGGAGGGGCCGGGCACACCCCGCGAGCGGGCGGCTTCGTCGGCCGCCGGCGCCGGGTCCCGGGAGGGTGCTCCGGACGTCGGGACGCTCCGGGACCGACTCTCGAACGCGAAAGAGCGGATCGACGCGTTGGAGGCCGAACGCGAGACGCTGCGTACGGAGCGTGAGGAGCTGATCGAAGAGCGCGACAGCCTCCGGAGCGAGCAGGCCGAGCGAGCCAGCCGCATCGACGAACTCGAAGCCGAGTGCGAGCGGCTCCGGTCGGAGGTCGCCCGGCTCGAATCACAACTCGACGATGACGACGACGACGCTCGACCGTCGACGTCGATGCCGCCGGACCGAGCACTCTCGGGGACGAACCTGTTCGTCCGGTACGACGCCAAGGGTCAGGCGACGCTGACACACGCCCACGCGGGAGACGCCTCACGGTCGGACGTCGGGGAGAACCTCCGGCTCGAACACCACACCACGTTCGAAACCGACGGCGTCGCCGTCGACGACCGACCCTACGAGCAGTTCCTTCGGGAGAGCACCGAGTACGCGTTCGCACAGTGGATGATCTCGGAACTCCTCTACGAGATCGGCGAGACGGGAAACCGGTCGGAGTTGGCCGGGGTGTTCGACGCCATCCCCGACATCGACCGGGTCGAGATCCGCGGCGAGGTCAGCGTCGAGACCGACGACGGGGTCGAAAGCCGCGCGTTCGACGTCGTCTTTCGGGACCGGATGGGCGACCCGCTGTTCGTGACGGATCTCAACACCTCGCGGGACGCGACCACCGAGATGATGGTGGGGTCGCTCGTCGAGAACACCCACACCGTCGCAACCGAGGCCGAAACGCTCGCAGCGGGGCTCTACGTAACCGAATCGTTCTACGAGCCCGGCGCCCTGGAGACGGTCGCGAACCGGACCGGCGGGGGGATCCTCTCGCGGTCGAGCAAGCGCTCGTTCGTGAAACTGTCGCGGAAACGGGGGTATCACCTCTGTTTGGTCGAAGCGCGTGACGGCGAGTTCCACCTGAACGTACCGGAACTGTAGCCGACCGGGTCGGTCGTTAGCGGGGAGAATCCGACGGCAAGAGTCAGTAGAGCCGGTCCCTGCGCGGCCACGATCGGTTGGTGTCCGTGCTCGACGGGCCGGCGCGGGTCTATACGATCCCGTCTCAGCCTTCGACTTCGACGGTCTCTTCGATCTTCATGTCGTCGAGTTTGTCGACGATCCCGTCGAGTTTCTCGTCGAGTTCGTCGACGAACTCCACGGTCCGTTCGGTCGTGATCGCACCCTGGCTCGACGGCTCGATGAGGCTCTCCTCCTCGAGCACGCGGAGGGAGTACCGGACCTTGTGGTGGGGATAACCCGTCTCGTTCGACATCTTGACGATCCCGATCGGTTCGCTGTCGATCACCATTCTGAGAACCTGAAGATGACGCTCGAGCATGTCCACTTCCTTCTCCAGTCGATCTATCATGTTATCTGTTAACTCGTCTGGACAGGTTTTAAATGTTGCCCTCCGCCGTCGGATCCGGGGATCCGATCGGGTCGTTGGGGGTTCGACGGGAGTGATTCGGGAGGTTCGCCGGGGTGTACGGCCGGTCACGGACCGCGGGTCCCGTGGAGACGCCCGTTGTAAACTACTGGCGTAGCGGACCGTAATGGGTTTTACGAGGCACGGAGAAGCGTCGTGTATGACTGTGACGATCGTCGGCTCCCAGCTGGGCGACGAGGGCAAAGGCGCCTTGGTCGACCTGTGGGGAGGCGGCGCGGACGCCGTCGCCCGGTATCAGGGCGGCGACAACGCGGGTCACACCGTCGTCGAGGGTGGCGACGAGTACAAGCTGTCCCTGGTTCCAAGCGGGGCCGTCCGCGGGACCGTGGGCGTCCTCGGTAACGGGTGCGTGGTGAACCCGCGGACGTTGTTCGAGGAGATCGACGGCCTCCGCGACCGCGGCGTCAACCCCGACGTTCGGGTGGCCCGCCGCGCGCACGTGATCATGCCCTACCACCGGGTGCTCGACGGGATCGAGGAGGACGCCAAATCCGACTCCGACCTCGACGCGGGCACGACCGGCCGGGGCATCGGCCCGACCTACGAGGACAAGGCCGGCCGGCGCGGGATCCGGATCGGGGACCTGCTGGATCCCGAGGTGCTGCGGGACCGCCTCGAGTACGTCGTCCCGCAGAAGCGCACGCTCGCCGAGGACGTCTTCGGCGTCGAAACCGGCGAGGCGTTCGATGTCGACGTGCTGTTCGAGGAGTATCGTGCGATCGGCGAGCGCCTCGCCGAGGAGTCGATGACGGTCGACGCCGGGGTGTTCCTCGGCGAGTATCTCGATTCCGACGAGGAGGTCCTGTTCGAAGGGGCGCAGGGCACCTCGATCGACATCGATCACGGCATCTACCCGTACGTCACCTCCTCGAACCCGACTGCGGGCGGGGCGGCCACCGGAACCGGGATCGGCCCGACGGTCGTCGGTCGCGGCGAGGTCGTCGGGATCGTGAAGGCGTACCTCTCGCGGGTCGGCACCGGCCCGCTCCCGACCGAACTCGACGGCGACGACGGGGCGTTGGCCGACGAGATCCGCGAGAAGGGCGGGGAGTTCGGCACCGTCACCGGTCGCCCGCGACGGATCGGGTGGCTGGACGTCCCGATGCTCCGCCACGCCGCCCGCACCAACGGGTTCACCGGGGTTGCGATCAACCACATCGACGTCCTTGCCGGCCTCGATCGGGTGAAGGTGGGCCACTCGTACGACCTCGACGGGGAGGAGCGGCTCACGATGCCGGCGACGACGGAGCGGTGGGGCCGGTGTGCGCCGAACCTCCGCGAGTTCGAGCCGTGGCCCGAGGTAGACTGGGGAGCCGTCGCGGAGTCGGGATACGACGCGATCCCCGAGAACGCGCGGACGTACGTGGAATACGTCGCTGCGGAGGTCGACGCCCCGATCTACGCCGTCGGCGTCGGTCCCGACCGCACCGAAACCGTCGAACTCGTGGATCCGTTCGAGGCCGGGACGTAGGAACTGCGGCCGTCCGTTCGGTGCACGCGATGTGAAGGTCGGACCGGCAGGCGCGTGACCGGAACCCGTAGCCTTTTCACCGCCGCTTCCCTCCGCGGAAGTGATGAAAGAGTCACTGATGGACATCCTCTGTGACCCCCTCGACAAGAGCGATCTCGAACTCGAAGTCGACGAACGCGACGGCGACGAGATCATCGAGGGGCGGCTGATCGGCAGCGTCACGGGCGAGGTCTACCCGATCGAGGACGGGATCCCCAACCTTCTGCCGCCGGACATGCGCGACGAGGAGTAGCCCGTCACCTGAACGCTTTTATCGGTCGCCGCCGTTAGCGACATCGTGTCAGTGTCGCTCCCGGTCGAACTGAACGCCGGTTCGGTACACGCCATCGACGCCCCCGAGACGTTTAGCACCCGGGGGCCGTTCCACCTCAGCCTTGCCAACGAGGGCGGTGCCGTCCACGTTCATATCCACCTCGACGACGACCTCTCGCGGGCGACTCGGTTGCGGGACGTGAACCATTACGTCGAGACCGGTGAGACCGTCCGGGTGCCGGTCGGGACGGTTCCGGGCCGCGGCGAGGTCACCGGCTACCTCGAGGTCGTGTCGGGGTACGGCGCCGAACGGAGTCGGATCGAGGTTACCGTCGCCGCCGACGCCCACCATGACGGACACGATCAACCGCGGCGAGGGCCAGGCGGCGAACGCGACGGGCCGCGACGGAGGCCGGGCGACGATACCGCCAGCGGGGAGCACGACCCCGCGCGCATCGTCAATGCAGCCGCAGGAACGTCGACCGGGCACCCGATGGAGCGGTCCCCCACGGGGATGGGCGTCCGCGGGCTGGCGAACCGGTCGCTGCCGGGTCTCCCGGTCTCGCCCGACACGACGCCCCGGGAGGGGGCCGCGTTCGTGGGACTCGCCGCGGTCGCGACCACGGTCGGGGGCGCGGTGATCCTGATCGTTGACGACCTCCTCCTGTCGCTCGTCGTCGGCGCGGTGGTTGCCACGGTCGTCGCGGCCGCGGGGTGGCTACTGTTTACCTGAATTGAGGCGCTAAGGCCCCTTCCTCAACGAACGAGCGAAGCGAGTG
>CAZDEJ010000085.1:6738-9530 GCA_964504395.1 uncultured Halobellus sp. | reverse complement strand
GTGGCTCCCGGCATCCAACGACGTCCGGCCGGCTCAGTCGCGGGGGTGAAACAGATCCACCGCCTCGTCGACCGCCTCCGCGTCACCGAGGAAGGTGATGTGGTCGCCGTACTCGAGGAGCTCGTCGGGGTTCGGAACGTGCGCGTCGGAGCCCTGGCCGATCTCGGCGACCAGACACCCGCCGGGGATCCGCTCGTTCAGGCTCCGGATCGACTCGCCGGCGATCCGTTCGGCGGTCATCTCGATCTCCTGGATATCGTGGCCGTCGTTCGGATCGTACATCCAGTGGGCCAGTTCCGGCCGCTCGATCTCGTTGTCGATCGCGAACGCCGTCGCCATCGGGCTGTCGATGGCGGTGACCGAAAGCGCCTCGAACGCCGCCATGTTCTGTGGATCGTTGACCCGGGCGTAGACGTTCTCGACGTCGAATTTTGTCCTGGCGGTCTGACACACCAGCAGGTTGGCGTTGTCGTCGTCGGTCGTCGCCACGACCGTCTTCGCCTCCGCGATCCCGGCCTCCCGGAGGACGTCCGCCTCGGTGCCGTCGCCGTCGTAAACCGTGAGTCCCTCCTCCCGCATCTTCTCGTTCCGTTCGGCGTCGTTTTCGACGACGACGACGTACTCGCCGCGCTGTTCGAGCCGTGTGGCGAGCGCCAGGCTGACCCGACCCCCGCCGACGATGATGGTGCGCATTGGTGTCACTCCCAGAAAGTCGCCGATCTGCCGTGCCAGCCCCGCCTCGACCGCATCGGTCGCCACGATGACGATAAACACGGTCCCGAGCAGGAGCTGGCTGGCTGTCTCGTTGCCCGTGGCCGCGAGTTCGATCGCGAACAGCGTCGCCACGCTCGCGGGGATGATTCCCCGCGGGCCGATCGCGGCAAGGAACAGCCGTTCGGACCGCGTGAACCGCTCGACCCCGGCGGTCGCAATCGCGGCCGCGACCGGCCTGAGCACGAGTGCGACGACCGCGACGAGTAGCACCCCCCCGATCCCGAGTCGGAGGATGGCGCCGATGTCGATCAGCGCCGCCAGCGAGACGAACACGAACGCCAGCACGATCAGGGTGGCGTCGCGGGCGAACTCCTCGATCGTCTCCCGGTAGGGGAGGTCCAAGTTCCCGAGGGTGATCCCGGCGGTCGCCGCCGCGGCAACCCCGGCCTCGGCGGCGAACACTTCCGCGAGCGCGAAGGACCCGATCGCCGCACTGAATACCAGAAATCGGGAGGCTTGCGGTCCCTCCTCGGGAGTGATCTCGTACTGGAGAATGAAGTAAACCAGGCCGGTGGCCAACAACCCCGCCGCGATCCCGATGCCGATCCGCTCGCCGAACGCCAACAGAGTGGATTGGACGCCGAGATCGTCCAGCAACAGCGTCTCGAAGATCACGACCGCCGCGATCGCCGCAGTCACGTCGTTGATTATGCCCTCGGTCTCCAGCGCTGCCGCGACGTGGTCTCTGACCGTGACGACCTCCAGGATCGGCGTGATGACCGTCGGGCCGGTCGCGACCAGGAGCGCCCCGATCACGAGCGAGATCTCCCAGGTGGCGCCTTCGAGCACCCGGACCGCAACCGTGGTTCCGACGAACATGACCACGGCACCGATCGTGACGAGCCTGAGCGACGCTGTCGACGCCTCCCGGATCCGCTCGATCCGAAGAGCGAACGCCCCGTCGAAGACGATGATCGCCACGCTCAGTCCGACGACAGTCGCCAGACCGTCCCCGAACGTCTCGGCCGTAACGAGTCCGAGCCCCTCCGGTCCCAGCAGGAGCCCGACCGCGAGGTAGAACACCACACTCGGGACGTTGAACCGCCGCGCGAGCAACTGAACCCCGATTCCCGAAACCAGGATCAGGGCGGCCACCGGGAGGAGACTCGATACCACGTACCTGTCACTGATTGTAACCCCCAGTATATAAACATACGAATGTCAATCCGTGGCGCGATCAGGGCCCGAGCCGACCCGGTCGTCGGGTGGCGGGAAGCGAATCCGCGCCGATCCGAGCTACTCCCGCACGAGCGTCGGGGTTCCGTCCTCGCCGCCGACGACCGCGAGCCCCGTCTCGACGACGAACGTCGCGGTGTGTTCGGGGACGACGCGCCCGGCCTGCCACCGCGCCCGGATCGCCGACACCAGCGTGGCGAGGTCCGCGCCGGTCCGGAGTGTCGGCTGCATCGCCAGGAACTCGGTGTCGTAGCCGGCGTCGTTCGCCCCGTCGACGAGCGTCTCCAGTTCGGGCGTCTCGAACGCCGCCTCGAAGTCGATCGGGACGGTGAACCCGGCGTAGTAGACCCGGCCGTCGGTCGACGGGCCGAGCACGACCTCGTTGGTCCGAAGGTTCATCGCCGCCGAATCGACCGTGGACCGCCGGAGCAGCGGGGCGTCCCCCCGGACGACCGCGGCGGACTGGACCCCCTCCTGCTCGAGCAGGTGGGTGATCGTGTTGCCGGCCCGCGCCGAAGCCGTCGATCCGACCTGGACCTCGAACCGCGCGGCGTCGGGATCCTCGAGGGCCTCGGCGGCGAGCGCACGGACCGCCGTCTCCGCGGATTCGTCGGGGTCGACGTGGCGGTCCGGGAGCAGGTCGTCGGGGCGGTAGTTCACGAGCAGGTCGCCGCCGGAGGCCTCCACCGCCCGCAGGGTGTCTCTCTGCATCGCCGCCGCGAGGGCTGCCGCCTCCGACTCCGTGAGAGGGCTCGTCGCTGCCAGTCGCGGCGCTACGAGGCCGGGACGCGGCGGCTCCGTCAGGACGGCGACCACTGTCATACGACCCGGTCGGTGGCCGG
>CAZDEJ010000085.1:0-6638 GCA_964504395.1 uncultured Halobellus sp. | reverse complement strand
CGCGGCGGCTCCGTCAGGACGGCGACCACTGTCATACGACCCGGTCGGTGGCCGGCGGTCTTGATACTGTTGGCTATAATTACGTGACGATTTTCGATACCCCGGGGTATCGAAATCCGTCACGTGACGACAGCCAACAGTATGAACCCGGCGTTTTGCGGGGTGTGCCGGTGACGTGACAGGCTGTGTGGAGGGAACGCGACGAAGCCGCGCGCCCGCTGCCCGGCGCGGTTACCGCTCGCGCCGACCCTTCGTCTGGCGGTAGTCCCGCGAGAACACGTTCTCCGTGAGGTGATCGACGAACGAGTCGGTCTGTGCGTCGGTCTGCTCCTCGAGGGCGACCATCGGAGCGAGTTCGAACCCGCGGCCACGAACGGTCGTCGCGTGCGCGTTGCCGACGTCGATATCGCCCGGGCTGTTCGTGGTGTAGTCGGTAGCCAACGCGTCGAGGGTGCGCTGGCCGATCGGAACGATGATCTCGGGGTTGATCATCCGGAGTTCCGCGTTGAGGTACGGCTCGCACGTCCCGATCTCCGTCTCGGTCGGTCGGCGGTCGGGGTGACGACACCGGGTGAGATACGTCACGAACGCGTTCTGGAGGTCGGGGGTCGCGGCGTCGGGGTCCGACCGGGCGAACCCCAATTCGCCGAGGATCCGCTGGAGCCGACGCCCGGCGTCGTCGCCCGTGAACGGGACGCCCGTTCGGTCCGCACCGGCGTGCGGGCGCTCGGCGACGAAGCAGAACTCGGCGCCGACGTCACCGTAGCCGTGGACGACGTTCGTCCGAGCGTCGCAGAGCCCCGCACAGTTCCGACACTCCGCGTCCATGCTGAACGGGTTCGCGAGGGAGTCCTGATCGGCGTCCACAGTAGGGGTGATCGCGGCCTCGGATAAAAACTGTCGGGTCCGGCGGACGGTCGGTGATAACAGTCGACGCCGCCCCCCACGTCACTGCCGGTTTGCCGCCGCGCGCCGCCGCACCACCCCAACCATGTCCGCGGTGTTCTCTGTCATCGTGCGGAACGCGTCGGCGGTGTCGCCGTCGTCTAAAACCACCGGCCGGCCGCTGTCGCCGCCGGTCCGGACCGACGGGTCGAGCGGGAGCGATCCCAGGAGGGGAAGGTCGTTGTCGACGGCGAACGCTTTGCCGCCGCCCTCCCCGAAAATGTCGTGCATCGATCCACAATCCGGACACCGGAACGACGACATGTTCTCGACGATCCCGAGGACCGTGGTGTCGTGTTTGCCGAACATCTCCAAGCCCTTCCGGGCGTCGTCGACCGCGACGTCTTGGGGTGTCGTGACGATCACCGCACCCGTGAGCGGGAGGGTCTGTAGCACGGTGAGTTGGGTGTCGCCGGTGCCGGGCGGGAGGTCGAGCACCAAGTAGTCGAGATCGCCCCACTCGACGTCCTCGACGAGTTGGGTCAGTAACTGGTGGACCATCGGGCCGCGCCAGATAACGGGGTCGTCCTCGCCCACCAGAAACGCCATCGACATCAGCTTCACGCCGTACTGCTCCGGCGGGACGATTGTCTGGTCCCCGGTGGTTTGCGGGGCGTCCTCGGCATCGACCATCCGCGGGACGTTGGGGCCGTAGATGTCGGCGTCGAACAGTCCGACGCGTGCGCCGAGCTTCGACAGCCCCGCAGCGAGGTTGACCGCGACGGTGGATTTGCCGACGCCACCCTTCCCGCTGGCGACGGCGATGATGTTCTCGACCGCGGGGAGAACGTCCTCTTCGGGGTCGACCACCGGGTCGACCTGCGCCGACAGCTCGACCGCGTAGTCGGCGTCCGACAGGGCGTCTCTCACCTGCGACCCGATCGCGGTCTCGGCGGGCGAGTACGGGGCTCCCAACGCGAGCGAGATCCGGATCACCCCCGCCTCGTCGTCGACGTCGACCGCGTTGACCAACCCGAGCGAGACAATGTCCGCCCGCGGGCGCTGTGTCTCGCTCTCGGCGCCGAGTTCGGGGTCGGTGACCGACCGGAGGCGGTCGCGAACGGTATCCTCGTCCATACCACCGACTGGGCCCGAGCGGGCGATAATACTGTCGGCTATCGTCGCGTGACGTATTTCGACACCCCGGGGTGTGGAAAACACTCACTTCGTTACAGCCGACGGTATAGGGTTTCGAACGGGGCGGGAACGATTGAACGGTACCGGTGTCTTTGTGCCCAAGCGACCGGAATATGTAACCTGAAACAATTACATCGACCCGGGCGACGACACCGGATTTATGTTCATCGGTGAGAACTGACGCCTAATGCTCGAAGACGATTTCGGTCGCGAGGTGTCCGGCGTCCGGGTTTCGTTGACCGACCGGTGTAACTTCGACTGCGTCTACTGCCACAACGAGGGACTCGGGGACACGCGCGGCCCGATGGATCCACAGGAAAACGAGATGACCGCCGACGAGGTGGTCCGGTTCCTGGAGGTCGTCTCCGAGTTCGGGGTGAAGAAGGTGAAGTTCACCGGCGGGGAGCCGATGCTCAGGGGTGATCTCGAGGAGATCATCCGGCGGGTCCCCGACGGCATGGAGGCGTCGATGACGACGAACGGGACCTTCCTGCCCGGCCGCGCGGAGGACCTGGTGGATGCCGGCCTCGAACGGGTGAACGTCTCCCAGGACGCGATCGACCCCGACGCGTTCGCGGAGATCACAAAGTCCGGGGCCTACGAGAACGTCATCGAGGGCGTCGAAGCCGCCCTGGAGGCGGGGCTCGACCCGGTGAAGCTGAACATGGTCGTCTTCGAGCACACCGCAGGTTACGTCGAGGGGATGGTGGACCACGTCGCGGAAAACCCCGGACTCCAGCTCCAGCTCATCGAGTACATGCCCGAACTCACCGGCCGGCCGGAGTGGAGCATCGACATCCAGCGGGTTCACGATTGGCTGGCGGAGACGGCCGACCGGGTGGAAACGCGGGAGATGCACAACCGCCGGCGGTACTACGTCGGCGGCGACCCCGAGGTCGACGACGGCTCCGAAGCCGGGATGGTCGAGATCGTCGACCCCGTCGAGAACCCGAACTTCTGTGCGAACTGCCATCGCGTGCGGGTCACCCACGAGGGGTACCTCAAGGGGTGTCTCAACCGCAACGACGACCTGCGGTCGATGGGCGAGATGACCCGTGCGGAGATCCGCGAGACGTTCAGGGAAACCGTCGCGAACCGGGTGCCGTACTACGGCGAGTACATGATCCAGGAGGACGGCGAGTGGGTCGTCAACGACAAGTACATCGACGCGCCGGTCGCGCAGTCCGACTGATACGCAGTATCGTACCGAGTTACCGGGCACTGCTGGAGACGGGGTCGGCGATGACCGGTACTCGACTACGATAATCCGTATGACGCGTCGGGTCACCCGAGCAGCTACTCGTTGCCGACTCCGACGTCGGTCTCCGCCAGGAAGGCGTCGATTGCGTCGCCGCCCTGAAACCCGTCTGCGAGTCTCCCGACGACGGCACCGTCCTCGAAGCGAAGCAGCGTCGGGACGCTGGTGATGCCGAACCGGTCGATCAGTGGCGGGTCGGTCCGGGGGTTGATCGTCGCAACCGCGAGGTCGTCGTGGGCGCGGGCGACGGTACCGACGACCGGCTCGAGTCCGGCACACAGCGTACACCCCTCCGTGTAGAAGTCGACGAGTACCCGGTCGTGGGCGTCGACGAAGCGATCGAGGTCGGCCTCGGAGTCGAGCGCGACCGGGCGTCGGGGCGGCGTGTCGGTAGGACCCTCGGGTGGCATACTCGAACAGTCGCGCTCCGGACGAATATACCGCCCGCGGTCGGTCCGGCGGTGCGCACGTCCGGCTCGACCGTCACGGACGTGCCCGACGGGACCGTATCGCCCGCAATACCGCCAGTACGGCCCACGTGAACTCGACGCACGCCCGACACGGCTATCGTGATGCTTAAGTAGTGTACACGATTCAGTTGGATTGCAATACGCTGCAGGGAGAATCGGCTCCCGAGTCCATACGGGCGACAGTGCGAGACCGCGCGTTGCGGTAGCCAAGCCTGGCCCAAGGCGCAGGGTTGCTAACTCTGTGGCGTTCACGCCTCCGGGGTTCGAATCCCCGCCGCAACGTCACCGGACATCCAAAAGCTATGAGTGCAGAAGAACCACAGGACGCCGCCGACGAGGAGGACGATGACCTCCGGTATTTCGTCAGGATCGGAGCGACCGATCTCGACGGGACCAAGACCGTCGAGCGGAGTCTCAGAGAGATGAAGGGAATCGGCAAGCGAACGGCGCGTATCGTCACCGACGCCGCCGGCGTCGATCGGCAAGCGACGTTCGGCCTACTCGAAGACGACGAGATCGACGCGGTGGTCGACGCCGTCCAGAACCTCGAAAGCCACATCCCCGAGTGGATGGCCAACCGTCGGAACGACTTCTTCTCCGGCGAGACCACCCACAAGACGGGATCCGACCTGGAGGAGAAGCGGCGCCACGACATCAACCGCATGAAGATGATCGACTCCTACAAGGGCGTGCGTCACAAGCGCGGCCAGAAGGTCCGCGGCCAGCGGACGAAGTCCACCGGCCGGACCGAGGGGACGATCGGCGTCAACGTCGAGGCGATCAAAGCGGAGGCGGCCGAGGAGGCCGCCGAAGAGGAGGACGTATAACCGATGTCGACTGGAACAAACACGAAGCGGTACGAGACGCCGAACCACCCATATCAGGGCGAGCGGATCGCCCAGGAGGGTGACCTGCTCGGCCGCTACGGCCTGACGAACAAGGAGGAGTTGTGGCGCACGCAGTCGGAACTCCGGAGCTACCGGCGGGAGGCCCGACGCCTCATCGGCGAGGCCCAGGGTGACTTAGACGTCGCGGAGGCGGCCGGCTCCGAGTTCCTCGCCCGGCTCCGTCGCTACGGCATCCTCTCGGAGGGCGACGAGATCAGCCGCGTCCTCGGGCTCGACGTCACCGACATCCTGGAGCGTCGGCTCCAGACGGTGGTCTACCGGGGCGGGTTGGCGAGTACGCCCGAACAGGCGCGACAGTTCGTGGTCCACGGCCACATCACCGTCGACGGCGCCCGCGTCACGCGGCCGTCGAAGATGGTCGAGGTCGCGGAGGAAAACGTCATCGGGTTCGACGAGACGAGTCCGCTCGCGGACGAACTCCACCCCGAGCGCGCGGAGGGACAGGAGTAATGAGCGAATCAGAGACCACCAGGGACAGGTGGGGTATCGCCCACGTGCAGGCGTCGTTCAACAACACCCTCATCACGGTTACCGACATGACCGGGGCGGAGACGATCGTGAAGTCCTCGGGCGGCGCCGTGGTGAAGCAGAACCGCGACGAGGCGTCGCCGTACGCCGCGATGCAGATGGCGGAGTCGGTCGCAGAGGACATCAAAGCCGCCGGCATCGAAGGGCTGCACGTCCGGGTTCGTGGCCCCGGCGGGAACGACATCAAAAGCCCCGGTCCGGGCGCGCAGGCGACGATCCGGGCGCTGGCCCGCGCCGGACTCGAAATCGGGCGTATCGAGGACGTCACACCGATCCCGCACGACGGGACGCGCGCACCGAAGAACCGTCGACTGTGAGGCGTTTCAGATGACGAACGACTTCGAGGTCGAGTTCATCGACCCCGGCGACCGGTCGGCCAGGTTCCTGGTCCGGGGCGTCTCGCCGGCCGTCGCCAACGGCATCCGCCGGGCGATGGTCGCCGACGTGCCCACGTTCAGTATCGACACCGTCCGGTTCGTCGAGAACTCCTCGGTGATGTTCGACGAGATGATCGGGCTCCGGTTGGGGCTCGTCCCGCTTTCGACCCCGCTGGACGACTTCGAGGAGGGTGACGTCGTTACCCTCGCCCTGGACGTCGAGGGGCCGGCGACCGCGTACTCCGGGGACATCGAGTCCTCGGATCCGATGGTCGAGCCCGCCGACGACAACGTTCCCATCATCGAACTCAAGGAGAACCAACACCTCGAACTGGAGGCCGACGCGGTGCTCGATTCCGGGAAGTCCCACGCCAAACACCAGGGCGGCGTGTCGGTGGGCTACCGCCACCTCCAGCGTGTCGAGGTCGTCGGCGACGCCGGCGAGTTCGAAGAACAGGAGTCGAACATCCTTCGGGGTGTGATCGAGGAGGCTGCCGCCGAACACGCCGACGCCAACGCCGACAACGGCGACCTCGTTCCCACCGACGCCTTCGACAACGACCTCACCGACCGGTATCCGGGCAAGGAGGTCGAGGTTCACGACGTACCGAACGCGTTCGTCTTCCACGTCGAGACCGACGGGTCGTTCAGCGCCGAGGAGCTGGTGCTCCGCGCCGCCGAGACGCTGGGCGACCGGGCCGAGGAACTCGAATCGAAAGTCGCGATATAGGTAGTATCCGATGTCTGTCCCTTCACTCACCCGACGTCCGCACGCCCGGCCGCGACCGGCGGCTAACAGCCGTGCCGCCGGATCCGCGGTCGGGAGGCCGGCTCGCGGGCGTTGCCAGACCGAAAGGAGTTTGAAGGGCCACGCAGTAGCACGGAGTGCGAGCAGGGATAGCCAAGTCTGGCCAACGGCGCAGCGTTCAGGGCGCTGTCCCATAGGGGTCCGCAGGTTCGAATCCTGCTCCCTGCAGTTCCGTGCTCGAACGATAGTGAGAGCCACGAACGCATA
>CAZDEJ010000084.1:0-9551 GCA_964504395.1 uncultured Halobellus sp. | reverse complement strand
GTGTGGTCGTTCACCATCGACGACGGCCACCTGTTCTGCCGGCCCGAGCAGATCGAAGCCGAGGTCAACCAGGTGATGGACGCGATCAGGGAGGTACTCGGGACCTTCGGGCTCGACGCCCACGTTGCGCTTGCGACCCGGCCGGAGAAGTCGGTCGGCGGCGACGAGATCTGGGAGCAAGCCGAGTCCCAGCTCCGGTCGGTGCTCGAGTCGGCGGGGATCGACTACGACCTCGAACCCGGCGACGGCGCGTTCTACGGCCCGAAGATCGACTTCGCGTTCGAGGACGCCCTCGGCCGCCGGTGGGACGGCCCGACGGTCCAACTCGACTTCAACATGCCCGAACGGTTCGAGTTGACGTACACCGGCGAGGACAACGAGGACCACCGGCCGGTGATGATCCACCGCGCGCTGTACGGCTCCTACGAGCGCTTCTTCATGGTGCTCATCGAGCATTTCGACGGGAAGTTCCCCACGTGGCTCGCACCCGAGCAGGTCCGGATCCTCCCGATCAGCGACGACCAACTCGGCTACGCCCACCGCGTGAAGAACGAACTCGACGACTTTCGGGTCTCCGTCGAGGACCGGTCGTGGACGCTCAACCGGAAGATCCGGGACGCACAAGAAGAGCGTGTGCCGTATATGCTCGTCCTCGGCGACGACGAGGCGGAGGCGGGCACCATCTCGGTTCGCGACCGAAAGGAGCGCGAACGCGGCGATGTCACGGTCGCGGACTTCCGTGAGCACCTTCGCTCGGAGGTCGGCGGCCGGCGACTCGACCCCGACTTCATCGGCGAGTAGGCCGGGCCCGGATCCGCGGACGCCGACAGGCCAGCCGGCGTGGCGCTCCAGCCGCTCATACCGTCGGCTATCGTCAGATGACTGATTTCGATACCCCGGGGTATCGAACATCGTCACGTCGGCATAGCCAACAGTATCACCACCGCCGTAGCGCGTCGGCCCCGAACGACCACACGAGCACGGCCGCAAACGACGCCGCGCCGGTGATCGCGGCCGCACCGCCGACGTAGAACACCCACGCCATCCCGGGGCCGGCCATGAGCCACCCGCCGAGAAGCGGTGCAGCCACGCTGCCGGGGCGCCAGACGAGTTCGCGGATCCCGAACGAGGCGGCCACCCCGCCGTCGTCGGCCCCTTCGTCGGCGAACAGCGCCATACTCGCGGGCTCTCTGAGGCTGTCGGCGGCACCCAAAAGTGCCGAGATCCCGACGAGGGGGAGAAACGCCGGCGAGAGCGAGCCGAGACCCGGAAGCGATGTCGGCAGCGCCAGCGCGGTCCCGACCTGCGGCGACACCGGGACCGCAAGCGCGATCACCCCGTAGAGGCCGCCGCCGACGAGGACGAACCCCGCTCGGCCGTACCGGTCCGAGAGCCGGCCCATCGTCGGCTGCGACAGCATGTTCGTGAACTTCTCGGAGACGACAGTGACCGAGACCGCGAGCCCGCCGTAGGCCAGTCCGCCGCTCGCGGCCGAGACCCCGGCGTAGATCGGAACCCACGTCCGAACCAGCGTGACCGCGACCGCGTACTGCACACGGAAGACCGCGATCGCGCGGATCCGGTCGTTGACCGCCAGGTCTGAAAACGGGACCCCCTCCACCCGCGTCCGGTCGGCGGGGAGGACGGCCACGACGGTGACGGCGGCGGCGGCGACGAGCGCGACGATCAGGACGAAGACGGGAGTGAAGCCGTAGCGGTCGTAGAGGATCCCCGCCGAGAGTCCGCCGACGATCGACGCCGCGAACCGGGCGGCGTTGGACGTCCCGATGTGGTTCGCGCGGGCGCCCGGCGCCGAGAGCTCCCCGATCAGCGACAGCGACATCAGCCCCACTCCAGTGACCGCGACGCCCTGGAGCATCCGCATCCCGATGAACGCGAGGCTGGCACCCGCTGAGGTCGGGTCGAGCAGGATGAACCCGGCGTACGCGACCGTTCCGACCGCAAGGCTGCCGAGGAGGACCCGTCGCTTGTCGTAGCGGTCGCCGGCCCACGCCAGCGGAACCACCGCAACGGTCTGGGCGAGCGTGAACCCGGTGGTGTACATCCCGATGATGACCCCCGCACCCACGGTGACGCCGAGGACGCTGATCGCCGTCGGGTCGAGGACGTCGATGTACTTCGCCAGGAGGGTGACAAGCGTCACGAACCCGAAGCCGCCCGCAAACCGCGTGAAGTACAGCGCGAGAAACTGGAGTCGCTCCCGGTCCACACCTGGTGTCCGGCCGAGCGGCGCAAACGGGTTTCGATCCGTCGGCGGCCCTCCCAGCCCGTATACTCCGGGTAGCGTTCAAGTGGTTCGACGGCCTACCATCGCGGAGACCGTGTCAGGACCACGCCCGCGGACCGCCGGAGGAAGCACCCGATGACCGACGGAACTCCGGTCATCGCCGCACAGCGCGTCGACAGCGGCGACAGTGCCGACCTGAGCGAGATCACGGAGTTGGCCCGGGCGGCGGGGTACGAGGTCGTCGCCACTCTCGCCCAATCCCGAACCGAGGACGCCGCCTACCACTTCGGCGAGGGAAAAGTCGAGGCGCTCGCCGGGTTGGTCGCCGAGACCGGCGCGGCAGCGGTCGTCGTGGACAACCGGCTGGGACCGTACCAGACCTACAACATCGGCCGAAAGCTTCCGACCGGCGTCGAGGTGATCGACCGGTTCACGCTCATCCTGGAGATCTTCGGCCAGCGCGCCAACACCCGGAAGGCCCAACTCCAGGTCGAACTCGCGGAGTTACGCTACGAACTCCCGCGCGCGGAGGCGAAAGCGTCGCTGGCGAAGCGCGACGAACGCCCCGGGTTCATGGGACTCGGCGAGTACGACGAGAGCCGCGAACGCGACATCAAAGCCCAGATCTCCCGGATCCAACAGGAACTCGACGACATCGCCGACAAGGAGGAAACCAGGCGGGAACGCCGCCGGGAGTCGGGGTTCGATCTGGTGGCGCTTGCGGGCTACACCAACGCCGGGAAGTCGACCCTGATGCGCCGGCTGGCGGACGATCTCGACGTCGGCGAGAACGAGGGCCTCCACCCCGATCTGGACCCGACCGCCGAATCCGAGGACCGGCTGTTCACGACGCTCGGAACGACGACCCGACGCGCCGACACCGGGACCCGTGACGTCCTCCTGACCGACACGGTGGGGTTCGTCTCGGACCTGCCCCACTGGCTGGTGGAGTCCTTCGAGTCCACGCTGGATTCGGTCTATCGCGCGGATCTCGTCCTGCTCGTCGTCGACGCCTCCGAGCCCGTCGAGGAGATGCGGAACAAGCTGGTGACCTGCCACGACACTCTGTACGAACGGAACGAGGCCCCGATCGTCACGGTACTCAACAAGGTCGACCGGGTTGACGACGACGAACTCGAACGGAAGCGGGCGGCACTCGACGCGCTTGCCCCCACCCCCGTCGCGGTCTCGGGGCTCACCGGCGAGAACGTCGGGGGGCTGACCGACCGGATCGAGTCCGAACTCCCGGCGTGGCGGGAGGAGCGTCTCCTGCTTCCGCTCGCAGACGGCGCGATGAGCCTGGTGTCGTGGCTCCACGACAACGGGAACGTCGAACGCGAGGAGTACACCGGCGAGGAGGTGCTCGTGGAGTTCGCAGCCAGGCCCGCGATCGTCGAACGGGCGCGGGCGAAGGCAGCCGACGTCCGTCCCCCGGCCGGCGAGACCGAGTCCGCCGACTGATACTGTCGGCTATCGTCACGTGACGGATTTCGACACCCCTGGGTGCCGAAAATCGTCACGTAGTTACAGCCAACAGTATGCGCCACCGCTGTCGGCCCCCCGTCACGTCCCGTCGACTCGTCGCTTCTCCTTCGTAGCCACGTGCACGTCACCGATCCGGGTGTCGGGATACTGGCCGTCGTCGTCTTTCTCCGCGGCTTTCACCATGTCCCACACGACGTTCAGCCCGGTGGTGACACCCTCCAGGGCCTCCATCTCGCAGCCGGTCTTGCCGGTCGTCTCGACGGTAACGGTCAGTGCGACCGCAGCCTCCCGGACGTCGAAGTCGGTGTCGACGTTCGTGATCGGGATCTGGTGACACATCGGGACCGTCTCCCAGGTGTGTTTGACCGCCTGAACCGCGCCGACCCGCGCGGTCGCGAGCACGTCGCCCTTGTCGATACCGTCGTCGCGGATCGCCGTCACTGTCGACGGCGTCAGGTGGATCGTCCCGCGGGCGACCGCGCGGCGGTGGGTGTCGGGCTTTGCGCCGACGTCAACCATTTGAACGTCACCCGACTCGTCGACGTGCGTGAGGTCCGTGTCGGTGGTGTCGGGGTCGGCTGCGTCCCCCGCGGCGTCGGTGTCGCGAGTCATTCTCCCACCTCCCGGTCCTGCAGCGCCGCGGGTAGCCGATCCAGCAGATCCGTGGCTACGAGCCCGCTACCCCGCCCGCCAGCCGCCGCGTCGCCCGCGCGCCCCGTGGCGTACGCCGCGACCGATGCCGCCCGGCGGGGAGCGAGCACACACGCCAACGCACCGACTGCGCCCGCGAGCACGTCGCCGGTACCGCCGACGGTCATCGCCGGATTGCCCGTCCGGTTTATGCGGCTCTTCAGGCCGTCGGCGACGACGTCGTAGGCCCCCTTCACGAGCAGCAGGTGGCCGAGGTCGGCCGCGAACTCCGAGACCAGTTCCGCCCGGGCGCGCCACTCGTCGGCGGTCTCGCCGCCCATCCCGCGGAGCTCACCCTGATGCGGCGTACACAACAGCGTCGCGTCGGTGTCGACGTCGGGAACAGTCGCCAGGGCGTCGGCGTCGACGACCGCAACCCCGTCGTATTCGGCGAGGAACCCCCGAACTGCCGCGTCCGTTTCGGGATGGTCGCCCAGCCCGGGGCCGATCACGACCGCGTCGTGGTCCGTGGCCGCCGCGAGGACGGCGTCCACCCGGTCCGGGGTAAAGCGCTCACCCTCGTACGGTCGGACGATCAGGTTCTCGCTGAACCCCTGGACCGACCCGGCGACGGACGCGGGACACGCCACTCGAACCAGGTCCGCGCCGGCCCGGAGCGCGGCCCGTCCGGCGAGTGCGGGGGCACCGGCGTACGGCCCCCCACCGATCACGAGTACCTCGCCGGCGTCGCCCTTGTGGCTCCCGGGGTCGCGGTCGAGTCCGAGCAGGTCGCCGGGGCCGACGAACCGCTCCGCGGCAGTGGGGATCCCGATGTCGGCGACCGTGACCTCGGCGTCGACGGCGTCGAGTCCGGGCTTGCGGTCGTGAAACGTCACTACCCGATCCGCGTCGACAGCGACACCGGCACCCCTCCCGGAGTCGGCGTCGGCAGCGACGCCGGCGACCTCGCCGGTATCGGCGTTGACGCCCGAGGGAACGTCTACCGAGACCACTGTCGCGTCGGCGCGGTTGACCGCGTCCGCAGCGGTCGCTTCGGGTTCGCGGAGGCCGCCGGTCACGCCGGTTCCGAGCATCGCGTCGACCACCACGTCCGGGCTCCCGAGGTCGACGGCGGCGGCGTCGGTGACGGTGCGTGTGTCGTACTCCCCGGCACGGAGCGCGTCCCAGTTCTCCCGAGTGATCCGGGTCCGGATCGTCGCCGGCCGGCCAAGCAGGTGGACGGTCGTCGCGTAGTCGTCCAAGAAGCGGGTCGCGACGAGCCCGTCCCCGCCGTTGTTGCCGCGGCCGGCGACAACGGCGACGGCTGCGCCGGGGCCGGCAACGCGGCGCACCGCCCGCGCGACGGCACTGCCGCTCGACTCCATCAACTGCTTCCGCGGGACTCCGAGCGCCGCGGCGTTGCGGTCCACCGCGGCCATCCGGTCGCTTGATATCATTACTCGAGTGTGAGGAGCGACTCGTGTAAAAACCGCGGGTGTTCCAACCGATCACATCGGGAAGATGGTAGTTCTACTGAGTGAGTATGTATCGTATATAGATATGGGTAACTCACGCCGTCAGGAACGGATATACCCGGTGTGATCGGCCCGATCACGTGTGATACGTGGTGTGTCGGAATTTCGAAACGTTTAGTAGTGAACGGGAACACAACATCGTATGTCGAGCCTGTTGCCATCGGACACCGATCGCACTGCCGTCGACGAGGACGGCGGCGACCTTCGCGTTCTGCCGCTCGGCGACGACGAGGCCGCGCGGCTGATCAACTGTCTGAGTACTGACACCGCCCGGTCGACACTCGCCGCGTTGCAGCGGGATCCCGCGTCCGCCTCCGAACTCGCGGAGGCGGTCGACACCTCGGTGCAGAACGTCAGACACCACCTGAACAGCCTCCGCGACGCGGGGCTGGTGCGGGTTATCGGGACGAAATACTCGGTGAAAGGCCGGGAGATGAACGTCTACGGCACGACCGAGGACTCCCTGGTGGTCTGCGTGGGGGAGGGCTCAGAGCGGCTCCGCGCGTTCGAGTAGGGCGCGGGCGACCCGCGGTTCTGTTGCCGGGTGCTTCGGTACTGTTTAGTTAGGGGTGAAACGGTGGTGAAAAGCGTGGAGACGGCCTCGAAAGCCCTCGCGCTCTCGACTCGATGGGCTCGCCGCGCTCCTCGTTGCTCACTGCGTTCGCTCCTGCGGTGCTCGCGGCACCCGTCTTCGTCGAGAGCGCGGCCCCTTTCAGTCCCGCCCGGTAGCGGTTCTCCGGTCAGTCGTCGCTTAAGTAACCACGACCGGTGCTTCGTCACGAACCCTTTTCACCGAACCCGCGGCCAGCACCGACACCGATATGAACGCAGCGGGCCGAGCCGATGACGTGACTTGGGAGTCGGTCTTCGGCCACGACGAGCCGTATCCCGAACAGGCCGACGGCATCGATGCCGCGATCGACGTCGCCGACGACGGGGGATTCCTTGTCGTCGAGGGCGCCTGCGGCACCGGGAAGACGATGCTCGCGCTCACCGCGGGGATCGACCGCGTTCGCGATCCCGACTCCGACTACGAGCGTGTGGTCGTGCTCACGAGCGTCAAACAGCAGCTCCAGCAGTTCGAGGAGGACCTCCGAACGATCAACGACAACCTCCCCGACGCGTGGTCGCGGGTGTCGGGGCTGACCCTGGTCGGCAAGGCGGACGTCTGTCCCTACGGCCGTGAGGGGGTCGCCGGGATCGACGACGGGACGGTGTACGACAGGTGCGAGGGGCTCCGCGAGCGGACCCGGAACCTGGTCGGCGACGGCGGCGACACGACCGCGGGCGCGCTGGCGTCGGCGGCGCGGGAGGCCCAGACTGGGCTGCTCGACTCGGGCTCCCGGGACGGCCCCGACTACCTCGAGACCGCGGGCGAGCCCACGCCGTACCTTCCGGGCACCGCCGACCACGAGGACGTGGAGTACTGCCCCTTCTACGCCACGTTCCTCGACGACGCGCCCGACGACGGCGACCCGATCGAGGCGGTCCCGTTCGACATCACCGACCGCGGCCACATCGACACGGAGGAGCTGGTCGGGCTGAGCGCGGGCTACGGCACCTGCCCCCACTCCGTGATGGGTGCGGTCCTCCCGCACGTCGAGGTCGTACTCGGCAACTACTACCACGCGTTCGACCCCCAGACAGTCGGGTCGTTCACGGGGGCGGTCGTCGACGACGCGACGTTCGTCGTCTGCGACGAGGCACATATGCTCGAACCGCGCGTCCGCGATCTCGTCAGCGACGGCGTCGGCGACGCGACGCTCCGAGACGCCGAGGCCGAACTCACACGCGTGATCCAGCCCGTGAAGTTCGCGGACTCCGGAAAGGACACCGCCGAGGGCAGCCCCGGGACCGCCGACGCCGACCTGGTGCGCGCCGAACTGGACGAGGCCGACGTCACCCTGCGGGAACTCACGGACACCCGGGAGTTTCTGGCCGACCTCCGGTCGGAACTCGACCGCCGGGTCCGGGCGCACTTGGACCGGACAGTGCCGGACTGGCGGGCGGATCCGAGCGCCCTCGACGACGACGAGGTGCCGCTCCGGGATCCCGAGGCACCCGGCCGCGACGACCTGACCGCGTGGGCCGACGACGCGGGCTACGGCGAGGGGGCGTGGCTCCGTGCGGAGGCGGTCGGCGCCGTTGTCGCCCGTATCCTGAACGACGCCGAGGACGACGTCCAGCGAGCAGCGCCGGCGGCCGGGCGCACCCTCGCCAACTGGGCCCGTGCCGACCACACCGCCCACTTCCGGGAGATCGAACTGGAGCGGACCTGGGACGAGGCCGAACCCTCGGGGTCGTGGCGGCGGGCGTACAACGCCCGGCTCGGGCTCCACAACTGCGTGCCCGGCGAGGCGATCGCCGAGACGCTCGGCTCCTTCGGCGGCGGCGTGGTGATGTCGGCAACGATCGAGCCGATGGACGTCTTCCGGGAAGTGACCGGGCTCGACAGCCTCGCGGGCGAGGGCCGGCCGGTCGAGGAGCGGACGTACGGCCTCTCGTTCCCGGACGGGAACCGCGCGTCGTTCGCGGTCGACGCCCCGAAGTTCACCCACGACAACCGCGGCGCGACGGGGGCGTCGAACCCGACCCGGCGGGCCCACGTCGATGCGGTCTGTGAGATTGCGGGGTCGCCCGGGAACGTGCTCGTTGGGATGCCCAACTACGCCGAGGCGGCGTGGATGGCCGACGCGCTGACTGACCGTCTCGACCGACCGGTGCTTCTGGACGAGTCCTCCGACAACGACGCGACGGAGGCGCTGAAAGCCGAGTTCTTCGGTGGCGACCCCAAGGTGCTCGTGACGAGCTTACGCGGCACACTCACCGAGGGCGTCGACTACCGCGGTGACCGCCTCGCGGCCGCAGCCGTCTGTGGGGTACCGATCATCGACACCTCGAGCCCGCGAACCCGGGCGGTGAAGACGGCGTACGACCGCCGGTTCGGCGCCGACGGCCGAGGCGGTCGAAGCGGATTCGAAACCGCACTCACCGTTCCCGCGGTCCGGAAGGCACGGCAGGCCATCGGGCGTGTCATCCGGGGTCCCGACGAGGTCGGGGTCCGAGCCTTCGTCGACGCCAGATACGCCCGCGAGTCCTGGGACAGCGTCCGCGGATACCTCCCGCCGGCGGAGCGCGAGGAGTTCCGTCCGGTCAGCCCCGATATGCTGGGCTACGGTATCGAGCAGTTCTGGTCGTCGGTCGGGACCGACAGGTGACGGCGTCGGACGGGTGCGACAGTCGAAACCGGGACCCGACTCGGTCGGCTACTCCCGGTCGGCGGATCGGCACTCCTCGGAGCAGAAGTGGCGGTGGTGCGCTCGCCCGTCCTCGATCCGGGTGACGACGCGGTGTGCGGATGACTGGACGATCTTCGTACCGCACGTCGCGCACTCGGGGGCGTTGTCCGCGTTGACGTCCTCCCCGAGATCCGAGGTCGGATCTACCATCTCTTGACGTGCTTCACGGTCGGGCGTACTTTACTCCGTCCCACCCGGCGGAACTTGCCTGGCGATCCGCGGCCCCGGTAGTGACGGTCCGTCACACGTTGATATCCTCGAACTCCTCGTTCACGATGAACCGGCCCTGCGGGGTGAGATCCACCGGACGCTCCGCGTCCGTGATGAGTCCGTCATCGTGGAGTGACTCGAGCC
>CAZDEJ010000083.1:7310-9656 GCA_964504395.1 uncultured Halobellus sp. | reverse complement strand
TTCACAAACGGAGGGTATATTTCATGAATATATTGTCTAAAATATGTCTTCAGTGATAAAATTGATTTACCGGTTCTGTAATATTACTCCCGTGCCAACGAAAGCCACTGGCTCTCATCCGGTATCCGCGCTGATTGCGTTGATAGCTGCCTCAATGTTGGAAAAGTACGTCTGGGAATTACTCCCTCCGATCGGAGCAGCCTCGCAGGCTGCTCTCTACGTTATCAACAGTAATATAATCCCAGTTCCGACGGGGTCGGAAGCAGCTGGTGCAGTAGTGGTTTTTTTTCTTGTGACAGTACTGTGGGAAGTTTCCCACTATATTCGACAAAAGTAACCCAAAGAACACAGCTTCTGATCTGAACGCTTCCCTTCCTACGGTCCACGTCACGGCCCTGCGTCACCGTTCAAAGCTGGGCTATAAGCATGTGAACTTGGCATTCATCCACTGTAGGCTGGGTCGTGTTTACTTAAGCGGATGGCAACCAGAGAACCACCCCCGGGTGGGACTGGAAGGGGCCGTGCTCTCGACGAAGGCGGCCGAGGTAAGGACCGCAGGAGCGAACGTAGTGAGCAACGAGGACCACAGCGAAGCCACCGAGTCGAGAGTGCGGGGGCTTCCGGGGTCTCAACCGCGCCATTCACGACGGGTTCACTCCTAACTAAACAGTACCGTAGGCTGGGGGTTGAAAATTATACGTACGCAGATGCACAGTGATCACTTCGTTGCAAAAGCTACTGGACGGATCTTGACGGACGCCTCTGGAGAAAAATAAGTAGTCCCCGCCGACCGTTCTTTTCAGCAGTCGGGTGCGCGGAGGGTATGGATCCGTGCAACCCTTATCAGATATCATAAAATACTTTTTATAATTTCAGCTAGTGCTGTCTGACTGACGTTTAAGTTTGACAGTAATAAAGCATGATTAACTATGAGATCGTCCGGACGCGGTGGCCTTTGGCTGCTGTGTATCCTGCTCTGTGTGCTGTGTACTGGGGTAGGCGCGGAACCGGGCGCCGCGCTGATGGAGACCGTCAGTGACCCGGGAGGACGGGCGCACCCCGACGGTCCGGTCCCGGCCGTTGCGGGTCCCCTCGACGGCCCGCAGGCGACGGGTCAGAGCGGGACCGACACCGACGGCGACGGAGTTACAGACGCACGTGAACGGGAGTTGGGCACCAATCCAAATTCCGTCGATACCGATTCGGACGGAATCAGCGATGGCACGGAGACGGACGGCGGCCAGCGGATCGACACCGACGGCGATGGGACGATAGACGCGCTTGACTCCGACTCTGACGGGGACGGGATCCGCGATAGGGAGGAGGGCGCAAATAGCAGCGGTGTTCCGAGTATCGAACTCCCTGAGCCGCCGGACACTGATGACGACGGAACGCCGGACTTCAGAGACGTCGACAGCGACGGCGATGGGATCAACGATACGATCGAGGGACCAGGAGACGTCGACTCCGACGGGATCGCTAATTACCGCGATACGGATGCCGACGGCGATGACATCAACGACACGGCCGAGGGGGTAAACGATACCGATAGCGACGGTCTCGAGAACTTCGTCGACGCTGATTCCGACGCCGACGGGATCAACGACACGGTCGAAACGAACGGGACCGGAACGCTCGTCGACACCGATGCCGACGGCACGCCGGACGTCTATAGCAGCGACGCAGACGGCGACGGAATTCCGGACGTGATCGAAACGAGTGCCGACGCCGACAGCGATGGCGTCGGCAACTACCGCGACACCGACGCCGACGGTGACGGCAAGCCCGACCGAGTCGAGGGGACGGGAGACATCGACTCCGATGGCGTCGCCAACTTCGTCGATTCGACAGATAGCAAGGGGCCGACCGGCGATCTTGACGGCGACGGCCTCACCAATTCACGGGAGCGGACGATCGGGACCGACCCCGCAGACAGGGACTCCGACGACGATAGTATAAGCGACGCGGTTGAGACGAACGGCGGGCGGTCGGTCGACACTGACGGTGACGGGACGATTGACGCGCTGGACACCGACTCCGACGACGACGGGATTCCGGACGAGGTCGAAATCACACATCCGGAGATCGAACTCGACTCCGACGGGGTTTTGAGTCCTGATGGGGCAGCGCAGTCCGCGGTCGACGTGGACAGTTCAACCGCGTTGAACTTCCGCGATACTGACGCGGACGGCGACGGATGTCTCGATAGTGTCGAAGGGACAGGAGATGTTAACTCCGATGGTATTCCGAACTTTCTCGATCCCGACTCGCTCGGCCCTAACTGCCCCGGGCGCGACGACGGCGACGACAGCGACGATGACGATGACAGCGGTGCGGACGGCGACG
>CAZDEJ010000083.1:0-7210 GCA_964504395.1 uncultured Halobellus sp. | reverse complement strand
CGGTGCGGACGGCGACGGCGATGACGGCGGTGCGGATAGTGACGTCGGTGATCCCTACCGGGTTGATACCGGTGACGCCGACGCCGACGGGGAGACACCCACTGAGGCGACTCCCTCGCCGACGCCTGCACGCACCACCTCCGGAACAGCAACCAGCGACACGTCCGACCCCGCGACCCCCGAAGCCCCGACCAGCGACACGTCCGACCCTACGACCCCCGGAGCACCGACCAGCGACACGCCCGTCTCAAGCCAGGGCGGTTTCGCGATCTTCGATAACTCAACACAGGAGGGCTTCTCGGTCCTTGGCAAGCCGGTCACCGGGGAGGGAGGACTGCTGTTCCCAGTGCGGGTAATGTTCCCCTGGTTCGGGTGGATGCTTGTCGTCGCGTACGCCGGAATAGATGCTTTCTACCGGGTGCAGCGAATATGTCATAGTATCAATACGATTCCCGGGTACCGCGATATCAACGACCGACAGACGGCGATCCCGTGGGTGCTCTATCTTCCAGCCGCGGCCGCACTGACGACGCCGGCCGGCCGACGACTGCGAGTTCTCGTTATCGATGGCGGGCGGGCGGCGCGTGAGGTGGTTCTGGGGCACGTATCCGGCGACGAAACTCCCGATGCGTTCGGGACAGTCCCTCCCGATCGAAACCGGAACGTGTACCCGGACACCGTCTCACGCCGAATCCGGGTCGTCGCATCGGCACTGATCGTCATCGCCGTGGTTGTGACCGTTCCGCTGACGACCGCTACTGTCGTTGCTCTCTCTCTCGTCGGCGTTACCGGGACGACTGGAGCCCTAGTGGCCGGCGTGACCGTGTGGGTACTACACGTGGCCATCGGGTTCATATACGAACTCCCACCGGCGGAGGGTTCACGGATTCGCACAGGCGTATAGTATCCGACGTAGCGTGGTCTACACGTCGGGTCGCTGCGGCAGCGATCTCGCTTGCACGCTGAGGTAAACGATGCACGTCGTCGCTGTCGTCGCACCCGACAAGACAATCCTGTTCGATTCTCAGACGTAGGTGAACCACTCCTCGTGGGCGGTAGTCCGACGCTCCACGAGGTCGAAGAAGGCCTGTTGAAGCTCCTCGGTCACGGGACCGCGGGAGCCGCTGCCGATGGTGACGTTGTCGACCGTTCGGATCGGCGTCACTTCGGCAGCAGTGCCGGTGAAGAACAACTCGTCGGCGGTGTTGAGTTCCCCACGGGAGATCGTCGCCCGGTCGTGGACGGTGTAGCCGCGCTCGCGGGCGAGTTCGATCACGGTGTTGCGCGTGATCCCGTCGAGGATGCTCTGTGAGAGCCCGGGAGTGTAGATCTCGCCGTCCCGGACGAGGAAGATGTTCTCGCCCGGCCCCTCGGCGACCTGGCCCTCCTTGTTCAGGACGATCGCCTCCGTGTAGCCGTTTCGGCGGGCTTCCTCGCCCGCAAGCAGGGAGTTGACGTACAGTCCGGTGGTTTTCGCGTTGGTCGGGACCTGACTGGAGGCGTACTTCCGCCACGACGAGATCATCACCTCGACGCCGCGTTCCAACGCCTCCTCGCCGAGGTACGCCCCCCACGGCCACGCCGCGATCGCGGCGTTGACCGGGTTCTCCTCCGGGCTCACCCCCAGGGAGCCGTAGCCGTAGAACGCCACCGGGCGGATGTAACAGGATCGGAGTTCTTCTCGGCGAAGCAGTTCGAGCGTCGCCTCGGTGAGTTCCTCGCGGGAGAAGGGAACCTCCATGTCGTAGGGCTTCGCCGACTGGTAGAACCGGTCGAGGTGTTCGTCCCACCGGAAGATGGCGGGGCCGTTGTCGGTGTCGTAACACCGAACCCCCTCGAAGATGCCGGTCCCGTAGTGGAGCCCGTGCGTGAGAACGTGCACCGTGGCGTCGTCCCAATCGACGAAGTCACCGTCCTGCCAGATCGTGTCGACGTCCATCTCGTCAAATCCCATGTGCCGACGTTTGCGGCCCCGGGTATAAAACCATACAGGAGCGCCTGTAGCGGTCTATCTCCCGGGACGGACGGAGCATGGACGGTCGGCCGGATCGGCGGCGAGCGGACGGGGAGCGGAGCTACCCCAACCGGTCGACGATTGCCGCGCCCTCGACGTAGACGTACCCGTTGCGGCGGGCGTACTCCCGGGCGGCAGCAGCGGGTTGCGCCCCGCCGGAGTCGGCGTCGAGCATCTCGCAGACCACCACCGCCGGCGGAAGCCCCGCGGCCGCCGCGACCGCGAGTCCGAGTTCGGTGTGGCCCCGGCGGTCGCCCAGGAGCCCCGGCGCCCCGCGGAGCACGTGGACGTGGCCCGGGGTCCGAAACGACGCGGCGAACTCCTCGGCGTCGTAGCCGTCGGCGTGGTCCGCCGCGGCCGCAACGTCGGCCAGCCGTCGGATGGTGAGTGCGCGGTCGTCGTCGGTGATCCCGGTGAACGTCTCGCGGTGGTTCACCGGGAGCGAGAACGACGAGCGGTCGTCGTACGCGAGATCGTGGTCGGCAGCCGCGGGGTGGTCGAGTTCGTCCTCGAGGAACGGCAGGCCGGCCGCGTCGGCGACGGCGTCGGAGACGGCAGTACAGATCAGCCCGCCCGCGTCGGCCCGGAGGTGGGCGACCGCGTCGGCGTCGACCGTGCCCGCGGGGTAGATGATGTCGGTCTCACCCTCCCGGTCGGCGGCGTCGTGAACCAGTATCGGCTCCCCGTTCCGGAACGCCGCCACCGCCCGATCGACCGGGGGCTCGTCGGTCGGGTCCGGCTCGACATCGGCTGTTGTCCGGGTCATTCGACCGTCTCCACGCGGACGGACACGGCCGTCCCGTCGTCGATCCCGAGCTCGTCGCGGAGCTTCACCGGCGCGATGACCTCGAGTTGTGTCTCGTCGTGGTGGGTGCGCTCGGGCACGATAATGTGGGTCTCTCCGGCGACCGCGCCGTCGCACGCGACGGTGGCGGCGTAACACGTCGCGGGGCCGAACGTCCGGTCGTCGTCCTCCCACCCGTCGATCGGAACGCCCGACAGCGACGACACCGCAGACCGGGCCCGGATGCTCTCCTCGTCGAGGTCGACGTTGAGCGTGCCGGGGAACGGCTCGTAGCCCAACCGCTCGCGGAACTGTTCCATGTAGCCCGGAAGCGAGATGTAGTGACGCCCCTCGCCCATCCCGCTCGTGACCGTGCCCGTCAGTTCGACGGTCGACGGGTCGGTCCCCTCGAAGATCCGGTGGTAGTGGGCGTACTCGCGGTGGAGGGCCGCCGCCCCCGACTCGGTGAGCGAGACCCACTGGCCGTCGGCGACCACGTCGCGGTCGAGGTGACCGGCGGTTTCGAGCCGTTGGAGCCGGCGGGAGGCGGTCTGGCTCGACGCGTCGAGGTGGTCCGCGAGCCCGGAGCAGGAGATCTTGACCGAGCCGGACCGACCGCCCTCCAAGGCGATGAACTTCAGCGCCGCCAACTCGTCGTATCCGACGGCGGAGGCTGCCGATTCTGACATTATCGGCATTTGTCGTGGGAACGTGTTAAGAATAACGGCCCCGAGATACATAACAGAACCGTGATGGAATGGGGCCGCGGACGAACGGGTCTCCGTACGCCGGATTTCGATCTCCCGAGGGTAAATCCGTCGGTTGGGGCCGACGAGCGCCGCACGCCGGGGATCGATCCGCATGAAGCGCCGGTCCGAGCCCGTTCGGAAGGGATTTACTTCCGGTTCGACAACGGCGGGCATGTTCAGACACTTCCGAGCGGAGGTCGAGGACGCGGTCGAGGCCGCCCTGACGGCGCTCGACCTGCCGACTGACGACCTCGGAGTGGAGGAGCCACCCGACGAGATGGCGGCGACGCTGGCGTCGAGTGTGGCGTTCCGGCTGGCCGGCGAGGTCGGCGCACCCCCGCCCTCGGTCGCGGCGGACATCGCCGAGGCGGTCGACGTCGGCGGGTGCGAGTACGTCGACCGGGCCGACACCCGAGGGCCGTACGTGAACTTCTACGTCACGACCGCGTACTACGCCGACACGCTCGAGGCGGGGCAGGCGTCCGACTACGGCAACCTCCCGGCAACCGACACGTCGGTCGTGGTCGAACACACCAGCGCGAACCCGACCGGCCCGGTTCACGTCGGGCGCGCCCGGAACCCCATCTACGGCGACGCGGTCGCGCGAGTGCTCGAGTACGCCGGCTACGACGTGGACACCCACTACTACGTCAACGACGCCGGCCGGCAGATCGCAACGTTCACCTGGGCGTACGAGACGTTCGACGAGTCCGAGCTCTCCGATCCCGGGCGCGACCGTGCGGACTACGACTTGGTGCGGTACTACCGGGCGGGCAACACGTTCCTGCAGTCGGGCGACGACGCGGCCGTCGCCGAGGCGGAAGCCGAGATCGCCGCCATCATGCAGGGGCTCGAAGCCGGCGACGACGAAGCGTTCGCTCGCGTCTCGGCGGTGGTCGATCAGGTACTCGACGGGATGCAGACCTCGCTGGGCCGGCTTCCCGCGGAGTTCGACCGGTTCGTAAAGGAGACCGAGTTCATGCGGAACGGCGACGCCGACGACGTGACCGGCCGGCTCAAGGACACGGAGCACGCCGTTTACGACGAGGACGCCTGGCAACTCGACCTCTCGGCGTTCGGGCTGGAGAAGAACCTCGTCTTCCTGCGGTCGGACGGGACCACCCTGTACACGACCAGGGACCTCGCCCACCACGAGTGGAAGTTCGAAAACTACGACCGGGCGGTGACCGTACTCGGCGAGGACCACAAGCTCCAAGCCGAGCAGCTCGAGGCTGCGCTCGAACTCCTCGGTCACGACACCGACGTGCTCAGACAGACGTTCTATTCGTGGGTCAACCTCCCGGACGGCGGGATGTCGACGCGGGACGGTACCGGCGTCGACCTCGACGACCTGCTGGACGAGTCGGTCCAGCGGGCCCGCGAGGAGGTCGAGACGCGGCTCGATTCCCGGGGCCGCGACGACGACCTCGACGCCGCGGACGTCGACCGGATCGCCCGCCAGGTCGGGATCGGCGCGGTGCGGTACGACATCGTCTCCAAGCAGCCAACCAAGGGGATCACCTTCGAGTGGGACCGCGCGCTCGACTTCGAGGCCCAATCCGCCCCGTACATCCAGTACGTCCACGCCCGGTGCTGCGGGATCGAAGCCGAGGCCACAGCGGCGGGGATCGAGCCGTCGACGGACGTCTCGGTGCTCGACACCGACGCCGAGCGCGCGCTGCTCGCCGAGATCGCGCGCTTGCCCGCGGTGATCGAGGCGGCTGCCGAAGGACTGGAGCCCCACGTCGTTGCGACCTTCGTACGGTCGTTCGCGGAGACGTTCAACACCTTCTATCGGGAGTGTTCGGTACTCAACGCCGAAGACACGGTTGCAGCGGCACGGCTCGGAGTCGTGGCGGCGTCGCGCCACACCGTTGCGAACGCGCTTGACGCCCTCGGGATCGAGGCCCCGGAGTCGATGTAGCGCGGGATGGGGACCGCCCGAACCGCCGGCCGCGGCGTCGCCTCATCCGACGACCGGCAGGGCGACCCCGGCGAGGAGCGACCCGCCGACGGCGAACACCGCCGCTGCGCCTGCCCCGAGCGCTAGCAGTAAGAACAGGACGAGCCACCAGAAGGGAACGCGCGAGTTGGTCTCCGCCATACCGTCGACTCACCGCACCCGAACAAAAGAAGGTCCCGTTTCGAACCGGGTCACCCGAAGAACCGGCTGAAAAAGCCGCCACCACCGTCGTCGTCCACAATCTCCGTCGCATCGTCGCCGTCCAACTCGGTGTCGTCGTCCGTATCATCGGCCGTCGGCTCCGGGTCGCCGGTGTCGGGAGCGGCAGCACCGGGATCGTCGGACCCTCCCCCGGGTTCGGCCTCGTCGATCGGACCTTCCTCCGGCGGGGTGGTGTGGACACCCGCGTCGGCGTCGGCGGTCGGGGCTACCCCGGGATCCGCGGGATCGATCGGGGAGTCGCCCGCGCCGTCGGCGACCTCGACCCCCGGTCTCTCGTCGTCCGCCGTCTCGGCCAGCAGTTCCTCGGCACCGTCGTCCGCCGACCCACCGTCACCGAGGTCGGCCGCCGGCATTCTCTCACCGGCCTCACCCGTCGGCGGGGTCGCACCCGGATCCCCGTGCTCTCCGCCTGCGGCGGGACCGGCCCCGGCAATCGGCTCGGTCGATCCCCTGTCGTCGGCGTCCGCGGGAGGCTGCCGGCCGGCGTCTGCGCGCGTTTCGCGTCCGTCCGGTCCGTCGTCGCCGCCGGGGTCGGTGATGTCGTCCGTCGACGACCCGTCGTCGCCGGTGTGGGCTTCGGTAGCGGGGGAGCCGTCGACGTCACCCTTGGCGTCCGTGGCGTCCGCCGTCGGCATAGCGGCGCGTTCGCCGGTGAGCGTCGCCGCAATCGAGGCGAACGCCGCAGCGGCCCGACTCTCCGGCGCGAACGTCGTGAGCGGTTCGCCGGCGTCCGAGGCCCGCCGGATCTCCTCGGCGTCCGGGACGGTCCCGAGGACGCCGGCACCGAGGGTCCCGACGACCGTGTCGGACTCCGCAGCAGCGGGGTCGGCCCGGAGGAGCGCGGCACCCGCGACGGTGGCGCCGACGCGCTCGGCCACCCGCCGGGTCTTGTCGGTGTCACCGAGGGCGTCCCGGGTCGGAGTCGACACGAGCAGGACCTCGTCGACGAACGTCAGGGGGGCGACGGTATCGGTGCTCAGCCCCGCACCCGTGTCGAGGACGACGTAGTCGTGATCCGCCGCGAGGTCCGCGAGCACGCCGCCGAGGCGCTCGGGATCCGTCCGGGAGAACGCGTCGAGCGCCGGGGATCCGGGGACGACCGAGAGCCCGTGTGGCCCCTCGTGGATCGCCGCCGCAGGGTCGGGAGCGCTGGAGTCGGTCTCGTCCGGGTCGCCCCCGGTCGCGAGGACGTCGTGGAGCGTCACCTCGCCGACGTCGACGCCGAGCACACCCGCGAGGTTGGCCATGCCGAGGTCGCCGTCGACGACGGCGACCCGCAGGTCGGCCGCAGCGAGCGCCGCCGCGAGGTTCGCCGCGGTCGTCGTCTTCCCGACTCCCCCTTTCGCACTGACGACCGCGTAGATACGTCCCATGGTTCGTTCCCGAACTTCCGCGTGAGGGATATAAAGCTCTGGGGGGTGACTACCCCAGTCGCAGGTTACTTACCCGCCGGAGGGCCTACATCGGACAATGAGCAC
>CAZDEJ010000082.1:0-9742 GCA_964504395.1 uncultured Halobellus sp. | reverse complement strand
CAGGTTCGCTTCCCGCAGCAGCGCGTCGTCGTAGAACACCGCCGCCGGCGGCCCGGTCCCGACGATGTTGCCGTCGGCCATCACACAGACGCGGTCGGCGATCTCGGCGGCGAACTCGAGGTCGTGAGTCGACAACACCACGCTGATATCCCCCTTCTGAACCTGTCGAATCCGCTCGGCGACTAGCCGGGAGCGCTCGGGGTCCAGACCGGCCAACGGCTCGTCGAGGACGACCACGCTCGGCTCCAGTACGAGCACGCCCGCCAGGCCGACCAGCCGCTTCTCGCCGCCGCTGAGGTAGTGGGGGACCCGACCTTCGAGGTGAGCGGCGTCGACGGTCGCGAGTGCCTCCCGGGCGCGCTGTTCGGCCGATTCGCCGCCCATCCCGTAGTTCTGCAGGCCGAACAGCACGTCGTCCAGCACCGTGGGCGCCACCAGCTGCGTATCGGCGTCCTGGAAGACGAACCCGACCTCCTTGCGGGCGTGGGCCTTGTTGTCCTCGGTGATCGCGGTGCCGTCGACGACCAGTTCGCCCTCGTCGGGGACGAGGGTGGCGTTCAGGTGTTCGAGCAGCGTCGACTTGCCCGCCCCGTTGCCGCCGACGAGCGCGACCACCTCGTCGGGATAGACCGAGAAGTCGACGTCGTGCATCCCGACGGTGCCGTCGGGGTAGGTGTGCGCCTCACACCGGAGGTCGACCAATGGCGTCCGGTCCCCGGAGCGGTCCGTGCTCATACCGGGACCACCTCGTAGACCACGACCAGCGCGTAGACGACGACGCCGGCGTAACAGGCGCCGACGGCGACGTATTCGCGAGCCGGCGGGCGTGACACGTCGCCGTACAGCGTGATGTCGCCGTCGTATCCGCGGGCCTCCATCGACTTGACTAGCCGCTCGGAGCGCTCGATCGCGGTCAAAAGCGTCATCCCGAGGATCCGGGCGTAGGTCCGGCGGTTCGCCCGGAACTCCGAGAGTGACGCGCCACGAGCGAGGACGCCCTTCACGAGGTTCTCGAGCGTCTCGACCATGACGAAGGTGAACCGGTAGGTGAGCAGGGCGACCTGATCGATCGGTCCGGGGAGGAGCCGGCCGAGCAGGTGGGCGATGTCGGCGTACCGGGTGGTCATCGTCGCCGTCAGCGAGAACGTGACGACGGTCAGCGACCGGCATGCGAGTTCGCCGAACAGCGCTGCGCCCGCCCACGTGACCGAGAGGTCGCCGACCGGGGTGGGAAGTGCCCCGCCGATGGGGACCCCGGGTTCAAGAAAGGCCAGCGGGCCCGCCACCGAGACGACGAACAGCAACGGCAACGTGTACCAGTAGCCCAGCCGGCGGTACGGCAGCCCGGCAACGCCGTAGACCGCGAGCGTCACAGCGTACAGCCCCGCCAGGACGGCCAGACTGTCGATGACGGTCACCGCGAGGACGAGTGCGCCGACGACGCCGACTTTCGTCCACGGGTTGACGCGGTGGAGCGGTCCCTCGCGGTACTCCGCGTACGCGGTGATCAGCCGCGGGTCCGGAACGTGGTTCGACAGGGTCGTCACGGTTATGGGGCCGCGCGCTCGGAGTCGTCGAGTCCGCGGTAGCGGCTCGCGTAAGCGTACAGCCCGATCCCGAGGACGGCGAGGGCGGCGACGACGCCGGCGAACTCGAGCATCAGCCCGCCCTTGCGGATCGGCCCGGCGACGACGATTCCGCGCCCGACGTCGACGAGCGCGCCACCGCCCGCTCGCGTGCCGCGCTGGAGTGCCTGTGCGGACCGCTTCGCCCACGGAAGCGCGCCGCCGGTCGACCTGAAGCCCCAGAGGCCGGCGGCGAGACAGACCGCGAACAGGCCCGCGAGGCCGCCGTACTGCTTCCAGCGGTCCATCACGCGGTCACCCCGGCGGACTCCTCGCGGGTGGTGCGGTCGACGAGGCCGACGAGGTCAGGCCGGACCGAGGCGAGGAACTGGACGACGAAGCCCGTTAGGATTCCCTCGATGACGGCGACGCCGAGATTGAGGCCGACCAGTCCGGCGACGGCGATCGTCAGATCACCACGCGGCAGGGCGCTGCCGTTCACGCCGCTGATGACGATGATCGCGCCCATCAGGATCGCCCCGGCCGAGAGGCCGAGGGTCGCGGCGCTGGCGCCCGCCGGGAAGATGTCCCAGTCCGTCCGCAAGAGCGTCCTGAACGCGTAGTAGGCGACGATGGCCTCGCTCGCGTTGACCACGGTGTTCGCCCCGAGCAGGCCGACGGCGCCGTGGCCCAGCGCAGCCGAGAAGATGTTGACCACGAGGGCGATGAGCGCGCCGAGCAGCGGCCCGGCCAGAATCCCCACGAGGCCGGTGAGGTTCATGTGGATCCCGCCCCAGACGGGGATGTTCAGCTGGAAGATCGCGAAACTCGCCGCCGCGCCGATGCCGGCGAGTGCGATCTGGTTCGTCCTGATCCCACCTTTACGAATCCGGTAGACGACAGCACCGACGAGTGCAACGCCGATAGTCGTCCACAGGGCCAGTGCCCACAGGGGAAACGAGCCTTCGCCGAGGTGAATGTGTGCCATATTCAATTTGTTAATACTGAGTAGTATCATAATAATCTTGCTATTGAAGAGAAGTCGGAAATAATAATTCGGGCTCTCACGGCGTCCGCTACTGAACGCCGCTCGCGGCGAGGCTTCGGCGGCTGACGGCCGTACTGGTCGTTCCAAAACGCGCACCCGCCGCCCGGACCCGGCAACGTCGGCCGTCTCACCTCTCCTCGGACGGGCCATCACAGCCTATCCCGGTCACGTCATCCGTGCGGTTCGGTGCCGACGACGCACCTCGTTGCGAAAATCCGTCTCAGTCCATCCCGGCAAGCGGCCCGAAGTCGTCGACGGGCAGCACGGAGTAGTCGATGGTGAGCGTGTCCTTCGTCGCCCGGATCTTCCCGACGAACGCCGAGATCTCCTCGAGCGACCCTTCCAGGACGAACAGCTCCATACAGTGGTGACCGCCGACGTGGCTGTGGAAGTTCGAGGCCACGATGTCCTCGTGTTCGTGGCGGAGGTGCATCATTTTCTCCTCGACGCTTGTCGTCTCGTAATCGAAGAGTACAGTGACGACTCCCATCAGTTCGCGGTCCTCGAGCTTCCTGTCCTCGAACTCGCCGAGGAGGTTCCGGCTCGCTTCCCGGAGCACCTCGCTCCGGCCGGTATAGCCGTGATCGTCCGCGAACTGGTCGATCCGATCGACTAACTCCTCCGGCATCGAGACGCTGACGACGCTCATATACTAATTCAGCCGGCTTCGAATATTAAAGATTGGTATCGATGCGCTCGCCGCCGTGACACGACCCGATCGGGCCCCGGACCCGCGCCGCGGTGAAACGCCCCGACCGAACGCGGATCCACGTCGCCGCTCCCCGCGTCCGGGGACCGTGACCTCGGCCGGGCACGGTGGCCGTGTGCTTTTGACCGGGCGACCGTTACGTCCCGGTGATGGAGTATGTCGCGCTCGTCGAGGTGTACGACCGGCTCGCGGCGACGAACTCGACCGACGCGAAGCGCGACTGCCTCGCCGACCTGTTCGCCGACGCGGGGCCGCTGCTGGGTCGGCTCGTCACGCTGGTCCGCGGTCGGCTCTCCCCGGCGTACGACCGGACGGAGCTCGGGGTCTCCTCGAGTCTCACGCTCGAGGCGGTCTGCCGGGCGACCGGGGCGGCCGAGTCGTCGGTCCGCGACCGGTGGCAGGAGACCGGCGACCTCGGCGACGCCGCGGCGTGGGCGTCCGAACACGGCGGCCAACAGACCCTGTTCTCGGAGCCGCTGACCGTCGAGCGCGTCCACGACACCCTCCGCGAACTCGCCACGTACGAGGGAGCGGGCAGCCAGGACCGGAAAGTCGACGCCGTGGCCGGGTTGCTCGCCGACGCGGACCCCGACGAGGCGCGGTACGTCGTGCGGACCGCGCTCGGACACATGCGGGTCGGCGTCGGCGAGGGGACCGTTCGCGACGCGATCGCCGTCGCGTTCCTTGATGGCTCCGACGACGCCGTCGACGCCGTCGAGCGCGCGTACCAGGTGACAACGGATTTTCGGGTCGTCGCCGAGACGGCCCGCAACGGGGGCGTCGACGGGCTCGCCGGCCTCGACATCCGGCCCGGACGCCCGGTGCAGGTGATGCTCGCCGAGAAGGCCGACTCGCCCGCGGCAGCCGTCGCCGACGCCGCGGCGGACGGGGCGGTCGTTTGCGAGTACAAGTACGACGGCATCCGGATCCAGATCCACGTCGACGGCGGCGACGTGTGGCTGTTCACCCGCCGGCTGGAGGCGGTCACCGACCAGTTTCCGGACGTCGTCCGTGCGATCCGGGCGGGCGTGACGGCGGAGCGCGCGGTCCTCGACGGCGAACTCGTCGGCTATACCCCGAAGACCGTCGCGACCGACGCCCGCGAGCCGGTCGCGTTCCAGACCCTCTCCCGACGCGTCAAGCGCGAGACCGACGTCGAGGTGCTTGCGCGGGAGGTCCCGACGGTGGTCCACCTGTTCGACTGTGTAGCGACCGACCGGACGCTGCTGGACTCGCCGCTGTCAGCCCGTCGTGACCGGTGTGCCGACGTCGTTGCCCCGGTTGCGCCGGATCCCGACCAGGGTCGGGCCGGGGTGGAACTCGCCCGGTCGCGCCGGGTCGCAGCCGACGACCCCGACGCAGCGGCGGCGTTCTACCGCGACGCGCTCGAAGCCGGCCACGAGGGGCTGATGGTGAAGAACCCGGCGGCCAGCTACCAGCCCGGCCGGCGCGTCGGGCGGCTCCTGAAGCTCAAACCCACGATGGAGCCGCTCGATTTGGTCGTCACGCGCGCCATGTACAGCGAGGGACGCCGGAGCGAGTGGCTCGGTCGGCTGTACCTGGGGTGTTACGACCCCGACACCGACGCGTTCCGGGAGGTGGGGCGACTCTCGACCGGATACACCGACGAGGAGTTGGCGGCTCTGACCGACCGGCTCGAGGACCTCGTCACCGCCCGGGACGGCCGCGACGTCGAACTCCGTCCGAAGGTCGTGGTCGCGGTCGAGTACGAGGAGATCCAGGAATCGACGGCGTACGACTCCGGGTACGCCCTCCGGTTCCCGCGGTTCCTCGAGGTTCGCAGGACCCTGAGCCCGACCGACGCCGACACCATCGGACGCGTCGAATCGCTGTACGACCGGCAGTGAGTGTCTGGCTTCGACGCCACCGGCGGGACCCGGCACGTCCGATCGCCCGGGTCGACGGACGCAACCGTCATACTTCGATAGCCCGAACGACCCGACGTGACGATCACGTATCGGGACGGCATCGAGATCGAACTTTCAGACGGAACCCGCGTTGTCTGTGACGCCGACGACCCCGACGGGGACGTGAACGTAGTCACGCACGCCCACGGCGACCACTACCCCGACGGCGAGGCGACGGCGGTGTGTTCGCCGCTCACCGCCGACCTCGCAACGGCCCGTCGCGACACGCCTCTCCACCGGACGACCGACGACCGCGTCGAACTCATCCCCGCGGGACACGTCGCCGGCTCGCGCGCCGCCCTCGTGACCGATCCCGACGGAACGCGGTACCTCTACACCGGCGACGTCTGCACCCGCTCACGGTTCTACCTCGACGGCTTCGAGCCGCCGGACGCCGACGTCCTCGTCGTGGAGGCCACCTACGGCGACCCGGCATACGTCTTCCCCGATCACGACACGGTCGCCGCGGAGATCCGGTCGTGGCTCGCGTCGACCGCGGCTCCCGTCCTCCTCCTGGGCTACGCCCTTGGCCGTGCACAGAAGCTCCAACTGCTCGCCGACCGCGCCGGCCGCGACCGGACCTTCACCACCGACGCCGTCCGCCGGGTCAACGAGGTCGTCGAGACCCACCGCGACGTTCGCTTCGACGTCCGGCCGTACGAGGACGACACGACCCTCGCGGACGGCGACGCCTTCGTCGTCCCCATGACGAGCGGCCGCATCAACTGGATCAGCAGTCTGGCGGAGAGCGCGGGCGCGGTGACGGCCGGGTTCTCCGGGTGGGCGATCGAGGAGTCGTTCAAGTTCAGGGGCGATTTCGACGAGACCTTTCCGCTGTCCGACCACTGTGACTTCGCCGAACTCCTCGACCTCGTCGGCGCGGTCGATCCCGACCGCGTGTACACGCAACACGGGTCGGTGACGACGCTGGCCGAGCAACTCACCGACGTCGGGTACGACGCTACCGCGCTCCGACGGAACCAACTGTCGCTCGGGGATTTCTGACCCCCGTGGCGACCGCGGCGGTGCCGTTCGGGAGTCCATGCCGGCCGACAACGGTGTTCTGCGGGGATAGATCCAAGTCGCCGCCCGCCGACCTCCCGATGTGACCCGATCCGAACCGACACCACACCTCCGCCGGGCGGCCGATGTGGAGTACGACCCCGTCGACCCGGCCGAGGGGCTTGAAAAAGGCGTCCTGCTGGGCGACGACCAGCGAACGCCCAACTTCGACATGCGCCGCTTCGTCCTGGAGCCGGGCGCTCGCGTCCCGCGGCACACGAACGAGGTCGAACACGAACAGTTCGTGCTCGACGGCGACTACACCGTCGGGATCGGCGAGGAGACACACACCGTCGCGACGGGTGATTCCCTCCTGATCCCCGCCGGCGTCGAACACTGGTACCGGAACGACGCCGACACCGAAGGGGCGTTCCTCTGTGTCGTGCCGAAAGCGGACGACCGGATCACGATCCGCGAGTAGCCCGCTCCGCACCCATCCGGGGGACCGACCGCGACGCGGACCCTCGCTGGGCCACGAACCCGAGCGACGGCGGCCGACAGAACGCTTAATCCCGTGTCGACCCTGTGACGGTGTTCGACCCAGGCGCGGCCCCGGACGGCGTCGAATGGTTCCAGGATCGAGGGGAAACGCCAGCGATCGTGAGCCTCAGCGACGTGCATGGCTACCTCGACGCGGCGCGGAACGCCCTGACTGCCGTCGGCGGGACCGACGAGTACCCGCCCGTGGTTACGGTCGACGACGAGGGGCGACTCCACTGGGCGGACAACGACTACCTGCTGCTCCTCAACGGCGACCTGCTCGACCGCGGCGACCGGAACCGTGCGTGTCTGGCGCTTCTCGACCGCCTCGCCGACGAAGCGCCGGCCGGCCGCGTCCGGTACCACCTGGGGAACCACGAGATGGCCGTCCTGTTCCCGGAGCGGTTCCAGTGGCCCGGGGTGTACAGCACCGGGATGGACGACGATCTCCGTCGGTCGTTCATCCGGGCCGTTGCGGAGTCACGGATCGTGGCCGCGTTCGAGGGCTACGGGTACACCTACTCGCACGCGGGCGCAAACGACCCGTTCGACGTTGCGACCGCAAACGGCCAGGCGCGGGACGCGGCCCGGCGTCTCCTGACGACGTTCCGGGAGGGTCGGTACCGCGAGGACCAACTCGACGTCCTCCCGGCGTACGACCTGGTGTTCGGTCTCGGCGGCCAGTTCGGCCGGGGGGCGTCGGCGGGCCTCCTGTGGATGGACTTCGAGCACGTGCGTGAGGCCGCCCCGCCGCAGGTCGTCGGCCACTCCCGACAGCACCGCGTGACCCGGACCGGGAACGCGATCTGCGAGAACGTGATCCGGACCAATCTGGGCACTCCCGGCGGCGAGGCCGTCGTGATCGAGCGCCCGGACGGCATCGCGGCCGTCACGAACACGGGAAGCGGTGCGACAGTAACCGAACTGTAGCCGGGCCCCGTCCCGCCGCCTCGTACTGTCGGCTATCGTCACCTGACGGATTTCGACACCCCAGGGTATCGAAAATCTTCACGCGATTATAGCCAACAGTATCAGCCCTCACCGGTGCCGGCAACGTCGCCACTCGGCCGGCAGTCGACAACCTCGATCTCGAACACGAGCGTCCGCCCGGCGAGTTCGTGGTTGAAGTCGACCTCGACAACGCCGTCCCGGACCGCGACCACGTCGCCGTGCAGCCCGTTCCGGGCGTTGACGTGGAGGCCGACCTCGGCGTCCGCGTCGATCATCGCCTCGAAGACTTCCCGGTCGTACTCCCGGCGTCGGTCCTCGCGCACCGCGCCGTAAGCGGTCTCCGGCGGCACCGTTGCGGTCGTCTCCGCGCCGACCGACAGGCCGCGGACCGCGTCGTTGAGCCCCTCGATCACCTCGCCGTCACCGACGGTGAACGTGAGAGGGCCGTAGCCGTCCCGATCACGCTCCTCCGCCGCCGCCAGGCCGTGTGCAGCCGCGACGGCGTGTCTCGACGTCCCGAACACCGTCCCGTCCTCGAACCGTCCGACGTACTCGATTGCGACCCGGTCACCCGGTTCGATCATACCCGCAGGTGCGACGTCAGTCCGGAATACGCTGTCGGGTCGGCACCACCCCGACGCCGAACACCGGTCGGGACTGTGGCAGGGGGCGTGATCGCAGCCGAACGCTTATGACCGCGCCGGCAACAGAAGGGAGTATGACTGATGACACCGCCGACGACGACGGCGCGACGCCCTCCCGGCTCGGGCGACTCCTGCTCGGCCTCGGACTCGCGCTTCAGGCCTCGGAGGACTTCCGCGACATGGAGGATACGATCGAATACGCCGACTCCGCCGACGTCCCGCTCCCGGAACTCGCGGCACCGTTCGCGTCGGGGATGATGCTGGTCGGCGGCATCGGGGTCGCCCTCTGGCGGTTCCCCCGGATCGCGACCGGGGCAACTGCGGCGTTTCTCGCGGTCGTGACGCCCACAATGCACGACTTCTGGAACGCCGAGGAGGGGTCGGGCAGCGGGGAGCGCCTGGCCTTTTTCGGCAATGTGGCGATGCTCGGGGGCGTGCTCGTGTTCCTACGCGAGGCGTTCACCTAACCACCCCGTGGCCGACTCGCTCGACGCCCGACCGACGGTGCTCGCGGCGCTCGCCGGGCCAGCACCGCCGAGTTCGCGAGGTGTTCCGCGCTCACCGACCGCGGCTCCGACGCCGACACTGTGGTTCGACGAGGCGGAACCGTGGCTCCCGACCGACCTCAGAACGACCGGGCCGTGCTGACGTGCATCCCCACGAACACCCACTCGCCCTCGTCGGATTCGAGGGTTCCGCTCCACCTCGTCTCGAAACTGTGAGGTGTCCCCTCCTCGACATCCCGCCACGACAATAGCACGCTGTCGCTGAACCACGCGTGACACCCCCGGTCGATCACCCGAAGTGCGCGGCTGTCGACGTTCCAGTCGCCGGTCCGGTCGGTCTGCTCACGGAGTCCCCGCCGGACCGCGTCGCCGCCGACGAGCCGTTCGGAAATGCCGAACTTGACGACGTCGCTGTCGGTGAAAAACGGGCCGAGCGGGTCGCCGGCTTCGAGCGTATCGTAGTACTCCCTGATCCTGGCTTCGGCGTCCATACTGCCGTTTCCGGCGGAGTCGCCTTACCGCTGTGGGTGCGTTCCTCCGGCGTCTTGCCGGGAAGTGAGGTACCCGGGCGAACAGCAGTGATGCGACCGCCCGGCCTCGAACCACGGTCGCTCCGCTCGCTCCGATCGCTCGCTCCCTGGTTCGAACCGGCGGTTCGTCACGTCCGTTCCTCACACAGGAGTGGGACCGCTCGGATTCGAACCGAAACCGAACGTGCTCGCTCCTTCGTCGCCGCGCCCGTCCGGTAGGGTTCGAACCCGCTCCACGGCTGCTGCTCGCGGTATCGCTCGCAGCAGCAGGATGGGACCGCCCGGATTCGAACCGGGGTCACGGGCACCCAAGGCCCGA
>CAZDEJ010000081.1:0-9962 GCA_964504395.1 uncultured Halobellus sp. | reverse complement strand
CCATGTCGTCGATGCCGTCACCGACGAAGACGACGTCGGCGCCGACGTCGACGAGTTGGTCGACCATCTCCCGAAGCTGCTGTTCCTCTTGATCGAGGAACTGTTGAAGCTGGTCGGGATCGGTGACGTTGACCTCGGCGTCGATCTCGGTCTCGCGGACCTCGAGTGCGCCGTCGAACAGCGCAACCTCGGCGTCCTCGACGCCGAAGGGCATGTTCTCGTGGACGCGCTCTTTGTCCACGATGACGCCCTCGACGAGTTCGGAGTTGTCGATCGAGCCGCCGACGACCTTCTCGACGGAGACGTTGTCGATGTCGATGCCGTCGTCGTCCCTGACCGCGAGGACGGAGTCGACGACGAGTTCGGCGAGCAGGTCCTTCGAGGATTCCGCGCCCTTGCCGGTCATCGCCGTCTCGGCGATCTTGACGAGGGTGTCGCGGTCGTCCGCGGAGACCTCGATCGCGTTGTCCTCGAGGATCTCCTTGGCCTGCTCCGCGGCCTGCCGGTAGCCCTGCGCGATCGTGGTGGCGTGAACGTCCTGGTCGATGAGTTCCTCGGCCTGGTCGAGGAGCTCACCGGCGACGACGACCGCGGTGGTGGTCCCGTCGGCGACCTCGTCCTCCTGGGTCTCGGAGACCTCGACGATCATGTTCGCCGCGGGGTGGTCGATGTCCATCTCGCCGAGAATGGTGACGCCGTCGTTGGTGACGACGACGGATCCGCCGGAGTCGACGAGCATCTTGTCCATCCCTTTCGGACCGAGCGTGGTCCGTACGGATTCCGCGACCGCCTTGCCGGCGGAGATGTTCATCGACTGGGCGTCCTTACCCTGTGTGCGCTGGGAGTCCTCGCCGAGAATGATCATCGGCTGACCCTGTTGCATTCGCTGAGACATAATCATTCATCGATTGTTTGTGATTCTATATAAAGGTATCGGAAGCGAGCACAGAACACGGCCGATGTGCCCAAGCAGGCCGTGGTAACAATACACAAACGGGGTAGTTTATATGTCGGCCTCCTCCCCACGGTGCGTCAGGTCGATCGACTCGAGCCGCTCACCGTTCCTGTCGGAGTCCGGGACAGTCGCGACACGCTTCGACGAACTCACCGAGTTGCGGGCGTCGCCGGCGGGGCGTCCCGTCGTCTACCCCGACTGCCGCACGTCGAAGCCCTGTGTCAACTCGTTGTGCTTCCGTTCGAGGAACGAGTACACCGCGCCGTGTGGGGCGCCGTCGAGAATCATCCCGACCGCACGTCGGACCGCGTTGACCTCCTCCTGCTGACCGATCACGCCGAGGGTGGATCCCTTGATCACGACTTCCGCGCCGGTGAGCTCCTCCATCAGTTCCCGCGTGCGGCCGTCCTCGCCGATCAGTCGCCCCTTCTGTCGTCGGAGGTCGTTCTTGTTCCGAGTGTGGGAATCGAGGTCCACCAGCTCGAACGTCCGGAGGTCGTCGTCGAGCAGCGACAGCGCCGATTCGGGGGTAAACCCACGCCCGATCGCCCGAACGATATCGGGTGCCAGCATCCCGCTCACGGGGTCGCCCACGACGTCGATCGCGACCGCACCCGACTCGGAGTCGATGTCGAGCCGGACGTCCGCCTGCCGCTCGATCTCCCGCATCGTCTCCCCGCCCTCGCCGATGAGGACGCCGATGCGGTCCTGCGGAACCTTCACGTGTTTCATACGTCTCAGTAGCCGGTGAACCGAGTTAAGAACTTTGTTACCGAGCTTTTACAAGCGACCGAATGGAGCACGGCAAAAGCTCGGTCAAAACCTTTCGTCGGCCCCTTCGGGGCCCCTCGGTCCGCTCGCTCTCTGTGGTCGCTCGCGGCACCTGCTAGTGGAATCTGCAACCCCTTCGCCGAGCGCCTAGCCGACGCAGCCGAACGGAAGGAGATCCGGCCGATGCTGCGTGATTGCTGCGTCGAGAGACGTGGCCTCGCCGAGCGGGTCGGCGCCCACGGCAGCGGTCGGGAGCGCTACGAACCGCAGAGCACCTTCGGAAGCGTGACCGTCGGGTGCTTGCCCGACCGTTACGGCACCCCCGGTGGGATCCGTGTCGGCCACATCGTCACACAATGAAGTGCTTCGGGGTCAGGTGGTTCGTGAGACGGGGCCTCTCGCCATCACGGAACGCTCCGGGTTCCGTACCACCCCGAGGCACTCGTCTCGATCACCCGCAGACGGGGGAGACGTCGGGGTCCGGTGACTCACTCGAGCGCGTCGCGGCCGCCGGGTCCGTCGGGCGTCCCACCCGGCCTGGCCTCGACCGCCGTCACAAACTCGTAGAGCTCCGAGCCGTCCGTGTGTAGCCCTTGCCGCCCGAAGAAGCCAGCCACGTTCCGGCAGTCCCGCCGGAGGAACTCGTCGGCGTTGGGGTGGTGAACTGTCACCGCCTGTCCGAGATCGATCACGACGAGTTCGCCGTTGTGGATGATCATGTTGTACTCCGAGAGGTCGCCGTGGACCAAGCCGGCGGCGTGGAGCCGTCGCATATACTCCCTGACGACCTCGTAGGCGGTCTCGGGGTTCTCGATGTCGACCTCCGCCAGCCGGCGAGCCCGCTCCTCGACGAGCCCGACGAGTTCCATCACGAGGACGTTGCGCTCGACCGCGATCGGTGTCGGCACGCGAACGCCGGCCTGCTCGGCGCGGCGGAGGTTCGCAAACTCCTTCTGCGTCCACGCCAAGACGACTTTCTTCTTGTCGCTGCCGATCCCCTCGAAGCGGGGGTCGCCCTCGAGGTACTCCCGCATCTGCTGGAAGTTCGACGCGTTGATCCGGTAGATCTTGATCGCGACGTCGCGGTCGACGCCGTCGTCGCTGCCGAGCGCCTCGTAGACGTTCGCCTCCTTGCCGGTGGAGATCGGCCCGCCGAAGGCGGTGACGTGGCCGTCCTGGACGAGCTTGTAGATGGCCGCGAACGTGGCGTCGTCGAAGACCGACTGCTCGACTTTGAACTGGTCGGCGTCGGTCAGCCGCTTCCGGAACTCGCTGAACTCGCGGTCGCGACGCCGGGCGATCCGGTCGGCTTCGGTGTCGGAGACGTCGATCTCCTCCCACTCGTCGCCGGGGGCGTCGGCCTCCTCGGGCGCCAGAAATCCGAACTCCTCGTCGTCCGTCACTGAATGTGTCCTTCCTCTCGGAGCTGGTCGGCCTCCGCCTTCTCGTACCGCCAGGTGATGTCACCCTTCTCGTCCTGCCAGTCCCAGGGTTCGACCAACACGACGTCGTCCTCGCGGATCCAGATGCGCTTCTGCATCCGGCCGGGGATCCGGGCGACCCGCTCGACGCCGTCGGCGCACCGCACGGTCACGCGGTTGGCCCCGAGCATCTCCGTAACGACGGCGAACACCTCGTCGTCGTCGGGCGTCCGGAGGTCACGTTGCGCCTCGTCTCCCTCGTCGCTCATGCGTGAGCGTTTGTCGCCGGCCGGTTTAATTCCTGCGAGAAGCGGGGTGCTCGGCGTTCCACGTCGGGTCCGACCGGAACGCGGCCGGCGGGCGAACCGGCCGGATCGGGGTGATCCGCGACCGTTCGGTGCCGACCCGGAGGAATCATACCCCTTCCGTCGGTACCGCTCGTATGGCTTCCGATACCCTCCTCGTCGCCGGCGGACGGGTCCTCCGGCCCGACATGCAGGTCGAGCAGGCGGACGTACTCGTCGACCGCGACGCCGGCCGTATCGAGGCGGTCGGCCCGGATCTCGACTCCGAGCGCGACCCCGACACCCGTCTCGACGCCGCGAACGGGCTGGTTATCCCCGGACTCGTGAACGCACACACCCACGTCGCGATGACGTTGCTCCGGGGGTACGCCGACGACAAGCCGCTCGAGACCTGGCTCCGGGAGGACATCTGGCCGGCGGAGGCGGCGCTCACCCCCGAGGACGTCCGCGCCGGCGCGGAACTCGGTGTCCTCGAGATGATCCGGTCGGGCACGACCGCGTTCGCGGACATGTACTTCCACGTCGGCGAGGTTGTCGCCGCAGTGGAGCAGGCGGGACTCCGCGCCCGGGTCGGTCACGGCGCCGTCACCGTCGGCAAGGACGATGCGGACGGCCGCGCCGACGTCGAGGAGAGCATCGCGGTTGCACGCGAGTTCGACGGCGCGGCCGGTGGCCGGGTTCGAACCGCCGTCATGCCCCACTCGCTGACGACCGTCTCGGAGCCGCTACTCCGGGAGGCGGCCGCAGCCGCTCGCGACGACGGTATTCCCGTGCACTTCCACGCCAACGAGACCCGCGACGAGGTCGAACCGATCGTCGAGGAACGGTCGGCCCGGCCGCTTGCGTACGCCGACGACGTCGGGGTTCTTTCCCGGGAGGACTTCCTCGCCCACGCCGTCCACGTCGACGGGAGCGAGATCGACCGGCTGGCGGCGGCCGGGACGGCAGTCGTCCACTGCCCGGCGTCGAACATGAAACTCGCCTCCGGGATCGCACCCGTCAAAGAGTTGCTGGACGCGGGCGTGACGGTCGCGCTCGGCACCGACGGCGCGGCCTCCAACAACGACCTCGACCTCTTCGGCGAGATGCGCGACGCCGCGATGGTCGGAAAGCTTGCTGCCGACGATGCCGCGGCAGTCCCCGCGGCGGCAGCGGTCCGGATGGCGACCCGGGGTGGCGCGGCGGCGCTGTCGCTTCCGGGCGGCCGGATCGAGCCCGGGGCGGCAGCGGATCTCGCGGTCGTCGGCCTCGACGCCCCACACCTCACCCCCAGACACGACCTCGTGAGCCACCTCGCGTACGCCGCCCGCGGCTCCGACATCCGCCACACGGTGTGTGGCGGCCGGGTGCTGATGCGCAATCGCGAGGTGCTTCCCCTCGACGGGGAGCAAGTGATCGAGACGGCCCGGGAGCGGGCGGCCGATCTGGCTTCCCGAACGGCGTAGGGTGACGCCGCGGCTATCCGAGCGGGCGCTCGACCCGCCGACGTCGATCCGGTCGGTGTTGCCGGATCAAACCCGCTTGGCCCGGCGAACCGCGTCGGCGACGGTCCCGATCGCGTCGGCCGCTTGGGTTGACGGCTCGGCTCGGACGACCGGCCGGAACGACCCGAGCGTCCGTCCGACGCGGGGGTCGGCGGGGACGACGACCGCGGGCGCCCCCAGCGTCTCTCCGAACGCAGTCTCGGGGGCACCGTCGACGACGCGGTTGATCACGACGGCGACGAGACCGGCGTCGAGTTCCCGGGCGAGTTCCCTGGACCGGACGGCGTCGGCCAGCGCGTAGCGCCGCGGTGAAACGACGACGATACACGCGTCCGCAACGGCAAGCGGAACCCCGGCGTCCGCTTTCAGTCCGGCCGGGCAGTCGACCACGACATCACCGTATGCGTCCGCGACGTCCCGGAGAGTGGTGTCGAGAGCTGTCACGTCGGCGGCGCGGGCGCCCGCAAGCGACCGACCGCACGGGAGGAGTCGGACGGGACCGCACCCCTCACGCACCGCCTCGACCGGGTCCGCGCGACCCGCCAACACGTCGTGGAGGTCGGGTCCGGGGCCGGTCGGGAGGTCCGCCATCCCCAGGTCCGCGTCGACGACGGTGGCGTCCAGCGCCGCCGCGAGTTCGACCGAGATCGTCGATTTTCCGACCCCGCCCTTCCCGCCGGTGACTGCTACGATCACCGTTCCCTCCCGGCGTTGGAGTCGGCCGTCCCGTTCGCCGGGCGGTCACCGGACGCCCCGTTCGCGTCACTCGTCGCCTCGCTGTCGGCCGCGGCAGCCAGCGACGAGACCACCGGCTCCGGGTCCGTCTCAGTCGCACGCACGAGGAGTCTCTCGATCCGGTCGCCGGCCGCGCGGAGCGCGGCGGTATCCCCGTCGAGTTCGGCCGGAAGACGACTCACACCGTCGACACCGCCGTAGCCGTCCAACACCTCGGCCGCCTCCGTCGCGGTGGCGTCGGTGAGTCGTTCCGCCCGCCGGACCCGCGCTTCGACCGCGTCGAGCCACGTCGCTGCCGGGGGTGGGATGCCGGATGGATCCGATTCGACTGGCGCGGACGCCGGAACCGCGTCCGCGGGCGGGGCCCCCCGGCCGAGCGACCGAACCGCGTCGGCGACACGATCCCGCACTGACGGATCAGTCCCGTCTGCGGGCCCGAGCACTGAAACCGACACCGCCTCGGCGGGCGACCCGTCGGAAGGCCCGTCGGAACGCGGACACGCGTACCCGATCCCGATCCGCGAATCCGCGGGAACGGTGCCGGCGAATCCGTCCTCGTCCCACCCGACTGCCGGAACTCCGTCCCGACGCGGCGGGAGCACGGGGCCGTCGAGATCGTTGTCGACGCGGACCCGAACGTCGACAGCGGCGTCGTTGCGCAGGGTGATCGCGACGAGCACGCCGCCAGCGGTGGCGGTCGTTGTGACAGCGGCCTGCACCGGCCGGGTCGACACCGCGTCGGTCCGCGTGTCGGGGTCGTCGGGTGGCACACGCGGGATGGCCGCGGGTTGGGATATAAACCATCGGGCGTCACCCGATCGCGAGCGGCGCGCTCAGCCACTCGAACGCCGCGTCGGGTCCGCCGAGTCCGGCGACGACCTCGGGATCGACAACGACGGGAGCACGGAGTGGGGCGGTCGTCGCGATCGCGAGCGCGTCGCGGAGACCGCCGTCGATTTCGATGGCCCGGTCGTCCACCCACGATTCGAGTCGAGTACGCGCCTCCCGGACGTCGGGTTCGACGAGGTCCGCGAGCACCGCTCGCCGGGCACGGCGGAGGTTCCCGACCCGATCCCCGAGCCGAAACCGCTTCTCGCGGGAGTCTCGCGCCCGTCTCGCGCGCTCCTCGAGCGCTTTCAGCCGCTGTGTCGCCGCCACCCGCTCGGTCGAAGCCTCCGACAGCCGCCGGGTGGCCTCCGACAGCGACGCCTCCGCGGCCGCGACCGCGTCGTCATCGCCATCATCGCGGTGAGCTGCAACCCGGCCTCGGAGGGCCGCGACGCGCTCTCTGAGCCGGTCGGTCTCCGATCCCGCCTCGGCCGCGCGGCGTCGCGCCGCCCGTAACTCGGCGTCGTCGACCGTCGGCACCGACAGCTCACGGAGCGACGTCCGCACCCGGTCGAACTCGGCGTCGTGTGGCGTGTCGACGCCGCGCGCCGCGCCGACGGCGGCGAGCGCGGCCCGTCGGTCTATCGAGACGTTGGGGTGGAGATACCCGACGTGCGAGTGCACGCAGGTCGGTGGCGGCGCGTGGACGGCCGGCCGGTCCGGCCGTGTCGGACACCCGCCACGGATCGCGCGACGGACCGCCCGGGGAGAGGTGTCGGCATCCCGAAGATCGACGACCGGTCCGGCGAGTTCGGCTCCGTCGGGGAGCCGGAGCGTCCAGTCGTTCACAGCTCGCGGCCGCGCATCTCGGCCGCGTCGGGGTGGTCGGTGCCCGCAGCGAACCGGTCGTACGGCGTGTACGGGGAGTCCCGGCGCTCGTAGGCAACGGCCGCCTCCCGGACGGCGTCGGGCGCGTCGGCGAACTCGTTGAACGGCTCGGTTCGCTCGATTTGAACGTCGCCCGCGTGTCGCTCCCGGAGCCGACACGTCAGGAACGCCCCGTACTCGGTCTCTCTGAGGAGTGCGGCACGCCCGAACCGGCGGACGACAGTTTCCTCGTGCGATCGACACGCGTTCCGCAGCGTTTCGCGCGCTCGGCGCGAGTAGGTCACCACCAGTAACACGACACGGGGCGGTCTCCGGCGGCCGGGAAAAACCCACCTACACCGGCGAGATCTCGACGTCCAGCGCGGACGCCTCCTCCCCGAGGAGGTCGGCGATCCGTTCCCGGGCTCCCGGCTCGCTTTCGGCGACGACGACGAGCCCGTCAGCCCGTCCGGCGCCGGCCGCCCGATACGCTCGCAACCCGTCGTTGTCGCCCTCGAAGTCGGTTGCGTAGGTCCGCAGGACCGCGGCCACGCGCTGCTCGGTCGCCTCCAGGTCCGACTCGCCGGCCTCGAAGTCCCGGAGCGCCTCCTCGATGTTTCTGAGTGCGGAGATGCGGTCCATTCTACGTGGTCCGGAGGTAGTCGGTCCGCGGTTCGTACACCTCGCCCTTTCGCCGCAGGTTCTCGATCTCCGTTTCCGCCTTCGACTCCTCGAGCCCGAGGTCCGAGCCCGCCCGGGAGACAACCTCCGAGACGGGCGCGCCCTCGTCGTATTCGTCCTCGAGCTCCTCGATCAGGTGCTTGAGGTCTTTGATCCGGTCGCGCTGGCTCTTCGAGGTCCCCGTTTCGACGATGTCGGCGTCGAAGTTCCCCGTCTCGGGGTCCATCCCGATGTCGCGGAGGCAGGATTCGACGATTTCGGTGACGCGGACGGCGTCCTCGCGTTCGACCGTATCCGACAGCCGTAGACGGGCCGACGCCTCCGAGAGCCGGACGAGGGCTTCGAGTTTCCGGGCCGTGACCGGGACCGGAGCGTCCTCGTCGGCGCCCTTCGCACGGAAGTCGACGTAGAACTGCCGGATCACCTCCTTCGCCCCGTCGGTCATCGTCGGGTAGCAGGTCCGTTTGGCGTACGCGACGTACTTTCGAAGGAGTTCGGCCTCGATTTCGGGGGTGACGTCCGCGGTCGCGTCGTCGACCTGGTCGTCGGTGAACTCCGAGTTCGGCACGCTGGTCCGCTGGGTGTGGAGTTCGCCCGCGTAGTTCGTGTTGATGATGTGGTCTGCGAGTTTGGCGTCGGTCTCGGGATCCGGGGAGTCGGTGACGGTGAAGATCAGGTCGAACCGGGAGATCAGGGCGGGTTCGAGGTCGATCTGCTCGCCGATCGGCTCGTACTGGTCGAACCGGCCGTACTTCGGATTCGCTGCGCCGAGCAGCGAACACCGGGATTTGAGAGTCGCGTTGATGCCGGCCTTTGATACCGAAATCGAGTTGTGGAGCACGACGCCCCCGCTCACGAACGTGTTCGTGGGGTCGACGGTCACGTCGTAGACCCACTCACACGCGTCTTCGCCCTCGTTCGGAACGGTCTCGACATCCGTCACGCGGCAGTAGCGAAGGTCACACCGCGATTCGAGGTCGTCGAGCCGCCGTTCCGCGTCGTCGAGCGCTTTATGAATCGCGTCGACGGCGGCAGTCCGTATCGAGTCACGCTTCTCCGGCGTGCATCCACCGCTCTCGGCCTGATGAACAGCACTCGCCGTCACGCCCGAGAGGCGTTCGGCGAGCTGTCGTCCCGACCACCCGACGAGCTCTCTCGCCTCTGCGAGCGTCGGCACGGCGTCGAGTTCCGGGCGGACCGTCTTCGCCCGCTTCCGGAGTAGTTCGATGGACTCTTCGACGGTGCTGATCCGGACTCCGTACCCCTCGTCGACGTTCGTCCGGAACCGCCCGTCCAGCGGGACGCCGAGGAGTCGCTCGAGCGACCGGAGTTCCTCGGCCGCGCTCGGCGGGAGCACGTCGTGGTTCCGCTCCGTGGCGTCGCTCCGTTCGACGAACGCCTGTGCCGCCTCGTATCGGTCGTCGGCCGGATCCACGACGGCGTGGACGAACCTTTCGGTCGAGTCGCCCGTCACGTGCGTCTCCCAACTGTCCTCGGCGCTGTCGTGGTGGATGCGGGACGCGACGCCGATCTTCAGGAGCGCGTCCGCGTAGTCCTCCGCGAGCCCGGGTGAGGCGGTCGAGAACGACATCGCCTCGCTCTCGACGCCACCATCGCCGGACTGCGTCCGGCTGTCCGAGGCGTGCAGCGCCTCGCCATCTCCGCAAAAGGCGCCGACGAGGAACCTGCGGATCTCCTCTTCGGACGCGCCGAGGACGGCCTCGGGCATCCGTTTCGCCCGTGACTTCCGCATCACCCCCGGGAAGTTGGACTCGAACCACCGGTACAGCTTCGTCGACGCCCACCGCTTCGTCGTTCCCGCTCCGTTGACGACGTCGGTACTGTCGAGACCGAAGACGCCGTCCATCAGTCGCCCGGCGCGGTCGAGCAGCCGCTCGTCCTGGTTCGAGAACCC
>CAZDEJ010000080.1:0-10039 GCA_964504395.1 uncultured Halobellus sp. | reverse complement strand
TCACCGCTGGAAAAGGATTCGTCAATCCGGCTCGACCAGATTCGCACCGTCTCGGGTCCGGAACGGATTCACTCGGTCGTCGGTTCACTCGACGGACCCACGATGGCTGAGGTCGACGAGGCGTTACAGCTGAGTCTTGGCCTCGGCTGAGCTACCGACTCTCTCTTTGCTCTACCTTGTTCAGTTCGATCAACAGCCGGAACACCGCCTTCACCAGGTTCGAATCCACGTCGAAGTGTTCAGCGTTCCGGCCCGCCCGCTCCATCACGCGCGCTTCCTGTCCCTCGTCGGTCGTCGGGAGGCCCTGCTCGGCTTTTACCGCCGCGATCGAGTCGGCGACGTAGGTCCGCCGCGCGATCAGCTCCACGATCTCCCGGTCGATGCTCTCGATCTCCTCCCGGAGGTCGTCCAAGGACGGGTCCCCGTCAGTGTGGTCAGTGTTGCTCATAGGATGTGTGCTCCGTCGGTTCGTGTGGTCGTTCGCCAGGTTCGTCCGCTCCGCTCGCTCCACCGGTCGGCGACACGATCGAGACCGTCGCGTGTCCCGACCGCGACGACGCTCGGGCCGGTCCCCGACAGCGACACCCCGGCGGCGTGGGGCATCGCCTCGACCGCGGGGTCGGCCGAGAACCCGAGCGCGGCCGAAAACGCCAGTCCGTTGACCGTCATCGCCGCGGCGTACCGTCCCTCGACAGCGAGGTCTTCGACCAGCTCCGCCATCGGTGCGACGTTCGCACACCGCTCCGCGTCGGCGTCGACGGAGTACGCGCGCTCGTCGGGAGTCCACACGAGTGCGTCCCAAGCCACTTCGTCGTGGGCGAGCAGGTCGTCTTCCGCGTTGTCGGTAACGGTAACCCCGCCGAGCATCGACGCCGACGCGTCGTCGAACGCGCCGGTGACGGTGACGCCCGTCTCCCGCGCCGCCCGGACGCCGAGTCGACACGCCGAGAGCGGATCGGGGTCGGCGCCGACGGCGTCGGCGGTTGCGAGGACTGCGGCGTTGGCGGCGGCACTGGAACTCTTCAGTCCGGCAGCCATTGGCACGTCGCTTTCGGTCTCTACGGTCCCGCCCGACGCCGTCCCGTCCCCGTAGGCTTCGATCCCGAGTTCGACGCACCGCTCGATCAGCCTCGTATCGGCGTCGTCGGCCTCCGCGATGGTCCCCGTCACACCCCCGGACCCGTCGAGTTCGACGGTCGCCGTCGTCTCGATATCGATCGCGAACGCCGAACCGACCCCGGTCGACAGCGCGTTCAGTACCGTGCCCGCGCCGAGTGCGACTGCGCGACCTCGCATACCCCAAGGCGGGCGACCGGCCTAAAAGATGTAGCGGTCGGTCGGTGGGGTCGGTAGTCCCCGGCCGTGACAGCCTCGTCACGACGACGGCCTGCGTCCGCACCGCGGCGCTTTTGAGAGCCCCGGGTGAATTCCGGAGTATGAGCGCGCGCAACGACATCCCCCCGAGCACCGTCGGCGTCGACCTCGTCGAATCCGGCGTCGAGGTGGAGTACGTCGACGGCCGCACGACGTTCTACCGGGGGGTCCCCGAACCCGTCACGGACACGCTCACCACGCCGCCGAAGAAGGAAACACACGTCTTAGTTACCGACCCAACCGAGACGGAGGGCGTTCTCCTCTACATCAACGATCTGAAGACCCACGACGACATCCTGGAGTCGACGGGGGTCGGGCGGGTTATCCTCGACGACGGCGAGGCCGAGGAGGTCTTTCCCGGTGTCACGGTGCGCCGTCCCGGCGGCATGCGGACGGCGGTCGAGGCGGACCCCGAGATCGCCCGCGGCCGCGTGTTCGCTTTTGTCGAGGACGACTGGACGGAGGCGTCCTACGAGTTCGTGGCTGACTCCGACGGTGACGACGGCTCCGCGGCGGATCCGGTATGAGCCTTCGTAAGCCGTGGCAGTCGCTGACGCGGGCGACAGTCGGATCGGCGCCGGAGGCGTACGGCCTGATCGAGTTCGGCGACGGCAACGGGGACGTGCTCCGGGCCGAAGCCGGATTCCTGCCCGACGCGCTCCGCGAGGAGTTGGCCTATGGGGACGCCGAGACGGTTCGGTGGAAGCGCGCGCAGTCCCGCGACCACGCCGGACGGCTGTTGGACGAGCGGTGATTCGCCGCGGTCCGTGATCGGACCGTCGGACCCTCGGGGACCGAACTCCGGATTCGGGTTCGTCCGCACGTGCGGACACCCGTGCGCAACTCCCGGCTCTCGCCGAACCGCACGGGCAACGACCGGCAACCCGGTACGGTACCTCGTATCAGTGGTCGCCGTGGCCGTGGTGCCCGTGTTCGTGTGGGTCGGTCGGCACACCGGCGAGGTTCCCCTCGTCGTCGAACTGCTTTGCGCGGAGGAACCGCGTTCGGTACCGATTCGCCCCCTCGTACACGTCGGCCTCCCGTATCTCGTCGATACGGCCGTCGGCAACGGCGTCGATGATCGCCTCGATCTGCTCCTTTTCCGACGGCGTCAGTTCGAACTCGTAACTCCGTGACTCCTCCTCCTCGAGTTTCGTCCACCGTCGTGCGGCGGCGACGACCAGAGAGCACGGCTCCCGGCAGGGGAACGCGCCGGTCCCGCCGTCGGCTTCGAGTTCGTGATCGGAGTCGTACTCCCACTCCCGACGCTTGAGACACTCCGAGTCGACACAACACGACTCGGCCACCCACTCGACGGCCTCGGCCGGCAGTTCCTCGACGACGCCGTAGATCCCGGTCTGTCGGTCGGCGGTCTCCCGCCAGTGTGTGACGTCCAGTTCGCCCTCGCGCTCGAGGTTCCAGTTTGCGACCGACGCGGGGTAGAGGGTATCAAGCGTCTCCACGGCGTCGCGGCCGTCGAGGTCGGCGAAGACCCATCCGGAGACCAGCGAGGGGGCCGTCCGGAGCGGGCGGTAGCGTCCCTGGTCGTCGTATGTGGACAGTTCCCGGGCCGCGAGCGGGTCGTGGTAGGGGTCAAGATCAGCGGGGTCCGCGCCGGCGTCGTCGACGTGGCGGATCTCGTAGCGCCGGTGGCCGGCCTCGCCGAGCGTTGCGGTCACGACGAGGTCGCCCCACTCGGTCTTCATCCCGCCGTCGAGCGCGTCGTACCGCTCCGGAACCGTGTGGTCGGTGGCGGCCTCGGCGTGTCGGAGAAACGCCCGACGGTGGCGGCCGCGCCGGCCGACGACCTCCGCCCAGTAGTACCAGTTCGTGACGTAGGGGGCGATGTGGTCGGTACGGGCCGCCTCGCGGAACTCCGCTTCCGACACCCCCTCGTGAGTCGTTTCAGCGGCTTCGATCGCGTACGTGTCGTCGCCGGCAGACGCCCGAAGTCCGTCGAATTCGACCGGACCGCCGCTGACGATCCGGTCGAGCAGCGCCGTGACCTGTTCGTCCCGCACGTCAGTCACCCGCGACCTCCGTCTCGCGGGTCTCCTCGCGGATGGTGGCGATTGCAGCGTCGATACTCGCCCCGGCCTCGGAGGCGCGTTCGAGCACGACGTCGGCCGTCAGGCCCTCGGTTCCGACCGCGCCGGCGTACCAGATCCGGCGGTCGTCGACCGTCGCGGGCACGTCGTAGCCGGTCCGGTAGTCGTCGGTCAGTCCCATGTCCTCGGGGATGTCCTCCTGGGTGTGGAACCCGTCGGCGACGAACAGCGGAACGACCACGACGTCCTCGCTCTCGAAGTAGTCGGTCACGTCGTCGACCTCCGGCTCCTCGTCCATGTACAGCGCCTGAACCTCGTCGAAGCGGTCCATCTCCCGAACGCGATCCGCGTGGTACTCGATGGCTTTCGCGGAGTTCTCGTTTCGCTCGGTGCCGTGACCGACGACCGCGAACCCGAACCCATCGCCGACGTCGGGATCGCCGGTCACCGTCTCCGCGCGCCGGACCAGCACGTCGGTCATCGCCTCGTGGGTCCCGACGGGGCCACAGTAGTGGACGGTCTGGCCGGTGTCGCCGGCGGTGAGCGTCGCGGTGTCCGCACTCAGCCCGTCGGAGGCCCACTCGGAGACGTCCCACCCCGACAGCCTGAGTTCCCGTGGGATTACCTGTTCTGTGAAGTACCCCTCGCTGATGAACAGCGGGACGACGTATACCTCCTCGCTTTCGACAGTCCGGAGGACCTCTCTGAGGGAGGGCTCTTCCTTCCAGAATCCCGTCTTCACCTCGTCGAACGCGCCGGTCGCGCGGATGGTGTCCGCGTGCTGGTGTGTCGGCGTTGACGAGTCGGGATTGAGGTGTGACCCGTGGGCCACGATGACCAGTGCTTGCATGAACGAGGTTGGGGACGGTACCCTCTTATGAACTTCGGGTTCTCCCAAGGAATCTTTCCGTTTCGGAAGTCGAACGTTCCCGGGCCGGGGCTGACCCGCCAGGCTCGCACCCAACCGGCGGGGCTACGACCGGTCGGGGTCGCCAGTACACTGCCGGATGACCTCGCCGACGACGTCGCGGTCGGCCGCGATCAGGTATCGTCGCCCCTCGACGAGCGTCGTCGAGTGTTGGACGGCGACGTGCCCGTCGGTTTCGGCGATCACGACCGACCCTTCCGGCAGGGCGTCCGAAACAACCTCGCCCGCGGCCAAGGCGCCGTATCCGACCCGGATGTCGAGGATCTCGAGGTTCCCGGTCACTTCCTCGATGGTTCGGACGTCGCTGCCGGTGAGCGTGTTGACCGCGGCGCGGACACTCGCGCGTTCGGGGAAGTACACCTCGTCGACGTACTCGCTGTAGGCGTCGCCCGCGCGGTCCTCGATCCGCGCGACGGTCCGGACGTCCGGAGCGAACTCCTTTGCGGCCATACAGACCACGAGGTTCGTGTCTTCCTTGTCTGTCAGCGCGCCGACGACTCCTGTTCGGTCGGTGATCGCCTCCCGGAGAGCCGACGGCTTGGTCGCGTCGCCTCGAAGAACCCTGACGTGGTCGTGTTCGACCGTCCCGACAGCGTCCTCGTCGGGGTCGATCACGGTTACGTCCCGGCCGCGGTCCGCAAAGTGTTCGGCGACTCGGTGCCCGACGCGTCCGCTTCCCGCGATCACGACATGTGGCGTCTCGACCATACGGCCGGATCAACCTAATCATTAATAAGGCCCATTGTTGATATTCAATGGGGTTTTTATCTCACCCGCCGACAGGAGGGGTATGTCACTGGCTGCAGAGACGCGGGCCGCGGTCCGGGCCCGCCCGTGGCTGCTCGCCGCACTCCGTGCGGGCGTCGTGAACTACACGGCCGCTGCGGCGTCGCTCGACGTCGAGGGCGACCCCGACGCGGCCGCGACCGCGTTGCGTCGGTTCGGGGACGACCTGCCGCCGCTCGCGGCCGACGGCCGCGACGTCACCGTGCGAATGCGGAGCGGCGTCGGGGTGGCCGGCGCCGACGGCGGCGACCCGGGCCCGGGTGGCGACGGTCCCGAGTCCGACCGTGGCGCCGCCGAGGACGACGGAGGCCTCGACCCGGTGGCGTCCGTGGGCGGGACGCGGATCCTGCGCGGCGGCGGCCGACTCACGGCTATTCTGGCCGACGGCGACGTCGACGCCCGGGCGCTGTCGAGTGTCGTCGGCCGTCTCAACGCCGAGAACATCGTCGTGGACGTCGCGGGCGTCGCGGGCGACCGGCTCGTGGTGGTGGTGCCACGGGCTGACGGCGCGAACGCGCTCCGGGTCGTGGAGGACGCGTTGGCGGCGGTTCCGACGGTTTAACAACGCCGACACGAGTAGCCGAGAGCGATGACGCTGTCCGTGACCAACACCCTGACCGGGGAGCGCGAGCACTTCGAACCACGGAACGACGACGAAGTTCTGCTCTACGTCTGTGGGCTGACGGTCTCGGACGAGGCACACCTGGGCCACGCCCGGCTGTGGATGCACGCCGACGTGATGCACCGATGGCTCGACCACGAGGGCTACGACGTGCGCCACGTCGAGAACTTCACCGACGTCAACGAGAAGATCGTCGCCCGAACCGGCGAACCCGGCGTCGGCGACACCGAACCTGACGTTGCCGACCACTTCACGTCGACGGTGATCCGGGACATGCGCGGGCTGAACCTCAAGCGCGCGGAGGTGTACCCGCGGGTCTCAGAGCACGTTCCGGAGATAATCGACCTCGTGACAACGCTGGTCGACCGCGGATACGCCTACGAATCCAACGGCTCCGTCTACTTTGACGTGACCGCCTTCGAGGAGTACGGCAAACTCTCGAACCAGCAGCTCGACGACATCGAGACACGGGGTACCGACGCCGAGCGCTCCGAAAAGCGCCATCCCGCCGACTTCGCGCTCTGGAAGGCCGGCGCGGTCGACCCCGACGACGTGGCGGAGCACCGCGACCCCGACCTCGCACCAGTGGAAGAACCCAGCGGGGAGACGTGGGCCTCGCCATGGGGCGAGGGTCGACCGGGGTGGCACGTCGAGTGTTCGGTTATGTCGATGACGCATTTAGACGACACCATCGACATCCACGTCGGCGGCCGCGATCTGGCCTTTCCCCACCACGAAAACGAGATCGCCCAGAGCGAGGCCGCGACCGGCCGGGAGTTCGCCCGCTACTGGCTCCACGTCGGGCTACTGCAGACCGCCGGCGACAAGATGTCCTCGAGCCTCGGGAACTTCCTCACCGTCGACGACGCCCTCGAGGAGTACGGCGTCGACGTAATCCGGACCTTCTACCTCTCGACGGCGTACCGCAGCGAGCAGACCTTCGGCGAGGCCGAGATGCAGGAGGCAGCCGAACGGTGGGACCGGCTGGAGCGGGCGTACGACGCCGCGGTTGCGGCCTGCGACAGCACCGACGCCTACGCCACCGTCGCCGACGAGGCGCTCCGCGACGCCGTCGCCGGGAGCCGGGAGTCCTTCCGGGAAGCGATGGACGACGATTTCAACGTCCGGGAGGCGATGGCGGCGCTCCTCACGCTCACAACGGCGGTGAACCGTCACCTCGACGGCCGCGACGAGTTCGACTACCGGGGGCTGCGGGAGGCCGTCGAGACCTTCGAGGAGTTCGGTGGCGAGGTCTTCGGGCTCTCGGTCGGCAGCGACGCCGGTGCGGGCGGCACCGCAACCGTGGCCGAGGAGCTTGTCGAACTCGTGTTGGACGTGCGCGAGGCCGAACGCGAGGCGGGCAACTACGACCGCGCCGACGACCTCCGAGACGGACTGACGGCGCTCGGAATCGAGGTTCAAGACGGCGACGACGGTCCCACATACCGGTTCGAGTGACGCCGCCGATAGCCACACTTTTTCTATTCGGTCGTGAACAAGCCGGTCTCCTCCGGCACCTCGAACAGTCCCAACCGAACGCCGGCGTCGAGCCACCCGTAGCCGTACGAGAACGCCGCCAGAGCGTTCACCGGATCGTCGTGTTTGCGGAAATGGCGGCCGTCCTCGAGGTAGGAGTGTGCCATCTCGCGGATCCCCGCGGCGGCGTCGCCGAACGGCGTCGACGCCGGGACCGCAACGTCCGCGGCCGCGAGCGCGCCGGCGAGCATTCCCTCGTACCGATCCGTCTTCTCGTGGAGGTCTGCTGGCATACCGCCCCTCGTTGTGCCAGGGGTAATACTGTTGGCTATACCTACGTGACGATAGCCGGCGGCACGAGTACGTCGGGAGCGGTTCGGCGTTCCCTCCGGGTGCGGTGTGCGCACGACAGCGGAACCTAAAAGAACGCGTCCGCCGAAGGAATAGACATGACACAACCCACCGACGAGGTCGTCGATCATCGACCCCTCATCATCACCGGGTCCGGGATCGCGGGGCTCTCGGCCGCGATCTACGCCGGGCGCTCGAACAACGACCCGCTCGTGTTCGAGGGCGACGAACCCGGCGGCCAGCTCACGCTGACCACCGAGGTCGACAACTACCCCGGGTTCCCCGAGGGGATCTCCGGCCCCGAACTCATCCAGGACATGAAGTCCCAGGCCGAGCGGTTCGGCGCGGAGATCAAAAACGGGGCCGTCGAGGACGTCACAGCGGACGACCGCCCGTTCACCGTCCGTCTCACCAACGGCGACGTCTACACTGCCGACGCCGTCATCGCCGCCTCCGGGGCGTCGGCGCGGACGCTCGGGATCCCCGGCGAGGACGACCTGATGGGCTACGGCCTCTCGACGTGTGCCACCTGCGACGGTGCCTTCTTCCGCGGCGAGGAGATCCTCGTCGTCGGCGGCGGCGACGCCGCGATGGAGGAGGCGAACTTCCTCACCAAGTTCGCGTCGACGGTGTACATCGCCCACCGTCGCGAGGAGTTCCGCGCGGAGGACTACTGGATCGATCGCACGATGGAGAAGGTCGACGACGGCGAGATCGAGATCATGCGCAACACCGAGGTGACCGAACTCCACGGGAGCAAGGAGGACGGCCTCGACCACGTCACGCTGGTCTCGCACCCCGAAGGCTACCCGACGGACAAACTCGACGACCCCGACACAGAGACCGTCGAGTTCGACGCCGGCGCGGTGTTCTACGCCATCGGCCACACCCCGAACACCGAGTATCTGGAGGGAACGGGCGTCGATCTCGACGACGCGGGCTACCTCCACACGCAGGGCGGCGACGGCGGCGGCCAGACCGCGACGGATGTCGACGGCATCTTCGGCGCGGGCGACGTGGTCGATCACCACTACCAGCAGGCGGCGACTGCCGGCGGGATGGGCGTGAAGGCCGCCCTTGACGCCGACGACTACCTCGAGGAGCTAGAGCGCGACGTGCGGGCCGAAGCCAGCGGGGACGTCGCGGCCGCCGACGACTAGTACCCCTCTTCTCTGGCAGGGGCTCACGCCGTCACCGGAACGCCCCGCGGTTTGGGTGAGTCACGAGGGCTCGGCTCCGGTAAACGCCGAAGGCGACGCCCAGTCTGGTGGAACAGTCCGGCCGGTTGGAGACGGTTAGCGTCGTGGCGAGGTTCTCGACGGCCGGTCGAATTCCACGGTCGCGCCGGGTCCAGAGCCAACGCGCTGCAGGGATGGACCCCTCAGACTCCAGACTGCTCGATGCGCGTAACACGTGCCGCCCTACACGACGTTCGTGTCAGGTCATGAACACTGTGGTCGCCCGCTCCGAACGAGCACGTACCGAATCACTGACCGAACGAAACGTGTCCGCAACTGGGAGAAATACCGGATGGCTTCCCACGCAACGACCCGAGGAGCCGGGACTGACGGATCGATTTCATTCCATGGGTGAGACCGTTCGCCCCGTGATTCTTATACTGTTGGCTATAGTCACCCGACGGATTTCGACACCCCGGGGTGCGGAACATCTTCACGTAGTTATAGCCAACAGCATTAGTAGTCATCAATATTCCCCCCAGTGGTTTACGGTACTCGCCATACACTATTCATCGCGGTCGGAACATCCCAACTATGACTGATAGAGTGACGCTCGACGAGGCGACGGAACTGGTCGCGGCCGCCGAGACGACGGCCGACGAGATCGACAACCCGATGGTCATCACGGTGGCCAACGAGGAGGGAAACCTCGTGGCACAACACCGGATGGACGGCGCCTGGCTGGCGTCGGTGTCCATCTCTCGGAACAAGGCGTACACCGCTGCGGCGCTCGATATGCCGACCCACGAACTCGCGGAACCGTCCGAACCCGGAAACTCCCTGTACGGGCTCCAGACCACCGACGACAACCGGATCGTGATCTTCGGCGGCGGGTACCCGCTGGAGCGTGATGGTGAGGTCGTCGGCGCGATCGGTGTCTCCGGCGGGGCCGTCTCACAGGACCGCGAGGTCGCCGAGGCGGGTGTCGACCGGTGGGGGGCGCTCGTCGACGGCGTGTAACCCTATCGGTCGGCTCGGTGTCGGTGCGGCACGGGCTTCACACGACGGTTCTGCAGGACGGGGGGTCCCCGGCACACCCCATCGGGGAACGGAAGCGATTAGCCGGCGGCGACCATGGTTCGAACCGTGTCACGGCTCCGCCGAACCGGATCCGCGCTCGCCCGGGGCCTCGCAACCGCCGGCGTCATCGACGAGCCACGACTCCACGCGACGGTCGACCTCGCGTGGCCGCGGATCGTCACCGGGTTCGCGATCA
>CAZDEJ010000079.1:0-10053 GCA_964504395.1 uncultured Halobellus sp. | reverse complement strand
TGATCGCCTACCGCATCACCAACTTCTTCTGGCTCATCTTCTTCACCACCGCGGGCATCGGGCTGCTGGCCGACGTGCCGATCCTGATGATCCTCCTGAACACCGCCGGCGTCGGCTACGGGTCGATGCGCGGCCGGTGGCGGGAGGTCACGGTCGCCGTGCTGGCGTTTGCCGCGCTGTTCACCCCGGCGGACGTGCTCACGATGTTTCTGGTGACGATCCCGCTGATGGCGGCGTACGCCATCGGACTGGGGTTCCTGTTCGTCGTGACCCTCGGCGGACGACGGGATCTGGTCTCACCACGCGGCGTGGACGCGTGAGCGCAGACGCGTGCGCCCGATCCGGCTGTCGCTACGCGCTGCCCACGGTGCGTGTCCACAGCGGAACGGAGGACCAGTCGATCGAGGACCCGAGCGGCTCGAAACCCGTCTCTCCCCGATTCAGCGGCCGTGACCGCGTCGAGAGCGAACCTCTATATATTCGCGAGCGAACACCATGATATGCCCAAGATAAGCGTGGAGATCCCCGAGGAGCTCCTCGACGACCTCGACGAACACGTCGGCGAGAGCGGCAAGTTCGTCAACCGGAGCGACGCGGTCCGGGCGTCGATCCGCAAGACGCTCGACCTGCTCGACGACATCGACTCCCGACACGGGCGACTGGACGATGAGTGACGCCCGCTCGGACGCCGGTCGGATCGCCCTGGTCGCGCTGTTCGTCACCGCGCTCACGACGGCGCAGTTGACGGCGTCGAAACTGCTCCAGTTCGGGCTCCCGACCGACCTCCCCGTGACCGGCGCGAGCATCGTACTCCCGGGGGCGGCGCTGGCGTACGCGCTCACCTTTTTTGCGTCCGACTGCTACTCGGAGTTATACGGCCAACACGCGGCGCAAGTGATGGTCAACGTGGGCTTCGCGATGAACTTCGTACTCCTCGCGTTGGTGTGGAGTACGATCCTCGCGCCGGCGGCGAACCCCGGGGCGGCCGGCCAGTATCGGTCAGTGCTCGCCCCGGGGACGAACATCGTACTCGGGAGCCTGGCGGCGTATCTCGTGAGCCAGAACTGGGACGTCTTCGTGTTCCACCGGATCCGCGGGGCCACCGGCCCGTCGTTGCTGTGGCTGCGAAACGTCGTCTCGACGGCGACGAGCCAGGCGGTCGACACGGTGCTTTTCGTCGCGGTGGCGTTCTACGTCGCCCCGCGACTCCTCGGGTTCGGCGACCCGCTTCCGGTCCCGGTGGTCCTCTCCCTGATCGTCGGCCAGTACCTCCTGAAGCTCCTGATCGCGCTTGTCGATACCCCCTTCGTCTACGCCGTCGTGGCCGCGTTCGGCGGCTCACGGATCGATGCCGACGACAACCCCTGGGCCGCGGACTGACGTCGGCTGCCCCCGGCTCTGCCCCGTCGCTACTCCTCGACCACCTCCGCGAACCCGAAGTTCGGCTTGACCTCAGTCACGCGGAGCCGGACCGAATCCCCGGCCTCGGTATCGGGCACGAACAGCGCGTAGCCGTCGACCGTCACCACGCCGTCGCCCTCGCGGCCGACATCGTCGACGACGGCGTCGAACTCGTCGCCCGTCGCGACCGGCGCGGTGATCCGGTGCTTTCCGATCAGGTACAGCTCCGAGGAGGAGTCCCGGGAGGCGTCGGGGTGGACCGTCCGGACGTACTCGAACTCCGCGTCGATATCCTCCCGGAGGCCGTCGACGTCGCGGCCGTCGAACACCTTCGCCGTGAAGTCGCCGCCGGCGGGGAGCAGGTCCAGCGCGACCTCGAACGCCTGCCGGGCGAGGTGGACCGACCGGGCGTGGTCGACGGAGTACTCGCCGGTCATGTCCGGCGCCATGTCCGAGAGCACCACGTCGGCGCCGTCGGCGCCGACCCGCTCCCGGAGTCGGTCTTTGGTGTCGTCGTCGGTCATATCCCCCCGGATCGTCCCGACGGTGTCGGCGTCGAGGTCGTCGATCCGCTGGAAGTCGACGCCGACCACGGTTCCGGTCTCTCCGACCGCCTCGGCAGCGACCTGGAGCCACCCGCCCGGGGCGGCGCCGAGGTCGACGACGGTGTTGCCGGGGCCGAACAGCCCCGCGGCGTCGTCGAGTTGCTTCAGTTTGTACGCCGACCGGGTGCGGTATCCCTCCTGCTTGGCTCGGTTGTAGTACTGGTCTTTCCCCGTCATCGGTAGCTCACCGGATCGGTCGATACGTTCGGGCCGTTGTTCGTCGACGGATTCACGCTCATGTTCGGTGGGACGCGGCCGACCCCGAAAGGCACATCGGATGGTCCCCGACCCCCGTTCGTTTCGGCGGGTCGACCGTCGGTCATCGCATTTCGCGTTGGAGCGATCGTGCACCGACCCGGTGACCGAACAGCCGCGAGTGCCCGTACACGGACCGGGTGTCTCGGGCGCAGCGGAGTCAACGCGGTGCCCGCTCCCGCCGTGTGAGGCGCGCGAGCGTCTGATGACTGGCGGATCCCGTGGACCTCCGGTTGACCCGACGAGCGGCAAGTCACGGACGACTACCGCTCGAGACCGCCCCGTCCGGCTCCCGGATCCGAGGCTCGCACCCGCGGTGGACGCCGGTCGCGCCGCGCGTTCCACGCTCGAGTCCGGTGTTACGGCGCTCCTGACGGTCGGTAGATTCCGCCCGACACCCGCGCTGTGGTGCGGTCGCCACCCGGACGTGCGGGTGTGCGGCCGCGGATATCAGGAGTATTTTTAAGCCCGATCACGTATCATACGTCATATGTTCAAGGCCATCGTGGGCGCGTCGACACTGCAGGACGCGCTTGACTCGGTGAGCGTGCTGGTGGACGAGTGTAAGATCCGGCTGAACGAAGCGGACCTGTCGATCCGTGCCGTCGACCCGGCGAACGTCGGGATGGTGGATCTCACGCTCGATGCCGCAGCCTTCGAGTCCTACGAGGCCGACGGCGGGGTGATCGGTGTCAACCTCGCGAAACTCGAGGATTTCGTCGGGATGGCCAGCGGCGACCAACTGGTGGAGCTCGAACTCGACGAGGAGACCCGGAAGCTCAACATCCGGATGGACGGCCTTTCGTCGACGCTCGCGCTGATCGACCCCGACTCGATCCGCCAGGAACCCGACATCCCCGACCTCGACCTGGCCGCGGAGATCGTCCTCGAGGGCGCCCAACTCGATCGCGGGATCAAGGCCGCGGATATGGTCTCGGACCACGTCCGGCTCCGGGTCGATTCCGACGCCGAGGCGTACCACATCGCCGCCGAGGGCGACACCGACGACGTCGACTTCCAACTCGACGACGACGACCTGATCGCGCTCACGGCCGGCGTCGCCGACTCGCTGTTCTCGCTCGACTACCTGAAGGATATGAACAAGGCCATCCCGAAGGACGCCGAGGTCACGGTCGAACTCGGCGAGGAGTTCCCGGTGAAGATCCACTACGCGGTCGCCGAGGGGCAGGGCAACGTGACGTACATGCTCGCCCCGCGGATCCAGAGCGAGTAGTCGGCCGGCAGATCGCCGCCCCCGACTGCACTACCGCCGACCCGTCGCTCGTAGTGTCGGCTATCGTCACGTGACGGATCTCGACACTCCGGGATGTCGAAACTCTTCACGTCGGTATCGCTAACAGTCTCACCCGCGGTGGCGCTCGATAACGCGCTTTGCGGCCTCGGCCTTCTCCTTCCACCCGTATCCCGACTCGTAGACGTGGCGCTTCGCGTCGACAAGCTCCCCGGGCGTCGACTCCTCGAAGCCGCCGCGGGCCCACGCCCCGCTGTCGTGGAGCCACTCCACCACGTTCTCGCGGGTTTCGGCCCACGAGAGGCCGACCATCTCGTACCACGCGATCATCGCGAACACGGCGTTGTCGTGGCAGCCGGGGACGCTGCCCTGCCGGTAGAGGGTCCGCATCGGCTCCCGGGTCGGCTCCGATACCTGCTCGCGGAACTCCGCGGGCGTGCGGAGCCGGAGCACGTCGTTGCGCTCGGTGACCCGCTCGTCGCGCCGGAGCCGCTCCAAAGCGGCGCGGTGGAGCGCGCTCCACTCGCCGTCGACCGCGTCGTAGAGCGCCGGCTCCCCGGTCGGGCCGGCGGTCAGGCGGGCGACGATGTCGGTGTAGGCCCGCTCGATCTCCGGCCACGCCCGTCCCTCGAACTCGCAACCGGCGTCGTGGAGGCTGCTCGTGGCCCGACAGTCGGGACACGGATAGGCGAACTGCGGCACGACCGGAATCAGGACGTGCCGGGTATTACACTGTCGGCCATATCGACGTGAAGAGCTTCGATACTCCGGGGTATCGAAACCCGTCAGGTGACGATAGCCGACAGTATTACCCTCCGTCCCCGCCGTGTCCTCACTCCGACCGGACCCGTGGTCCCACGCGGACCGCCGTGTTTATTCGCCGCCACGCGCTACCACGGATAACCGATGGACCCGCTCTACGCCCGGTATCCGTTCTTTCAGGGGGCCCGCGAGGCCGTCCGCGAGGCCGAGCTCTCGCCGGCCGCCCTCGTTCGGGCCGGGGCTCCCGCGGTCGAACGAGGGCGCGAGCGGGTCGAGCGCGCGCTGATGGCGGGGACCGTCGCAAGCGAGGAGCCCCGGCAGTGGGACGACGACACGGAGGTCCTGTCGTACCCTATCGCGCGGATCCTGGTGTCGCTGATCGACACGCCCGCCGCCGTCGAAAAGTACGCCTTCGCGGAAGCCGCAACCGCCCGCGAGCGGTTCGACGCCGACTTCGCGGCCGCCGCCGACCCCGGCACCACCCGTCGGACCCGGGCGTCGCTCACGGACGTCCTCCGGGAGTTCGACCTCGCGGACGCGATCCGACCCGAGCGCGAGGCGCCGTCCGAACCGGGTCGGCGGCGGTCGGGCCGTCGGGACCCGACCCACTACTGGGTCCAGCTCGGGTCGTATCTGGACCTCGCAGACGCCGAATGGGGCGAGCGGTGGCGGCTGGTCAACCGCGAGGTGGCGGCCGGCGAGGTCCGAGTGACCGCGGACGACCGTTCGCGGCTGCTCGAAGCTGCAGTCGAGCGCCGCGTGGCCGCAGGACTGCCCTTCGAGGTGCGCGGTAGCGAGGGCGGCGACGCCATCGCGGAGGCGCTAGCGCCCGCGGTTGCGGACCTCCGGGAGCTGCTGAACGATCACGACGCCACCGGGCGCACGTCGGTCGACGCCGTGGTCCCCGCGCTGTTCCCGCCGTGCATGCGGACGCTCGTCCGGCGCGCCCGCGACGACGACGAACTCCCGGCGACCGCGGCGTTCTCGCTCACCTCGTTTCTCGTCGCGCTCGGGATGGACGCCGCCGAGGTGACAACTCTGCTCGACGCCGACGGAGCGGTGGCCGACCGGATCGAGACCAGGGTCGAGTATCTCGCGGAACGCGACGGCACACAGTACCCGCCGCCGTCGTGTGCCACGATGAAAACATACGGCGACTGCGTCGACCCCGACGAGCGGTGTGAGACGATCTCGAACCCGCTGTCGTACTACACCGACGCGGTGCGCGCGGCCGACGACGTTCGCGACTGGCGGGAGGCGGCGGGGGACGGGTAGCCCCCCGATCCGTCGACTCGCGCGGACTCCGACCGGTCAGGCGCAGTCACCGACGACAGCACCCGGGATCACCCGTCCAGAAACACGCCGACTCCGGCCATCGCGACGATGAAGAGCACGATCGTACCGACAAGCACGAGCCCGCCGGTCTCGCCGAGATCGGGACCGAACGTGGCTCCGATGCCGATGAAGAGCGCGAAGAACGCACCGACGGAGACGATGGAGACGGCAATCTTCCGGCGCATCTCCGCGTCGATATCCATACCTCCGGGTTCCGCTGGCCGTCTCAAAAGGGCTTCGGATGCGATCCCGCGCCCGAACCCGGGCGTGACGGGCGGCGTCTCACCGGCCGGTGTCGGTACCCGTACCGTCGGGGCCGCCGCTCGCCTCGCTCCCCTCACTGCCGCCCGCGCCGTCTGTACCTCCGCCCCCCGTACGGTCGTCGTCGTCGCTGTCGCCGTTCGCATCGCCATCGCCGACTTCGGTCAGCCGGGCCTGCGCGGGGCCGCCGACGAACGACTCGAACCCCTCCCCCTCCGCGAGCGCGGTCTCCCTTTTTACCCGGTAGTTACCGCCGTCGGTGGTATGGAGGTCACCGGGGTGGAAGAAGTACCACGCCTCGCGGTCGAACCGGACGGCGATCCGGGCCTTCGCGCCGAAGTTCCGCGCGAAGTAGATCAGTGCCTCCACCTCCTCGCCGGAGAGGTATATCGGTCGGCCGGAGCTGGATTTGGCTTCGATGGCGTAGAACGTCTCCCCGTTGCCGGCGAGCACGTCCGGAAGTTCGCGGTCGGTCGCCGACCCCGACGCGGGGGCGCGCATCACCGCAAACCCCGCCTCGTCGAGACGATTGACGAGTTCGCGCTCCCGGCGGTCGCCCTTCCGGTTCGAGGACATACTTACATCTCCTTCCCGTCGGGCATAAATCGGCCGGAGCGGGGGCGCCGCCGACGGACATGCGGGTCGGACACCAACGCGAACAATCTTAATGTGTGGACGTCACGTGATTCGGCGTATGCCACGGACCACCGCTCGAGTCCGGGGCGTCGCAAGCGGGGTCACGGTCGCAGCCGTCGGATTCCTCCTGACGCGGTCTGCGACGGCCGCCTCGACCACGGCGGCGTCCACGACGTTCCTCCTCGGCGACCTCCCGTTTCTGATCGTCGGGCTCTCGCTTTCGGCGTTCGGGGTTGCGGTCGCGGTCAGCGAGTGGGGACGGACCCACGGCCCCACAGTCGCCCGGTGGTGTCTGTTCGGGACCGCCGCCACGGGCGTCGCGGTCACGGTGTCGCTCTCGGGCGCCGGCGTTCCGATGATGCTCGCCGACGGGACGAGCCTCGGGCTCGCGCTCGATCTCGTCCTCACCGGCGCAGTCGGCGGCACTATCACCGGCGTCCAGGCCTCGCGACGGCGCGCCAGCAGTCGGGAACTCGAGGCCCGGAACAACCGGCTCACGCTCCTGAACCGGATCCTCCGCCACGAGGTGCTCAACGGGCTGAACATCGTGCGCGGGTACGCCGACCTCGTCGGAGACCGAACGGACGATAGCGGACCCGGTGACGGCCGGGCGAGGGCCGGTGGCTCGGCCACCGACGACGCGGCCGCGGACGGCGGAGGTGTGGCCGACGCCGCCGGCGCTATCGAGCGGAGTGCTAGCCGGATCAACGACGCCGTCGACGAACTCGCACGGCTGTCGCGACCCGGTACGGCCGAAACTGTCGACGTCTCGGCGGTGCTGGAAACGTGCGTTGCCGACGCGAGAGTGGCGTATCCACACGCCGAGATCCGGCTCGTCGACGACACCGACGGCCCCGCGGTGGTGGCCCCCCACCGGATCGAGTCCCTCTTCGACCACCTGCTCTCGAACGCCGTCGAACACAACGATTCGGCGGCCCCGATGGCCGAGGTCACCGTCGAGTGCGGCTGGGACGAGGTCTCTGTGACCGTCGCCGACGACGGTGACGGGCTGCCCGACCGACAGCGCCGGATCCTTCTCGACGGCACGCTCCCGGAGTACGACGACCCCGGGTCGGGGTTCGGACTGACGATCGTCCGGCTGCTCGCGACGGAGTCGAACGCCGACGTCACCGTCACCCCGGGTATCGAGGGCGACGGCGTCGGGATCGGGCTCACGTTCCGGCGCCACCGGGCGCCCGACGGGGTCCGTGTCGGCTCGATCGACACCGGCGTCCCGACGGGTTCGCTTCGAATCGGCGCAGTTGCGGCGGCGTGTGCGGCGGTCGTGATGGGGATCCCGCTGACCACGCTCCAGGGCTCGATTCCGGTTATCGGCGTGCTCTACGGGTCGCCGTCGCCGGTTGTCGGGTGGACGGTCCACATGTTCCACAGCCTGGTGTTCGGGCTGGGGTTCGTTGCGCTTCTCGCAGGATCACGGCTGGTCCGCTACCGGTCGCGCGTGCTCCCGGCGGCCGGACTCGGGACGGCGTATGGCGTCGCCGTCTGGCTCGTCGCAGCGGGGTTGGTGATGCCGATCTGGCTGCGCGTCCTCGGGGTTCGGACGCCGGTGCCGAACCTCACCGCGGCCGGGCTGATCGGCCACGTGTTGTGGGGGCTGACCCTCGGCGGCGGGTTCGCGCTCGGCCGGCGGTGGCTGAACTGATACGGCGGGTATCCGCGGGCTACGCGCCAGTGAGCAGGGGTAGCAGCAATCCAGGAAATATATAGGCCCTAGGAGTCGTAGCAGAGATAACGCGGCGTGTCGGCCCGACAACCCGGGTCGACATCCGACCCAATCCATGCACACGGACACATCGGTCTCGAACGTCATCCTCGTCACGGTCGACTCGCTCAGGGCCGATGCGATCGGCGCGTACGACGGGGACCGACACACTCCGGTGATGGACGACCTCGCGGCGGACGGGACGGTCTTCGAGCGGGCCTTCGCCACCGGAAACTGGACGCCGTTTTCGTTCCCGTCGATCCTCGCTTCCCGCCCGGTGTTCGCCGATACCGGCGAGATCGGCGTCGAGAACGCCCCGACTCTCGCTGGGGCGGTCTCCGATGACGGCGTCGCGACCGCCGGGTTCAACGCCGCAAACGGCTTTCTCACCTCACATTGGGGGTACGACGAGGGGTTCGACGAGTTCGAGCCGTTCGTCGCAAGCGTCGGGTCGAGCATCTACAGCCGGTACCTCGCCACCCACCCGACGGTGGAGGCGTGGCTCCAGTTCGCAGCCTCGCCGATCCGACGGGTCCGGTCGCGGCTCGCGGGCAACACCGACGACCGCCCCTTTCTGGACACTTCCCGGATGTTCGACGTCGAGAGGGCCGCGACCGACTTCCTCGACGACGCCGAGGAGCCCTTCTTCCTGTGGATTCACTACATGGACGCCCACACGCCATACGTCCCGGCACCGCGGTACATCCGGGAGGTCTCGGACGGCCTCTTAGGCACCCATCGGATGCTCCACGCCCACACCCGAACCGGGTTGGGGTGGGAGGTCGACGACCGGACTCTCGGGGAGCTTCGGACGCTGTATCAGGCCGCGATCCGCCAGATCGACGACAGCATCGGCCGGGTGCTCGAGTCGCTCTCGGCGAACGATCTCGACGACGGGACCGCGGTTGTGGTGGCGGGCGACCACGGCGAGGAGTTCCAGGACCACGGTCACCTCGCCCACTACCCCAAGCTCTACGACGAGCTGATCCGGGTTCCGCTGATGGTCGACATCCCGGGTGTCGACGGCGGCCGTGTCGACGGCCAGGTCGGACTCGACGCCATCCCCCCGACGGTGGCCGACCTGCTCGGCGTCGACACTCCGGAACTGTGGCAGGGAACGTCGCTCGTCCCCGCCGTCGTTGACGGCGATGCGCCGCCCGACGACCCGATCGTCTCCGTCACCGTACGCGGCGAGGAGGTCACGACCCAGCCGATCCCCCGGTCGCTCGACGACGGCGACCTGCTCGTGAGCGTCCGCGACCGCGACTGGACCTACATCCGGAACACCGGGACGGGCGCGGAGACGCTGTACCACCGGCCCACCGACCCGAGCCAGACGACCGATCGGTCGGTCGACCCCGACGACGAGGCGACGGCGGCGGTCGACCGGTACCGTCCGATCGTCGACGCCCACGCGGAGTTGCTTCAGGGGAGCGCCTCGAGCGCGGACCCGGGCACCGAGGTCGACGGCGACCTCGGGGCTCGTCTGGAGGCGCTCGGCTACCGGTAGATGCTTCGCCGCTTCCTCCGAAACCTCCACTCCGGGCCGCTCGCGCTCCAGCTCCGTCGGTTCGTCGTTGTCGGGGCCGTGACTGCGGGGATCCAGCAGGTGCTGCTGTGGGTCTTCATCAACGTCGCGGGGCTGTTCTACCTCCTCGCGGCGCTTTTTTCCATCGAGATCACCATCGTTCTCTCGTACGTCCTCAACAACACGTGGACGTTCGAGGTGACGCAGAACACCGGCACCGTGGAGTACCTCGTGGGGCTTCTCAAGACGAACGTGGTCCGCGGGACCGCGATCCCGATCCAACTCGGGATCCTCT
>CAZDEJ010000078.1:0-10086 GCA_964504395.1 uncultured Halobellus sp. | reverse complement strand
CGTCGGTGAGTGGGGAACCGCTCCGTCGTGGGCACGGTCTGTGACCGTGGAACCCCACGACTTCACTCGTGGGAAGATGTCAGAACTCGGTGGTGACCTTCGACGGGTCAGGCGAAAGCGTATCTGAACCCCGGAGGAAACGCGCGACCCGAATACCCCCTTCGTGGAATCCTCGTCGCCGGACTACGTCTGGCGGGCACCCAGAACGCGTGGCGTTCTGGTGACGCCCTTTAGTCCGGGCGGAGGATTCAAACCAAGCCTGTCACAGCAGGACTGTGACGACTGCGAACCCGAACGCGCAGGCGACCGCTGACACTGCGACGGCACCTCCGATCGCCCGCCGGCGCCGCCGGTCCCGGTCGCCTTCGGGCTCGAGTGTGACGCCGTAGGGATCTAGCGCGGACGCGAGCGCCTCCCGGGCGGCGTCGGCGCTGCCGACGGCAGCAAGTCGCGAGAGCGCTGCCGCGACTGCCTCGGACCCGGATCCGGAGTCAGTCCCCGGCACGTCCCGCACGCGGTCGGGATCGTCGGCCAGCCGGACCGCCAGAAGCGAACCGGCCCACACCGCCACAGCCAGGAGACATCCGACCCCGAGCAGCCACTGCGGAACCGACCCCACGATCGACCACACACCTCCAGCGGCTGCGCCCACGATGACACCGCTGGGAATACCATAGGAGAGCGTCTGCCGGAGTTCGCGGCGAGTGACCGCCGGTGCCGACGGCGGGACCGCACGCACCCCCAACTCCGAGGCGGGGGCCGTCCGGTTGACCGCGGCCGCAACGCCGGCCGGGGTGGGGGTCGATGCCGACTCGAATCCCGCGGCCGCCGACTCGACCGCATCGTCAAGCGCCGCCGTCGCGGCCGCCACCCGGTGGCGCTCCAGCCACGCCGAGAACTCCGAGCCGGGGGTGACTCGGTCGACGCTTCCCGAGGGCCTGATGATCACGTCGGCGCCGGTAATCGTCTCGATGTCCGTCGACTCGGAGACTGCGATAGCGTAGTTCGGAAACGTCTCGCGGACGTACGCCAGCGTCGCCGCCGCGACGTCGTAGTCCGGAACCGCAAGGTCCACCGCACCCAATGCATCGACGGCCTCCCGGACGGTGTTCGAGTCAACCGACCGGTCGGCGAGATCAGCCTCAACCGCCGTGAGCGCATCCGAGCCGAACGCGGAGCCGTTCTCGAGGGCGTCATACAGCGCCTGTGTTCCGCCGATCCCCCGCTGGATCGTCCACCCTCGGCGCTCGGACAAGCCCTCGATGCGGTCGAACAGCGTCGCCAGGAGGTCGTCGTCGGGCTCGGACTGGTACGTCGCAACGAACTGCTCGGGACTGCGGCGGTGGATCTTGACCTGTGTGCGCACGAGCCCCGCACCGGGGTCGTAGAACGCCGCGACGCCCGCGTTGAACTCCCGTTTGATCCGCTCGAGCCGCCGGTCCTCCGGCTCGCCGGCGGAGTCATACACTGGGCGTCCCCCGCTGCCGTAGAGTCGGAACCGGCTCATCGGCCCACGATCACTGGTTGATCCGCTCCATGAACTGGCGGGCGCCCTTGAGCACCGACGAGGGACCACCGACGTCGATCCGTAGCTCGTCGGTCCCCGCCGGCGCCTCGTTTTCGATGTCGTACCACAGCAGGTACAGCGGGTCTGGATCCCGTCGACCCCCGAACAACTGGTTCGCCTCGGGCGTCTGCTCCCGGATGATCTCGTCGCGAACGTAGTCGCAGAACTCCCGGTAGCCGTCGGCCTGTGGTGCCGCGCTCGACTCCTGGTTCGCCCCGAAGTCCTCGAGCATCCAGTCGGCCATCGTTCCCAGGATCACGATATCCTTCTCGGGGTAGATCGCCCGGATCGCCTCGTACCAATGGAGGTAATCGGAGACATCGTCGCGGTTGGGCCCCTTTATGGCGTAAGTCCGTCCCTCGTAGCGGATGGGGCGGATCTCGCTCCGGCGGTAATCGTTGAACTCCTCCGGCGTTATCACGCGATCCTGAAGATACGGCGGGACGTTCCCGCGGGCGATTACCGGTGCGACGAAGTCATCCAGCGGGAGGGTCAGCACGATTCGATCGGCGTTGTGGACGCACCCCCGGATCCCGGGGATCATCTCCGAGAGGTTCGTGGCCTCCCGGACAGTTCGCGTCGCCGCTGCCCACGACGACTTCGGATCGACTGTGGAAGCGGCATCGCCGTCGCTCCCGTCGTCGAAGAGGTCACCCTCGGAGTTGGTTCCGAATCCGCCGGAGCGGTCGCCGAAGGGGTCATCGGACCCGGAGCCGCCGTAGGCCGGCTCCGTCGCCGTTGCGGCGTTTCCGTTCTCTGACGGTGCTGTGCGTCCGGTTCCGGCAGTATCCCCGGACCGCGAGCCCTCGGCAGTGTCGGCGTCGCTTCCCGAGGACGTGCCCCACTCGACGGCGGAGTCGTCGTCCGCGGAGTCGGAATCCTCATCATCATCCTCGTCGCCCGAAAAGGGGATGTCGCCGAAGTCCGACCCCTCCCGTTCGCCCCCGTCCGTGGCCATCTCCGCGTCGCCACCCTGAATCTGCTGTGTCGCCTTCTCCATTACCTCCGCAAGGATATCCTCCAGGGCCTCGCCGGGGTAGTCGACAACGCTGAACCGGACGCGGGTCGGGATGAACCGTCCCCACGAGTACGGCAGTTCGAGCAGCATCGGTTGGCTCCCCCCGGAGCCGTCGGCGCCCGATTGGAGGGTCGCCGGCGTCGGGTCCGGGAACTGTTCGCTCTCGATACTCTGTCGCAGCCGACTGACGCGGGCCGCGGCCGCGCTCTGCTCGTCGACGTTGTCACGGATGTAGAGGTGGAGCCCTCCGAACACCGCGCTCTTGCCGCTGCGTTTCGGGCCGAGCATGATGACGTTCAGCCCCCGTTCGTACATCGTGAAATACCGGAGGGCGGGCAGGAGTACAACCACGCCGGCGAGGTGTGTCGCAACCCCCTCCCAGATGAACCCCTTGAAACTGAACGGTAGCGTTGTAAGCTCTCCGGCCTCCGGAGCGAACCGGATCGGCCCCACGTAGCTCACGTGCGCCTCGAACAGCCCGAAGACCGCGAGTACAGCAGTGAGCCAGAAGATGAGCTTTGGAATCCGGGGGAACTCCCGTCGGCCTGCGTCGAGCCGATCGAAGGTGACGCCGCCAGCACGGAGCGTCGCTGCTGCGGCGAGAAGCAGCATGAGTGCCGTGTTAGCCCCGAAACTCGACGCCAGCGGCCCGGCGACGACGCCGCGGGGGATGAACACCAACGGGACCGCAAGAAGGGTCGCAGCGGCGATGATCAGCCCTTGGATGTATTTGAACGAGTCCAAGAGGAGGCCGACAACGAGGCCGACGAACACCCCGAGGGGGATGTAGTAGAAGACGGTTGGGTCGATGCCGACCGCGTCGATGCCGCCGAAGACCAGATGTCGGGCCAAGGGCCACGGCGCGCCATCGGCATTGCCGTTCCACGCAGCCGTGAGAAGCTCGATTACGGACAGACTGGCGACGAGCAACAGCCCGATCGAGGCGACGAACGCGAGTCGCCGGTGTCTCCTGTTTGAGGGTGCAAGCGTCGGGAACGAGGCCATGTGAGTTCGGTATGCCGGGGCGGCAATAAAAGCCATCCCCTGTGGTAGTACGTCGGGCTTACAGCCGTCCCAACACGTCGTCGTACCCCTCCGACTCGTTGCCAGTGCCGACGACCGGGAGCACACGCGTCCGGAACGACGCGTCCAACCCGAGCACGTCGGTCCGGAGGAACCTGAAGAACGAGTCGCTGTCGATCCGCTCCCCGCCGTGGATATCGAGCGCGGCGTCGGCGCCGGTGGCGACCACGTAGACGTCCGGCATTGACGACCCGGTGCACGCCGCCCCGATCCGGTGGTACACGCCCGCCTGGCGGCCGTCCTCCTCCGGCCGGAGGTAGTGGGGAGTGGTGATCCACGACTCGTCGAACTCAGCTCCGTCCTCGGCGGCGTACTGATCGATCATCTCGTCGACGGGGGCTAAGAGTAGAATGACGTCCGCCCCGACCAACCGGTCCAAGTGGAGTCCGCCGGACCGCCTGATGACCGACCGGAGCGCGCTGGGGGCCGCAAGCAGCAACTGACGCCTGAACCCGAGCCAGAGCCGGGACCCGAGTGAGGAGCGCTCCTCGGCGACCGCCTCGATGGCGTCGGCGTCGTCTTCTGTCACCGGCCGGATGTTGTCGTAGCTTACCTCCCGCCGGCGGACGAAGGCGCCGTCGCCCGGTTGGAACTGGAACGCCACCCGTCCGGTTGCCGGCGGTGGGTTCTGCTGGGCCCGCATGGCGTTCAACATCTCGCCGCCTTGGAGGGTAGTCGCGCTGTACCGCTCTTTGGCGGCGTTGTAGAGTCCCCCCAAAAAGCCGGAGACCGTCCGGTCGTCCGGCGAGGAGATGACGACGTCGGTAACGTCGGAGTATCGCGTGAAATACCCCATCAGATAGACGACGGCCGACACCGCAACGAGGTCGACGATCGGGGTCAGGGCCCCGCCGGCGACCTGATCAACCGTCGGGGTGTTCTGTACGACGACGATGGGGCTCTCGTAGGGGAGGTACCGTTCGATGAATCCGATGACCACACCCGTCGCGGCGACGACGTACAACCCCCTGGCAGCGTTCGGGAACGACACCCGGCCGTCGCTGAACGGCGGCGCAGTTCCGCCGACCGCGACCACGGCGACGCCGGCAACACCCCCCGCCACGGCCGCCATCGGGTACGTCAGGAAGTCGATCCGCCACCGCTCCAGCAGGATCAGCGTGGGGACGAACACCAGAACGATCGCCGCAAGTAGCAGAATCCCTTGGACGTGTTTGTCCTCGTCGAGCGCGAACGCGATGACGAGCACGACACCGATCAGCGCAGCGAACACCACTGTCCCCCTGATACCCCACCCCATCGTCCGGCTGAACCCGTGGACGAGGTGGTACACCAGTCCGTGGGTGTCCCACGCCGCGATCAGCATGCGGGCCGCCACCGCCGTTGCGGCCAGAATAGCGACGAGTGCGGCTACCAACCGGAGCGCCTCCGCGCGCCGGGATCCCGACTGACTCATTTGTCGGAGCTGAGGTCGATAGAACTCGGGAACGTCGTCTGTCCCACGTACTCGTCGATGAGCATCTCGACGATCTCCTCCTCGTTGCCGTCGATCAGCCTGTAGAGGTCCTCCGGATCCTCGAGATCGAGCATCGAGTCCCGGTAGACGTACCCGCCCTCTCCCGGGGAGCCGACCGATTCGTCGCGGCCATCAACCCCGTGGACGTGGCGGATCCGGACGCTCTCGGCGAGTTCGGCGCGCTGGGAGTCGTACGACGAGAGGTAGCCGTCGCTCGGTTGGATCACCGGGTAGAGGTTGTCGAGGAAGATCCCGCCGATAAACGTGATCATAGAGAGGTCCCACGGGGCGCCGTACGCCTTCGACTCGTGGGTGTAGCCGTCCCCGCCATCCCGAAAGTGGAGGTTCGAGTCGCGGAAGACGTCCTGAATCGACTGGAAGATATCGTCACCGGGATCCTCCTGATCGGGGAACGCACGGCTCATGTAGATGTTCCCGACGTAGTGGCCGTCGTATCTGGTGCTAGTGGCGTCGGTGTACTCCCCGCCGACGTTTTTGGTCTCGATCAAGCGGTTCGCGAGGCAGTTCATGTTGGTGTCCGTGATGGCATTCTCCGCGAACCGCTTCTCGAAGAACCGGCCGATCTTGTACTTCTCGTTTTCCATACTCCGGTCGGTCCAGACGCCCGAGTCCGCGATGTCCTCGTACTGCAGCAGGCTGAGTTGGTCGTCCGCCTCGACCTTCGTGACGTACGGGCTGTCGGTGTCGGAGGTGGCGTCAAGACGCTGTGCGTCGTCTACCTCCGGGCGGGCGGGTCCGGTGCCATCGAACGCGTCGTCGTACTGGACCACGACGTCCCGGAGCGAGTCATAGACCTGTGCGCGCTGCCGCTTCGTCTCGATCCGATCGTTCAGTTCGGAGCGCTTCGCTTCGATCGGTCCGAGGTGCGCGTCGGTGAACGCAACGTAGGCTATGCCGGGGTCCCCGTAACCGGTGCCGTCGGCCATCAGGTCCTCAAGCACCGCGTCGGCGGATTCGGTGTCGAGGTTTTCCAGCCGGTCACGGAGCGTCGGGACGGCGTCACCGGTGTCGCCCGGCCACGAAAGGTCGAAGTCGTCATCACCCCATCGCGCGCGGTGATCCTCCACCACGTCCATCGCCTCGAACTCCGAGATGGCACTCTTGAACTCCTGAACGATCCGGCGCCGGACCCGCTGGCGCTTCTCCTCGATCTCCGAGACGACCTCCTCGAACAGCCCCTCGGCGGCGGGAGCACAACTGAAGTCCTGTTCGAAATCGCCGCGCTCGCCCGTCGGAGTGATCTCGACGTAGCTGTCGTCGATCGCGTCGACGTACGCGACGTATTCGTTTTCCTTCTCCTGCTTGTCGCCGAACCCGATCTTCCCAAGCAGTCCGCCCCCGTTGTTGATCTCGTGCCAGACCTCGTAGGCGCGTTTCGTCTGCTCGATGGAGTCGGTGATCTGCTGCCCGTCGATGGGGTCGACGCCGATGTCACGAAGCTGTTCGTTGAGCCGGTCGAAATTGAAGCTCAACCCGCCGGCGGGGACGTTGTCCGGGCTGCTGGCCTGCGAGATCGTCCGGAGTTGGTCCTCGAACTCGCCGTTGAGGCCTTGGAGCCGCTCCCGGACGTTGTCAGCGTTGGTGTCGAGCTTTACCAGCAGCGCCAGGTCGTCTGCAACGGAATCGTGCCACGACTCCATCACGTGGTCCCGGACGTCCTCGAGTTCGCCTTCGAGATCGTCCAGAACCTCCAGGTTGGACTCGTGGGTGTCGATCTCGCGATTCAGGCTGTTGACGCGGTCTTCGAGCTGCCGGGACCCGATGTATCCGTCGGCGTCCGGGTCGATCGCCGAGTCAACCGCCTCCCTTACCTCCTGCTCGTCGATCACTTTCAGCGCCCGAAGGAGGTTCGCACGCAGCTTGATCGTCCGGAGTTCGTCACGGATGACGCTCGCAAGCTTCCGTTCCGACGGTTCGCTGGCGTAGACGTCCGCGACCGGCCTGAGGCTCTCTACCCGCTCCGGAATGCGTGTGACGAGCTGTTTTTTGATTTCCTCCTGTGAACGGTCGCTGTTCTGCTCTTGCTCCTTGTCGATCCACTGGCCGAGTTGCTTCCGCCAGGTGACCAAGGCATCGTTGTTGACGCTGCCGAACCGGTCTTCGTCCTCGATCCACGACCGGAGGTCCTCGAGCCGGTTCCGGAGCGAACTGGCCTCGCTCCCGCTGAGGGCGAACTGCTCGTTTCCGACCGTGTTGTTCCGCTGGACCTCGGTCAGCAGATCGCCGACCTCTCCCCCCAACTCCTCGGTAAAGTAGTCGTGGATCGCCTCGTACAGTGATATCTCTGCGTCAAGCGTCTCGCGTTTCGACTTCCGGTACTCCTCGATCGCCTCCTCCTGCTCCCGGATGTCGCCGACGTCGTACCGAAGGATCTGCGGGATGGCAACGGTGAACGGCGCGAACTTCTTGGGGATCGGTTGCGCGCTGGCTTCGTTGAGAAACTCCGTGAAATCGTTGGTGGTCGACTCCCGGGCGATGATGGCCTGCACGAGCGCGTCGAGAAACGTTTCCTTGTTGGAGAGCTGCTTTGCCGGCCCGAACGGGACCAAGACGATGTTCGTGAACGGATTATTGCCATTGAGCGCGAGGTATTCCAACTCGGAGAGGGCGGCGAAGCAGTTCGCCGTCCGGCGGTTCTTCTCTTCAAGTCCGGGGATCGACGCGACCAGGTTGAGTTCCGTGACCTCGTCGGTGAGATGCTTTGCGAGGTCGAGATACGTCCCCGACCCGGTGCCGCCGCCGAGTCCGACGACCATCGTCGCCGTCCGGTCGTTCGAACTCCCGGAGAGGTTTCGCGAGATGTCGTTCAGATTGACGTCGGACCCGCTCTTGGCGGCCCGGCTGGCGTGGTACAGCGCTTTGCTCAATCCACGACGACGGAGAACACCCTGTCCGTACCCATCGGTCAACATGTCCGAGTTGTTCTCCAGCCACCACGCCGTGATACTGTCGTTCCGGGCGATCGTCTCGACGGTCGCCTTTGAAGTCAGGCCGGTCCTGGAGATGAACCTGTCCGAGGCGTCGTCGAGCGGGTTGATGTAGTCGATTCCCGTGTCGATCAGGTCCGGGTTCTTGCCGAACGACTCGGCGACCTGCTCGACGTTTTTGTTGATGCGTTCGACCTCGCGTTCGTCGGTTGACTGTTCGTCGGTCGCAGTGTCTATGATGAACGCTCTGAACTCGTCTTCGTCGTTGAGCCCACCAACGGCCCGTTCAACGATCCAGTCCTGTGAGAGGTAGTGAGTCACGGCCGTCTTGCCGGCGTTGCCGATCCCGATAATATTGTCCGGTAGAGTGAGTTCGTCATCCTGACCCCGCGGATCCCCGGTAGACATACTAACAGGTTGATAAACGAACCAGTATAAACATTTCCGTGGGCTCGGATCCGTCGCCAGGGTAGGATCGCCGGACGACTCGCGGATGTCCCGCGCTGCGCGCCCGGCAACGGGGGTCACAGTGCGTCGGGATCGGCTTCCGCCACGGATGCTAACCGACCGGTGACCCGGGTACGAACCAGTGCGTCTCGCCGCCGGTCGCCGAACACCTCTGCGGCCGACGCCGACGCCACCCGGTCCCGGTCGAACGCCAGAGAGGGGTACGAGACGCCGGTCAGCACCAGCGGTTCGGCCGGTGCCGTCGGAACGCCCTCTGGACCGTCCACTGCTGCCGGCCCCAGCAGCCGACGCACCCACGCCGGCGACCGGGTGCCGGTGCCGACTCCCCGGATAACCGAGGCGAGCCGGCGGACCAGATGCCGGGGGAACCCGTCGGCCGCGACGTCGACCTCGAGAACGGCCCCGTCCCGGTCGGTGTCGACCGAGAGGTCCCGGACCGTCCCCGACGTGTCGGGTGTGAGGTTGTGGAAGTCGTGTTCACCGTGGAGGATCGTCGCGGCGTCGGCGGCGCGGTCGTCGTCGAGGCCGGGGGCGTACAGGTGGTAGCGGTACGCCCTGCGGGTCGCGTCGTGGGTCGCGTGGAAGCCGTCGGGCGCCGGTGCCGACGCCCAGGCTCGGATGTCGGCCGGAAGGTCGCCGTTCAGCGCGCGTGGCGTGCACCATTCGGGACACTCGAAGGCGACAGTCTGGGCCGTCGCCGACACCCCGGCGTCGGTGCGTCCGGCCGCCGCGTAGCCCGCGGGCCGGGTCGATTCGGCGCGGTCGAACACGCCGAGGGAGTCGAGCGCGTCGAACAGCCGGCCCTCGACGGTCGGAACGGATGGCTGACGCTGAAATCCGTGGAACGGCCGGCCGTCGTAGGCGATCCGGAAGGCGCGCACGACTGCACCTACGCGATGTCGTCGTACGTCGGCGACGCGGCGTCACCCGGGAACGACTCGACGGGGACCGTGGTCTGGTCGCCCGACTGCATATCCTTCACCGTCACCTCGCCGTTCTCGAGGTCGCGCTCGCCGACGATCACGACCGTCTCGGCGTTGATCCCGTCGGCGTACCCCATCTGGGCGCCGAAACTCCGGCCGGAGACGTCGACTTCGACGACGTTGCCCGCCGCCCGGAGGTCACGAGCGATCCGCGCGGCCACCTCGCGGGTGTCGCCGACCGTGAGGACGTAGTAGTCGGTCGCGAGCGTCTCTTCGGGCCAGACCCCGGCGTGCTGGCAGAGCAGCGATAGCGGCGCGAGCCCGGGGGCGACCCCGACTGCTGGGGTGGGCTGGCCGCCGAAACTCCCGATCAGGTCGTCGTACCGGCCGCCGCCGAACACCGACCGGGAGACCTCGCCGGTGGCGTCGAAACACTCGAACACCACGCCGGTGTAGTAGTCGAGCCCCCGAGCCGTCGTCAGCGACACCTCACAGAACTCGTCGGCACCGAAGTCGTCGGCCGCAGCCAGCACCGCCCGGAGGTTCTCGACCGCCGCCGCGACGTCGTCGCCGCCGAACTCGGCGATCTCGTCGAGGTCGCCGGC
>CAZDEJ010000077.1:0-10162 GCA_964504395.1 uncultured Halobellus sp. | reverse complement strand
GCGCCGGCGGCATCGGCAGCATCGTCGGCGCCGGCAGCATCGGCAGCATCGTCGGTGCTGGCAGCATCGGCAGCATCGTCGGCGCTGGCAGCATCAGTGACCTCGCTGGCGTCGGCAGCATCGTCGGCGCTGGCAGCATCAGTGACCTCGCTGGAGTCGGTGGCTTGCAGCGTGAACATGGAGTCGTCGGGCATACTCTGGTGGTGTCCTCGTCGGATCCTTCGTCGGCCGCGCAGTCGACCGTCCGCGACAGCTACGTCCAGGGGACCGACCGCGCCTGAAGTTCGCCCGCGATCGACCGTCCCATCGCCGCTGCGGGGTCGTCGAGGTGCGCCAGCGCCCACATCAGCTTCACCTTCGCCGTCCCCGGGAGGGTGTCGCCCGCCTCGACGACGCCCGCGTCGAGCAGGTCGCGGCCGGTGTCGTACACCCGGTCGCAGACGCGCCCGTCCAGACACTGGCTCGTCATCGCAACCACGACGCCGTCGTCGACCAACTCCGCGACGAGCGGGATGAGGTCGGTATGCACGTGGCCGAGCCCGGTCCCCTCGATCACGAGGCCGTCGAGGTCGGCCTCGCGGAGCATCGTCGCGTGGCGGTCGATATCGAACCCGGGGGTGAACTTGAGCAGGTCGACGTCGGTGTTCAGTGCCGTCCGCACCTCGAGGTCGGGTGCGCCGCGCGCCGTGTGTTCACCCCGGAGTTCGACGGCTCCGGTGTCGTAGTCGACGGTTCCGATCGGGTCGGCGCCGACGGTCTCGAAGGCGTCCCGCCGGGAGGTGTGGTTCTTCCGGACGCGGGTGCCCCGGTGAAGCGCGCAGGCGTCGTCGGCGGTCGAGTCGTGCATACACACGAGCACCTCGGCCGCGTCGGACGTTGCGGCCTCGACGGCCGAGACCGCGTTCATCACGTTGTCGGAGGAGGGCCGATCGGCCGAGCGCTGGCTTCCGGTGAAGACGATCGGGACCGGCGTCTCGAGCATGTACGACAGCGCCGACGCGGTGAACTGCATCGTGTCGGTGCCGTGCATCACCACCACGCCGTCGGCGCCCGCGCGGATCTCCTCGGCGACGGCCTCGGCGAGGTCCTGCCACACGTCGGCAGTCATGTTCTCCGAGAGGATGTTGGCGACGACCCGCCCGCGGTAGTTGGCGCGGCCGGCGAGGTCCGGCACCGCACGGAGCACGTCCTCGGCGTCGAACTGCGCGGTGACGGCGCCGGTCCGGTAATCCACCGTGGAGGCGATCGTCCCCCCCGTCGAGATGAGCGAGATCGTGGGAAGATCCTGATCGAACTCGATCCGGGACGTGTCGGACTCCGACTGCGCGGACTCGACGTCGTAGACGTCGGATTCGAGCGTTTCGACGTCGGCCTCGGCGCGTGCGACCCCGACGTTGTACCCGCCATCGAGCTTGACCACGAGGTGGTCCGGGGTCGAGGACGGCATCAACACGCCCTCGTTCGTGACGCCCGCGCGCTCGACGCGGACGCGGTCTCCGGGATTCATACCCGGCAGTATCCCCGGCGCGGACTTGAATCCACTCCATTGCTGTCGATACGGTTCCGGTGAGGTACGATTCGCCGGTGGGACGATCGTGGACGCCTCGGAAGCCCCCGTCGGCTCGACGAGCGAGACGACGCACGCAGCGCAGGAACGAGCGAACCGAGGCAGGCACAAGAGTAACCACGCGCGACGCCCATGGTACGGTATGCAACGCTCGAACGAACGGGAGCCCGACTACGACGACCCCGCCGATCTGCTCGACGACGACCTCGGAGGCGACGTTAGTAACGACGTGCGGACCGACGCCGGCAGCGCACCCGAGGCGTCGACCGCCGAAGGCCGGCTCCGCGGGCTGGTGCCGTCGCCCTCCAGTCCCTCCGTGTCGCTTCGGTCGTTTCTGGTGGTTCTCGTCGCCTCGCTCGCCGGGGTGATCGTTGGAGGATCGATCCCGATCGTGGGGTCGATCGGGCGGTTCCTCGGACTGTTCGCGGTCGCGTTCGCGGTCGGAACGGTCGGCTCCCGGAGCCGGTATCTGGAGGTCGGGGTCGCGGGTGCGATCGCGGCGGGGGTGGCGTTCCTACTGGGAACCCTCACCAGCATATTCGCGCCGGTCGCGGTGCGGGTGCTCGCGGACTACGGCGTCGCGATCGTCGGCGTCGGGACGGGTGCGGGGTTGCTCGTGTCGATCGTGGGGCATTACTTCGGCCGGGACCTCCGAGCGGGGCTCACGCGGGATGTTTGAGGCCGAAGTGAAACCCGCGGCCGCCTACACGTGGTCGGCGATCGCGTCGGCGATCTCCTCGTAGTCGGGGAAGGTGGGCCACTCGTCGGCGACCCACGCGTACCGGACCGTCCGGTCGGAGTCGAGCAGGAACACGGCGGGACGGTGCTCGGTCACGCCCGCCATCCCGTCGAGTTCGTTCTCGACGCCGTACGCCGCGGCGACGCCCGCGTCGGGGTCGGAAAACAACCGGGCGTCCTCGGCGCGCTCCTCGAGGAGAGCCTTGTGCTCGTACGGCGACGACGCGGAAACGCCGACCAGTGTGACGTCGTCGGCGAACCCGTGGTCGTCGATCGCGTTCCACATGTACGTCGTCGGGAACGCGCCGTCCATCGGGTGGAAGACGAGCAGGGTTGGCCCCTCGGCCACGACCGTCGACAGCGACGTGTCCGCCCAGAACTCCGGGCCGACGAGCGGCCGGGTGAACTCGGGTGCGACGTCGCCGGGGGCGGGGTGGTCGCTCGCCGGGAGGTCCGTGACCTCGAATCCCAGATCCATCAGGCCGCCCTCCCGTCGCCGTAGGTGTGTTCGAGGTATTCGACGATGTTACCCGATTCCGACATCGTGACCCCGGTGTTCTCGTCGACGATCGCGGGAACGCTCCGCTTGCCCGAAACGCGCTTGACGACGTTTCGGTCGGAGTGCATCGGCTCGACGAAGCGGGACTGGTACGGGAGGTCGAGATCTTCGAGCACCCGGACGACGCGCTCGCAGAACGGGCACGCCTGAAGTCGGTACAGCGTGATCTGTGGGTCCGATCCGCTCATACTCGCAGTACGAAGGAATCACTCCTAAGCGCTTCGCTCGCGGAACCGTGCTACGAAGTTGGGACCGGAACTGCCGGGGATGAGGTAAAAGAGACCGTAGAAGTCCCACCCCGGCCGGATGGGCCAGTCGTCGCGTGAACTGCCACCGGTCGGGCAGCGCGATCCAGTTCTCGGTCGCGAATCGCCCGAGCCTCGTACTGTCGGCTGTCGTCACGTGACGGATTTCGACACCCCGACGTGTCGAAAATCGTCACGTCGGTATAGCCAACAGTATCAATCCCTCTGCCGCGCGCCCGTCCCGGCCAGTCCCTCGTCGTCGAGCGCCGACAGGTGGATCCCGTCGCCGTCGGTCGGGACGCCCTCGTACGGATCGGACGCAAGCAGGAGCGACCCGTCAAGGTCGGCGTAGTCCGCGAGCGGCGCGAGGTGACACGCCGCCGCGATCGCGGCGTTCGTCTCGATCATACAGCCGAGCATCACTTCGAGCCCGTGGGCACGGGCGGCGGAGATCAGCCGGCGGGACGGGCCGAGGCCGCCGCACTTCACCAGCTTGATGTTCACGATATCGGTCCGGTCGGCGACTGCGGCGACGTCCGAGAGGGTCACACACGACTCGTCGGCCGCGATCGGCAGTCCGGACCGCTCGTACACGTGGCGGAATCCCTCGGGATCCTCGGCGGGCACGGGCTGTTCCACGAACTCCACGTCGTGGGCTTCGAGCGCGTCGATCCGCCGGATCGCCTGCTTCGGGGTCCACGCCTCGTTGGCGTCGACGCGGAGCCGGACGTCAGGTGCCGCTTCCCTGATCGCGGCGACGATCTCCTCGTCGCGATCGGTTCCGAGCTTCACCTTCAGCACGTCGTGGCCCGCCCCGACCGCCTCCGCCGCCTTCTCGCGCATCCGGTCGGTCGAGTCGAGCCCGACCGTGTACGACGTCTTCGGGGTCGCGTCGGGGTCGAGCCCCCACTGGCGGTACAGCGGGATCTTCAGGCGTTTCGCAGCGAGGTCGTGGAGCGCGATGTCGACCGCGGCGTGGGCCGCGGGGTTGTCGCGAACCACCTCGCGGCGCTCGCGTTCGATCCGCTGGTGTGCGTGGGGGTCGTCGACGGATTCGACGACCGAGAGCAGGTCGGGGAGTACGGCCGCGACAGTCGCGGCCGTCTCGCCGTAGTGCGTCGCGGGGGCGGCGGCGCCGACGCCGGTGGTTCCGGCGTCGTCGGTGATCCGGACCACGACGTTCTCGGCGGTCGTCTGCGTGCGACGGGCAATAGTGAACTCATCGGCGAGCGGCAGCGACAGCCGCTCGAACTCGGCGTCGAGCATCCCTACCGCCCCCCGAGGACGGCGTCGAGGATCGGGTCGGCGTCGAACCGGACGATGTCGGTCGCGGGCGCGTCGAGTTCGTCGGCGTAGTCGTCGACCGCGGCCCGCGCCCCGTCGTCGGTCTCGATCCCGCTCGTGTTCAGCGCGCCGGCGACGACCTCGCTGCGGTGGACCGGCGCGGCCAGCTCCTCGTAGAGGTCGACGTATTCCGGGAGCGGGGGGAGATCGAACGACTCGTAGCCGTGGACCGCTTCGCGGCCCGTTTCGTGACACAGCACCATCGAATCCGGCATCGCGCCGTGGAGGATCCCGCAGGTGACCCCGGAGTAGGCGGGGTGGACGATGCTGCCCTGCCCCTCGACGAACAGGACGTCGTGGTCGTCGCCGACTTCGAGGATCATCTCCTCGACCGTGCCGGCGGTGAAATCGGAGACCACCCGGTCGATCGGATGCCCCCAGCCGGCGATCATAATCCCGGTCTGGCCGGTGGGGATGAACCCCGCGTCGACGCCGCGGTCGCGGGCCGCCTCGACGAGCTCGAACGAAACTGTCATTTTTCCTACATTACAGTCGGTGCCCACCGTCAACACCACCTCGGCGTCGACCTCGGCGCTCCGGCCGCCCGCGACGCCCAGGTCCGGATCGGGCTTCCGGACGTCGCGGAGGGCGACGCCGTGCTCTCCGGCGAGGGCGGCCAACTCCTCGTCCTCCGAGAGGAAGTAGTGGAGCCCCGCGACGACGTCGCAGCCGCGTTCGATCGCGGTCCGGACGTCCGGCCGCCAGGACTCGTCGAAGCCGCCGCCGATGGGCGCGACGCCGATAATGAGCGTGTCGGCGTCGGGGGCCTCCTCCATCGACGTGACGATCGGAACGTCGGGGAGGTCCGACCGGTGGTCCGAGGCGACGGTGCCGGCGCGGTCGCGGTCGAGGACGGCGACGATCTCGCTGTCGCTGTATTTGAGCACCCCGACCGCGGTCTTCGCGTCGTTGGGAAACGTCCCGTGTGCGAGGACGACGACCCGCTCGCCGCCTGCGTCTGGCGTTTCGGTCATACTCGCAGGCACGACGGACCCTGACTTAAGTGGGGTGGGCTGACGGTCGGCTGGGGACGCTCTCGTTCACAACAGTGACAACTTGACCGCCCAGAAGTCCCGGACGGCGCTCCGGAGCGCGTCGGCCGGGTCGCCCGTGGCGTCGACCGTGGCGGTCCGGTCGGCGAGATCAGTGAACTGCCCCAGAACCGTCTGCTCGCCCAACACGACGAGGTCGGCGTCGGCGGGGGGTGTCGGGCTGTCGCCGGTGCCGGCCCTGGAGCCGCCGGCCGCGTCGGTGCCGAGGTGTGCGCCGAGAGCGTCGCGGGCGCGATCGAGGTGCTCGTCGACCTGCTGGTCGCGCCGGCGCTCGAACCGCGCCTGTGAGAAGCCGCCCTTCGAGTGGGACGCCTGCACGTCGGATTCGATCTCGTCGATCGGCGTTACCGTCTCGCCGTCGTAGACCCCGAGCGCGAAGAGGTCCGATCGTACCAGGGCGACCCACGTCGGTTCGACCGGGGCGACCCACGAGCGGTCGATCCGGAACGATCCGCCCCACTCGACGAACTCCCCGGGAGGGGCCGGGGGCGCGAGCGCGGCCGCGATCAGGCCGGCGTCGTCGACGCAGACCAGACACGGGGCGGCCCGCCGGACGAGGGCCGCCCGCTCCCCGAGGACGTCGCGGACGGCGTCGGGCACCTCGTCGCGGACCATCGCGGTCAGTGCGCCCTCGGCATCGGTCCGGAACGACTGGAGTCGCGCGAGCACCTCGTCGCGGCGGTCGTCGCGGAGGGTCTCGGTCCCGCGGAACGACACCTCGACGTCGTCCGTCTCCGAGAGGCGCTCGATCCGCTCTTCGAGCCCCTCGATCCGGTCCTCCAGCCGGTTGACCTCGGCCTCCGCCTCCTGGCGCTTCCGTGCGGCCTCCGAGCGCCGCTCCTCCTCGGCCTCCGCGCGGCGTTCGAGGTGGCGTTTCTCCTCTTCGAGTTCCTCGATCCGGTCTTTCAGCTCGGCCCGACCGAGGAGTTCGTCCAGCATAGTTCGACGCGCGAACGCGGAGTACTTATACTGTCGGACGGGGTTGGGAGTCGACCGCGTGACCTACGCCACCGCGTCGTCGTCGCCGAACCGATACCCCGAATACTTGAGCAGCTCCGCGGCGCGGTCGGATTTCGCCAGGAGGACGTCGCGCTCGCCTGGGAGGTCGCGGTCGTCGACCGCCGCGGGGACCGCGAGCGTGCCGGATGGAACGTCCTCGTCACCCAGAACGGGAACGTGGCCGGTGTCGAGCTTCATGACGAGTGGCGCGTCGACGCGGAACACGCCGTCGTCGCCGTAGAGCCGCTCGTTCATCCGTTCGTGGTCCTCCTGCCGGATCGCCGGCACGTCGCGGTCCGACGGCTTGACGTAGAGGCGCCCCAGGTAGTAGCCCGCGGAGAAGGTCTCGAACATCTGTGCGAGAGTATGGCACACAGGGAGGGTCATAAGTCTTTCCGGCCGGTATCACCGGTACTGTGTAGTTAGGACCGAAATCGCTGGGGACGATGCGAAGGAGACCTCGGAAGCCCCCGCAGCCTCGACTCGGGGGCCTCGCCGTGGTCCTCGGCGCTCGCTTCGTCACCGGCGGCTTGCCGCCGGTTTCCAGCGAGACATCCGATCTCACCCGGCTCGCGCCTGCGGTCCTTGCACCGGCCGCCTTCACCGTCACTCGCTCCGCTCGTGACGAGCTTCCGCTCACCGTGTTCGCGGAAACGCCGGGACTGCGGCCCCGTCCAGTCCCACCCGACGGTGGGTTCCCCGTCAGCCATCGGCTAATTAAATACGATTCGATATCGCCCGTCGTGATCCGGGACGGCCACTGTCAGACGACACTGTCTAGAGCCATCCCAGGGGTGCTGTTGGACGATCGAGCGGCCCGACAGCCTCGAACTCACTCGCCGCCGCGGGTGGCCGCGGTCATCGCCCAGACGGCGGTCAGCCCCAACACCGCCGCCGGAAGCAGCGGAAGCACGAGCAACGAGGCGATGTACGGGATGCCGACCGCCGAGAGGATCCCGGGCCGGACGTAGATGACTCCGGGGACGACCAGGGTAGACACGACGAGCACGCCGACGAGCACCCATCCGCGCGACCCGAACCCCTCGGGGTCGGTGTCTTCGCCGGACGCTTCCGGCGACCCGACGGGTCCCGAGCCGTCGCCGTCGGCTGCTCCCGCGGGGGCGTCGCTCCCGCCCGGTCGGTGGACGTAGCCGTCGTCGTCACCACTCACTGTCAGGGATTACCACCACTTTGCCAAAGCCCTCACGATCCTCGATCAGTTCGTGGGCTCGCGCGGACTCGCTCATCGGGAGCCGCTCGCGGCGTCGCGGCTCGAAGGTGCCGTTCCAGACGAGGTCCAGCACGCTCTCGGCCTGTTCGGGCGTCGCCATCGTCGACCCGATCACCGACAGCTGGTTCCAGAAGATCCGCTGGAGGTCGGCGCCGGGGTTGCCGCCGGTGGTCGCGCCGCAGGTCACGAGCCGGCCGCCCTTCCGGAGACACCGTAGCGATCCTTCGTACGTCGCCTCGCCGACGTGGTCGACGACGACGTCGACGCCGCGACCGTCGGTCAGGTCGTGGATGGCGTCGGTGAACGACTCCGCCTCGTAATCGATCCCGTGGTCGGCGCCGCACTCGGCGGCGTAGTCGAGTTTCGCCCGCGACGACGCCGTCGCGAACACCTCACACCCCGCGTGGGCGGCGATCTGGACGGCCGCGTGGCCGACACCGCCGGAGGCGCCGTGGACGAGCACCCGCTCGCCGGGGTCGATATCGGCGCGGTGGGTCAGCATTCGCCACGCGGTCCCGAACACGAGCGCGGCCGACCCCGCGACGTCCCACTCGACGTGGTCGGGGACGGAAACGAGGTTCGACGCCGGAACCGCGGCGTACTCGGCGTGGACGCCCGGGGTGTGCTCGCCGATGATGTGGAAGCTCGGCGAGAGCGTCGGGTCATCGCGGCGTGGGGGCGCACGGGCGCCGTCCGTGCTATTGCCGCCGTCGCCGGCAACGCCCGCCAGCAACGCGACGCGATCTCCCGGCTCGAACCGGGTCACGTCGTCGCCGACTGCCTCCACGACGCCCGCCATGTCGCTCCCGGGCGTGTGGGGGAGGTCGAGGTCGATCCCGGGGAGTCCCCGCCGAGTCCACACGTCGAGGTGGTTCAGCGCGGCGGCCTTCACGTCCACGAGCACCTCGTCGCGGGCGGGGTCCGGCGTCGGAACCTCGGCGTATTCGATGACGTCGCGATCGCCGTGGCCGGTGAACTGGACGGCTTTCATACTCCGATGCTGGCTCGCCGGGTACAAAATACCTCCCAGGTCGCGAGGTCGTGTTTGGGTACGCGATAGAACCTTGTTCGCAGCGACACACAAGCTGTCGAAAATATGGCGGTCCGGCCGGCTATCGGCTATAACTACGTGAAGATTTTCGACACCCCGGGGTGTCGAAATACTACACGCGACTATAGCCGACAGCATCAGGAGCTACAGTAGCGTTTAATTCTTCGCGCACTCGACCGCACGCCGTCGTGCGATCGGCTGTGCAATCAGTTGCAAACGCTACTATAGTCCATCAGCACGCACCTGCGGTGTGATCTCGTCATAGTAGAATCCTCGGCGTCCTTGGGATCCATCCCGCTGTAGCGTGGGGTGTCGGTCCTCTCGGTCATTAGTGTGGGTCAGGGACGTGAGCCGCTCATACACCGTCTTCGCGAAATCGCTTCACAGTCACGTCGACGTCGTCGAAGTCGTCGTCAGCACCCGTGTAAGCTGTCGCCTCTTTGATCGTTGCTGTGGCTAGCGTGAAGGCGTCTCCGAGTGCGACGTCGTAGTCGCGCTTGTAATCGGCGGCCGATTCCCAGACGTCTTCGGCGGTAACGACATCGCACCAGTTTCGAATCCGAGTTACGTATGTCTGCGCCGTCTGTGGGTCGTCCCGTCCGCATACGTACCGCACTTCGGTGCACGTCACCGTATTCACTGACCCCTTCAGCTGGCCGTCTTCTACGCGGTCGATAATCGCTTCGACGGCATCACTCCCAGGCTCGTCCCAGTAGTAGGCAATCAGCGGTTCCGCGTCGAATACGACGTGATCCATTAGTTGTCCCGCTCGAGGCGTTGACTTCGCTCCTCGTCAGCCTTCCGCTCCTCACGGAGGATAGCCGTCCCGCGCTCTACCGTGGTTGCGGCCCCACGAAAGTCCTGGAGGCTGGGGAGTGGTTCAACGACGATCTCTCCTTGCTCGTTTTCGCGGATGCGGACTCTGCTGCCCGGTTCGATTCCGTGCTTCTCCCGGAGTTCTTTGGGAATCGTAGCCTGGCCTTTCTGACTCAGGTTGACGATCCGGCCCTCGTTAGTTGTACTCATTATAGTATTACTATTCAATGTATTATATTGAACCTTTCTCCCAGTCGTGTATGGAATTTCACGTATCCTCCTTCGATGTTCACCCCGTTCTAGTTGAACAGTCCCCGGCCGAGTAGTAGCAGCGACCCGTTTCGTTGAAGTGGCTCAACAGAGTATAGGAGACTAACGAATGAGCGAGGACTTCTACGACGTGCTCGGGGTCTCCCGGGACGCCACCGAGGACGACATCGAGCAGGCCTACCGGAAGAAGGCCGCGGAGTATCACCCCGACGTCTCCGACGAGCCCAACGCCGAGGAGCGGTTCAAGAAGATCAAAAAGGCGAAGGAAGTCCTCACCGACGAGGAAAAGC
>CAZDEJ010000076.1:0-10442 GCA_964504395.1 uncultured Halobellus sp. | reverse complement strand
GAGCGGCGCGGAGTTCGTTGTCGGTCCGACGTTCGATCCCGGAGTCGTCGAGACCTGCAACCGCTACGGCGTCCCGGTCGCGCCGGGCGTACTCACGCCGACGGAGGCGGTGACCGCCTTCGAGGCCGGCGCCGACATCGCGAAGGTGTTTCCGGCGTCGTCGATGGGTCCGGGACATCTTTCGAGTATCGCGGGGCCGCTCCCACAGATCCCCCTCATGCCGACCGGCGGGGTCGACGTCGACAACGCCGGGGAGTACATCCGGGCCGGCGCGGCCGTCGTCGGCGCGGGCAGCGCGCTGATGCACGACGACGCGATCGCGGCGGGCGACTTCGAGTCGATCACCGAGACCGCCCGGGAGTTCACGCGGACGATCGAGGACGCGCGGGCCGCCCGGGAGGCGTGACGGGAGTCACTCGGGCAACAGCGTTCCGACGCGGCCGCAAAGCGCCGGATCGAGCCGGTCGCGGAGCCGATCGGGGTCCGTCTCCCCGTCGAGCGACACCGGACACGCAGTCCCGTCGGCGCCGCCGTACGCGCGCTGGAAGTCGTAGACGAACCCGGCAGCGGTAACCGCGGGGGACCCCGCCGGGTCGGCGTCGAGAAACGAGACCTGCTCGCGGACGGCGTACTTCACGAGGCGGTTGACCGCGTCGCGCCGTGGCGTGTCGGCGTCGACCACGGCCGCTCCGCGGGCCGACGTGATGATCGGGACCGGACGCTCGACCGCCTCGTGGACTGCTGGAGAGGTGTGATCCTCGGCGTCGGCGTCGAACACGGCGTCGTAGGCGGCGGTGAGCGCGCCGCATCCCGTGTGGCCGATGACGGCGACCACCGCGACGTCGAGCGACGACGCGGCGTAACTAACGGTGTCGTTGATCACCCGGTCGCCGCCGACGTCCGACCAGACCTGGTTGCCGACGTTGCTCCCGGTGAACAGGTCGCCGTTGGGCCGTGCGCCCCGGATCCCTCCGGTCGGAACCCGGGAGTCCGAACACGACACCGACACGACAGTGGGGCGTTGGCTGTCCCTGACGTCGTCGAAGTGACCGCGTTCGAGCGACGCGACGTGGGCGTCGTTGCTCCGCAAGAGGCGCTCGAGTTCTTCCATACCGGACCGTCACGTATCGGCTGTATCAACTGCCGGGGTCGTCCGATCCACCCGGGGCGGCTGGCGGACCGTCGTCGGTGGCGTCGCCGTCGGCGGAGGTACCAGTGGTGGCGTCGCCGTCCGCAGAGTTGTCAGCGGTAGCGTCGCCGTCAGTAGAACTGTCAGCGGTGGTATCGCCGCCCGTGGAGTTGCTGTCCGCTGTACCGCCGCCGGTGATGTCGCCGTCGCCGGGCTCGTCCGGCCGCCGGTGGTCGGGTTCGTTGCCATCGGCCGCCGGATCGACCCCTGCCGCCCCGACGGTATACTCGTCGTCGACGCCGATCCCGGCACGTCCGGCGCGGTAGGCGTCGACCGCGCGATCCAGTCGGCGCTCGAGTTCGTCGCGGACGTCGTCGGCGCGCCCCCCCGAGATGTCGACCGCGGCAGCGTCCTGTCCCCCCAGCGACAGCGATCCCGCGGTGTCGACGGTTACGGTCGCGAGGTCGAGCCGGCGCTGGAACACGGTTCGGGCGTCGATCACCGTCTGGATCCGGTAGTAGGGGACGACCTTGGTCCGCCGCCGCACCACCCCGTTCCGGGTGACGACGTGGTGGTCGCCGAGCCAGTAGCCGCGGTGTGTCCAGGTCGCGTGGGCGAACCAGACCGCGAGCGGTACGAGAAGCGCCGGCGACCACGGGGGAAACGGGAGCGAGACGAACGTGTTCGCCGCGTACGTGATCCCGGTGAGCACGCCGACAACCGCCAGATACCGCACCAGATACCGGCGACGGGCCCGCTTCGGCGGCCGCTGGAACGTCACGTCGCCGACGGGTTCCAGTTCCTCGATCAACTCCAGAACGCGGTCGCGCTCCGCAAGCGGGACCGCGGCCTCGGAGCCCCGCGAACTCCCACCGGATCCCCCGGGGGCGTAGCCCGCGGTCTCGATGTACAGCGTCGCGTAGCCGAAGTACCGCTTCAGCGGGTTGTCCGCCACGGTCAGCGTCTGGATCTTGTCGAACGGGATCGACCCGTCGTACCGCTGGAGCAACCCGCGTTCGTACTGGAGTTCGTCGCCGGAGCGCACCAGCCGGAAGTCGTAGTACTGCGCCACCGTTGCCGCGGCGCCGACGACCCACGAGAGCAGGCCGACGCCCAGGAGGATGACGGCGCCGACGGCCACGAACGCGGTTCCAGAGGTGGCCGACAGGTACGCCGGAACGACCGCGGAGCCGGCCGTCGACGCGAGCAGGAATAGCACCCCCGGTACCCGGAAGTCGACCGAAAGCGCGCCGACGATGGCGAGTTCGGTTCGATCGAGCGAGAACAGCTCGGTCACCGCCGGCGCGTCGGGGCGGCGGCCGACCACCCCGGGGGCGCGGTCCGCGGGATCGGCTGCGCCGTCCGTCCCGTCGGCAGTCTCGCCGTCGCGGTCCCCGTCGGGTGGCTCCCCGTCGGGTGGCTCCCCGTCGACGCGCTTCAGTCGGCCGAGCCTGGCCTGGAGCCGCTTTGCCTCCTCGAAGGAGACGAACCGGAGACGCGCCTCGGTGTCGCCGCCGCCGGCGGTCTCGAAGGCGACGACCGCGATCCCGAACACCCGCTGGAGCACGTTCCGGGAGATGTCGACGTTCTGGATCCGGTCGATCGGAATCTCGCGGCTGCGCTGGGAGATCACGCCGGAGTCGATGTCGAGGGTGTCGTTGCCGAGGTCGTACGTGAACCGCCGGACGTACGCCGTTTCGTACCCGATCAGCGCGAGGGCGCCGACGGCCGCAACCGCGAACAGGGCGAGTGGGCCGGCGAGGCCGACCCCCGGGATGTCGAACCCGCCGCTCATCGCGAACACGAACGCGATCGCGATCCCGCCGCCCCGCTGGAGTACGCGGTACGGCACCGACACCGGCGACAGGCTTCGGGGCATTCAGACCGCGTCCTCGCTCTCCGAGCGGATCGCCAGCCGTTTCAGCCGCTCCCGGAGGTCGTCGGCTTCACCCGCCCCCAGCCCCGGGACCGACACGTCGGCGCCGCGGGAGCCGGCGGTGTAGACGACGGTACTCGCCAGTCCGGTCGGGCGCTCGACCGGCGACCGGGAGGTGTCGACGTGCTGGATCCGGACGAACGGCACCACCGTCCGAACCCGGGTGAACACCCCGCGTTCCAGGTACAGCGAGTCGTCGCGCACCTCGAAGCGCCACACCCGATAGCGGAGTACCGCGAGCACGATCCCGAGCACCGCGAACCCGACGAACACGGCCGCAGGGGTCCACTCGGGCACCCACGGGGGCGCGACGAACCGGACGGCGAGGGCGGAGATTCCGGTCAGGATCGCGGCCGTGATCACGGCCCGACCCATCCACAACAGCCGGACGCGGGGGTGAAGTCTGTTCATCGTGTGGTCAGTAGGAGACGATCCCCGAGGAGCGCAGTCCGGCGTCGACGAGTCGGCCCCGGCCGATCTCGACGAGGGCGGTGAACACGAGCCACAGCGCGAGCGTTCCGAGCACTAGGTGGCCGCGTGCGGTGCCGGTGAGCGACGCGACCGCGTGTCCCGACACAGCGAGGTAGCCGCCGGTGAACAGCATCACGACGGACGCGCCGCGCGGGAGGGAGACGAGGCGGTCGGCGATCGTCTCCACGGGTGCCGCATCGAGCGACCCGTCGGTCACTGCGGGGACGGTCACACCGGCGACAAAGGCCACGCTGCCGACCCACAGCGCGCCCACGAGGGTATGAACGGTCGTTATCACCGTGTCGGGTACCATACTCGGCATCAAACTCCACGCCCGCTTGAAACCCGGCGGTTCCGTCCGGCGCGGGGGCAGTGTGAGAGGCTGCACGGCGCTATCGCACCCGCCCGAGTCCGCCCGCAGTCACGTCGATTCCCGGCGAGTAATGGACCGTCGGTTCCGACGCCGGCGCGTCGAACCCGCTGGCCGAAAACAGCGTGTTCGACCGGACCGTTACGGCCGCGTCGGCGAGCGGCCAGGGGGGGTGGTCGATATCGCCGGCGTAGAGGTCGCTTCCCTCGGTGTAGAACCGGTAGTTCTCGGTTAGAAACGCCTCAAGCGTGCCCGGTTCGGGCGTGTCGGGCTCGCCGGCCCGCGTGTATGACGCGTCGAACCGCGCCGGGAGGACGTCGGGGTGGGTTCGGCGGCTTCGAAGCGTCATCGTTCCGTCGGGGTCGCGGGTGTGCCGCATCTCCGCGCGGTAGTAGGGCAACCGGAAGGCCCCACGCGCGATCGAGACGCCCAGCCGATCGGCGGCGTCGAGACTGAAGAAGTAGACGCCGCGCCCCCCGTCCGGCCCGGTGACGTACGTCCGGAGGTTGAGTTCCGGGAACGACCGGCCGACCGGGGACCCGCGCGGCCGGATCCCGGACATCACGAACCCGACGACGCCGAGCCACGCGTCCCCGTCGTATGTCGCGACGGTCAGGTCGTCGGGGAGTCGTGCGGCGACCGCTTCGGGGGCGACCCGCCAGTGGGCGAAGACAACGTCGTCCCACCGCATCCGGAGAAGGTCCATGCCTGAGCTTGGGTCTGCGGACACTTTCGGCTTCCCCTTCGACCGCCGGGCGGTGGCAGTGCTCGGGGAGCGGCTACTCGGATCCCGGCAGTGCCGCGACCGCTGCGTCGGTGAGGTCGTCGCGTATCTCCGGGGTCGGCGCCCCGACGTAGAGCCTCCCGACGCCGGTCGGGGTCGCCCCGGTACCGTCGCCGTCGCCGTCGACCGACTCCCCGGTTTCGGGATCCAGCACTCGGCTTCGGACGCCTGCCTCCGCGGCGAGGCGTTCCCCGGCGTACTGCTCGTACGTGTCGGGATAGTAGGCGACAACCCCCTCGATCCCCCCGCGGGCCAGCAGCCCCCAGTCGACGCACGGCGACCAGGTGTTCAGAACGCGCTTGCACTCGGCACCGATCGCCGACTCGATCCGGTCGGCGGTCGCCCGGAGCGTCGCGTCGCGGAGGGCGGGGAGCCCGACGACGAAGGACACCGTCCCCGTCGACAGTGACACCCCGGTGTCGGCCGCGAGCGGGTCGCCGTTTGCCGTCGCTCCCGTGTCGCGACGGGCCAGGTACAGATCGTCCGGGAGCGGTTCGTAGACCGCGGCGACCTCGGTGCGGCCGTCGTGTCGGACGCAGACCGCCGTGGCGAACGACGGGATCCCGGCGGCGAAGTTGTTGGTGCCGTCGAGCGGGTCGACGACCCACTCGTACCGGTGGTCGCCGGTGATTCCGGACTCCTCGGCGTGGACCGCGTGATCCGGGTAGGCCTCCCGGATCACCGCGAGCACGCGGTCTTCGGCGGCACGGTCGGCCGCCGCTTTCACGTCGTCGGGTCCGTAGTCGGCGTCGATCGGTCCCTCCCGGAACGCCCCGGCGAGGTAGGTGCCGCCGGCCCGGACCGCCCGTTCGGCGACCGCCGCGAGCCGTGCCGTCTCAGGTGTGCCGTCGGTCATACTCCCACGACAGGCAGACCGCATCAAGAGCGTTCGGTTCCCGGACCGGCAGCCTTCGGAGTCCCGCGGCGACGGTACGTTTTATACTGTGGAGGAAGTATGCGAACACATGCCAAAGTACTCCACCGGCGGTAGCGGGGGCGGTGGCGACGGCGATAGCTGCGAACTCTGCGGCCGTGCGACTGGGAGCCTCACCCGGGCGAACGTCGCCGGCGCCGACCTCCGCGTGTGCGCCGACTGTGCCCCTCACGACGACGCCCGGAAGACGTCCGGGCCCGGCGGGTCGTCGGGTGGGTCGGGCCGGGACGACGACGCCTCGCGGGAGAGGCGGGCCGCCCAGCAGCGGGCGAAACTGTACGATCAGGCGAGACCCGACGCAGAACACTGGGAGTCCGGCACCGACTACGAGGACGACCAACTGCCGTATCTCGTCGACAGTTACGGCGAGGCGGCTGCGGCCGCCCGGCAGGACGCGGGGCTGACTGTCGAGGAGTTGGCCGTCGAACTCGACGTCGACGAGTCCGACGTGGATGCCGTCGAACAGGGGCGGGCAACCCGGGCCGACGTCGGCGGATCCCTCGTCAGAGCCATCGAGGAACGGCTCGGGGTCGAACTGGTCGACGAGTGAGACGCGGGTGACAGGCGGTGGGTGCGGGATCCGACCGGAACTCCAACCATTTTTGCGTTCCCACGCCTCACCCGGTCGTATGCAGACACGCGCCCCGTCGGACCCGGCGGTACGGGAGTTCACAGCGGAGGTTGTCGGCGTCGACGGCCGGACGGTGACGCTATCGGAGACCTACTTCTACGCCGAGAGCGGCGGCCAACCGGCGGACAGGGGAACGGTCGACGGGATTCGGCTCGAGGACGTCCGGACGGCCGACGGGGCGGTTCGGCACACGCTCGCCGCGGACCCCCCGTTCGAGGCCGGCGAGACGGTGACGGGCGTCGTTGACGACGGCTTCCGGACGTACTGTATGCGAGCACACACCGCGAGTCACGTGCTCTACGGCGCGGGCCGTCGGCTGCTCGACGACCTCGGATACGGCGGCTTCGACATCTCGGAATCGAAAGTCCGGGTCGACTTCACGACCTCGACCGACATCGACGACGCCGTGCTCGTCGAACTCGAACGGCTGGTCAACCGCGCGGTGTGGGAGTCCCGGGACGTCTCCTGGACGGAGGTGCCCACGGACGAGGCCACTGCTCGCGAGGATATCGCGTTCAATACCAAAACCGAGGAGGGTGTGATGGACGATGCCGATACGGTCCGGGTCGTGGAGATCGACGGGTGGGACGTGGCTGCCTGCGGCGGAACGCACGTCGCAGCCACCGACGAGATCGGACCGGTGACGCTGCTGGAGCGGTCGAATCCCGGGGAGGGACTCACCCGCGTCGAGTTCGCGGTCGGCCCCGACGGGATCGACCGGCGGTCGACCCAGCACCGAGCGCTCAGGGACGCGACAGCCGCGTTAGGCACGAACGTCGAGGAACTCGCCGACACTGCGGCCGCGCTTCGGGCGGAACGTGACGACCTCCGGGACCGGGTTCGCGACCTCGAGCGGGCCGCCGTCACCGACGCGATCGCGGGGTTCGAGTCGATCGGGAAAGCCGAGGCGGAGTGGCGGGTCGGCGTGATCGAAGACGTCGACCCGAACGACGCCGGGGAAGCCGCGAAGGACGCTGTCGGTGCCGCGGACGTGATCGGTACGGTCGGCGACGGCGAGCGACCGTACGTGGTCGTCGCCGCGGGCCCCGAAAGCGGCGTGGACGCGGGCGAGGTCGTCGACGACATCACCGACCGGTTCGGCGGGGGCGGGGGTGGGGGACGGCCGTTCGCGCAGGGCGGCGGACTCGACGCCGACCCCGACGCGGTCGTCGAGGCGGTCCGGGAGTGGGTGCCCGACGAGTAGTGCCGTCGGGCGCGTGAAGCCGTTCGACACCCGAGAGTACTGAATCCCGTCGGCGACGCGACCGACTCCGAAGCCCCTTTTCGAGTCGGCGTCGTAGGCAGCGCAACGATGGCTCGTTCGACTGCCGATCTCGACGCGTTCGACGCCACCGTCTGGGATCTCGACGGGACGCTCGTGCGGTTGCGAGTCGACTGGGACCGCGTCGCCGACGACGTGACCGCGACGTTCGAGTCCGCGGGCGTCGACGCCGACGGGATCGACCTCTGGGCGATGCTTGACCTCGCCGACCGGTCGGGTCTCCGTGCGGACGTCGAGGCAGTCATCGCGGACCACGAGCGGACCGGGGCGCGGGGATCCGACCGGCTGCCGTCCGCGGACAGCGTCGGCGAGGCCGACGCCGAGGCGGTCTGTTCGCTGAACTGTGAGTCGTCCTGCCGGGTCGCGCTCGACACACACGGGCTCACGCCACACATCGACGCCGTCGTCGGCCGGGACACCGTCGCGACCCGGAAGCCGGACCCCGAGCCGTTACTCGAAGCGCTCCGTCGGCTCGGCGCCTCCCCCGAAGACGCCGTCTTCGTCGGCGATTCGCCCCGCGACGCCGAGGCCGCCGACCGGGCCGGCGTCGTCTTCAGACACGTCGACGAGGTGTGACCCGGTGAACGACTCCGCCCAACCACACGCCACGCGCCACGGCTGTTGATACTGTCGGCTATCGTCACGTGACGGAGTTCGACACCCCGGGGTGTCGAACGTCTTCACGTCGGTATAGCCAACAGTATAAGTCGGTCCGGCCCGGATCAAGGGCCAATGACACACCCGGTCAGATACTACTGTCCCCACTGCGGCGCCGTTGTCGAACTCGACCGCGAGGGCTACCTCTCCGACAAGTCGGTCACCCCGTACCCGCTCGTCGGTTGGGAGTACCGCGGTCCCGACGAGGCGTACGACGCCGCGGATGGGGTCCGGCTGGTCTGTGGTGAGGCGGACTCGATCGACGGACTCCGGTGGACCGGCGACCGGATGGAGGCCGACGACGTGGCGGCACCGGGAACGCAAAGCCCCTGCGGTCGGGAGTTTTACCTGTCGTTCGTCCGGTTCGAGGCGGGTGAGGAGGTCGAACCCGAGCCGGAGCCATCACACGTCGAGATCGCGTCGGACGCACCGGGCGGTCCCCAGGGACCGGACGGTCCGGACGGATTCGGGCTGTAGCGGGCGTCGACCGACCTCGGCGGGCCTCGCGCGATCGGCGCGATGCTGCTGGAGTGATCGAACGGCACCCGGGTTCGCCGGAGGATCCTCCCGCTGCACCGGGCCGTGTCCCGAGCGCCCGGATCACGTCGGAGTCGACGTCCCGGCAATCGGAATCGACGACCAGTAGCCCCGGCTGTGCGCCGGGCCGATCCCGAACGGCCGTCGGGTCGTTCACCGCCGCCCGCCGCAGTCGGCCTGCGGCCCCCACCCGGGCAGCCCCGACCGTAGAGCGCAACTTACGAACGTCCACTGATATCTGAAACGACTGAAAGTACTACCGTCTTGGATGATATTATGACTATACTAGGCTCAATTAGGAGAGATTACACAAGGCATATACAGATATAGGCTAACCGGACACTGTGCAAGAAACATCACTCCGTTCGAGCCAACGGCGCATACTCGAGTCGTTGGTCGGACTCGTCGACGACGAAACCCGGCTCGTGAGCGGCGAGGCGATCGCCGACGACGTCGGCCGCAACCCCGGGACGATTCGGAACCAGATGCAGAGCCTGAGTGCCCTCCAGTTGGTCGAAGGTGTCCCCGGGCCGAGGGGCGGGTACAAGCCCACCGTGGCCGCCTACCGCGCGCTGGACAGCGAGGACGTGGACGATCCTGCCGACGTTCCGGTCGAGAGGTCGGATCGACCGGTCCGGAACGTCACGGTCGAAACGATCGACTTCGTCACCGTCCACAGCCCTGATCACTGTCGTGCGGACGTCTCGGTCAGAGATTCGGTCCGGCAGTTCTCCGAGGGTGAAGTCGTCACGCTCGGACCGACCCCGTCGACCGACCTGCGGATCTCGGGGACGGTCGAGGTGATCGACCCCGACAGGAACACGATCACGCTCGAGGTCAGTCGCATCCGGACGCCGGGCGACTCCGTTGCGGCTGATTGAACCGGGGCTACGTAGCCGGCGGTCCCGCCCCGCGCCGGAGTCACCCACCCCGACACGCAGGACTATGCCGCTCCGACCCGCCACAGCAGGTATGCAGGTCGACCTGAGCCACCCGGTCGAGACCGGGATGCAGACGTATCCTGGCGACCCCGCAGTCGAGGTGCACCCGCACGCAACCCACGAGTCGGACGGCTTCCACGTCGACGCCGTGCGGTGCGGCAGCCACACCGGCACCCACATCGACGCGCCGTCACACACCGAACCCGACGGGCGGACGCTGGATACGTACCCCGTCGAACGGTTCGTCTTCGACGCGGTGGTCGCCGACTGCAGCGACCTCGGTGCCCGGGAGCCGATTCCCGCGAGTCGGGTCCCCCACGTCGATACCGACCTGGTCGCGTTCCGAACGGGGTGGGACACGCACTGGGGGACCGACGCGTACCTCGACCACCCGTACCTCTCGCCCGCGGCCGCCGAGGCGTGTGTCGATCGGGAGGTCGACGTCGCGGTCGACACCCTTAGTCCCGATCCGACGCCGACGGACGACGCGGGCGACGACGAACCGACCGACTTCCGGATCCACCACGCGCTGCTCGGGAACGGCCTGCTGATTCTCGAGAACCTCGCCGGCCTCGACAGGGTGCCCGAACGGTTCGAACTCCGGGCGTATCCGCTGGCGCTGGCGAGCGACGGCGCGCCCGTCCGGGCGGTAGGCGCGGGTCCGGGGTAGTGCGCGGGCGGGTCCCCGTGTCGGGGCAGCCACGACCACGGGACGAGTGGTCGCGACAGTCACGCGTGCGACGCTCACAGACACAGTCACGACCACGACG
>CAZDEJ010000075.1:0-10523 GCA_964504395.1 uncultured Halobellus sp. | reverse complement strand
CACCTAATTCGAGGCGGAGGCCCCACCCTCAAGGAGCGCCGGGCTTCCGGCCCCGAGCGAAGTAGGGTAGGGTAGTTTACTCCGATACTTAACCCACTGGCGCCCCTACGGCGCGTATGAGTCAGGAGATACCCGTCACCGCGGAACGACCCGACAGTCCGATCCGAACCACCGGCACCGACCACATCACCATCTGGGGGAGCAACGCCGAGGACACCCTCGCGTTCTACCGCGACCTGCTGGGCATGCCGCTCGTGCTGCGGCAGCCCAACCTCGACGACCCCTCACAGACACACCTGTTTTTCGACACCGGCGACGGCCGCATTCTCACGGTGTTCGTTGGCGATCGGCCGTCGACCCGCGGCCGCCAGCGCGGCGGCACCGGGTCGGTCCACCACCTCTGTTTCAGCATCGCCCCCGAGGACTTCGAGGACGTCGCCGCGGCGCTCGACGACGACGGCCGACCGTACAACGTCTTCGACCGCGGCGTCTTCTTTTCGCTCTACACCCAGGACAACAACGGGCTCGTGATCGAACTCTCCACCGACAAGTACGACATCCCCGACGACCGCCGCGGCGAGGTGCTCGCAAAGGCTCAGGCACTCCGCGTCGACGACGGCGCCGACTACGCGACGGACGAACATCTCGCGGCCGCCCTCGACGAACTCGGCCTCGACGCCGATCCCTACGACCTGCCGGATGCCGACTCCGGCGTCGGCGGCGTGAACTGAGTCGCGTCGGACGGTCCGCTACACCTCGACGAGCACCTTGATCGCCTCCCGCTCGTCCATCGCGCGGTAGCCCGCCGCGATGTTCTCCAGATCGACCGTCTTCGTGAACACCGGCGCGGGATCGAGAGTCCCGGCCAGGACGTCCGCCATCAGCTCCTCGGCGTACGCCCGGACCGGCGCGACCCCGCCGCGGAGCGTGACGTTGTCGCGGAAGATCGAGAACAGGTCGAACCCCCCGTCGAAGCCGTGGGGCACGCCGACGTATCCGACGGTCCCGCCCGGCCGACAGGCCGCGGCGGCGAGTTCCATCGAGGACGTTGCGCCCACGCACTCGAGGACGTGGGCCGCGCCGCCGTGGGTCAACTCCAGGATCCGCTCTACTGCGGCGTCGCCGCGCTCGGCGACGGTTTCGGTCGCGCCGAACGCCCGTGCGACATCGAGTCGATCCTCGTGGTGCCCGACCGCGATGATACGCTCGGCACCGAGCCGGCGGGCCGCGAGGACGCCACACAACCCGACCGCGCCGTCGCCGATCACGACACAGGTGTCGCCGGCGCCGACGCCGGCGCTGACCGCGGCGTGGTGGCCGGTCCCCATCACGTCGGTGAGCGGCAGCAGCGAGCGGAGCGCCTCCTCGTCGTCGGCGTATCGCTCCGGCACGCGGACCAGGGTGCCGTCGGCGTGGGGGCACTTGATCCTCTCACCCTGGGCGCCGCCGTTGTCGCCGCCCCACCCGCCGCCGTTGACACACGAGGTGTGGAGCCCCTTCCGGCAGAACTCACACGACCCGCACGAGGTCTTGAACGGCGCGAACACCCGGTCGCCGGGGTCGACCGACCGGACGTCGTCGCCGACCGCCGCCACGGTCCCCATCGGCTCGTGACCGACCGCCGAGGGGATGTCGCGGTCACTGTCGCCGCGGTAGAACCACAGATCCGACCCGCAGACCGCGGTGTGGGTTACGCGGACCACGGCGTCAGTGGGGTCGTCGAGTTCCGGTTCGGGGACGTCCTCGACTCGGATGTCACGGGGGCCGTGATGGATGGCTGCGCGCATACCCGAGGTGGGGGCGTCGCGGGCAAAAGTCCGAGGATCGGCCGAACGCTCGCGGCTCCGCTCCGGCGGCCGGCTCTCCGGGTACCCACCCGCGCGCAACGTCGGAAACGTTTATTCCGCCGCGTCTATATACTATACATAGCAAAAATATCAATATATACTAATATGGTACCTCATCACCGAACGACGCTCGTGACCCTGCCGGGGCGATGATCCAGATCGGCCCCGGAGCCGTTCCGGTCAACGCGGACGTGTTCAACCTCTTCATCGCGGGAGCTCTGGGTATGCTCCTCGGACTGGAGCGGGAGTGGTCCAACAAGGCCGCGGGGATTCGGACCTTCACGCTCACCAGCCTGGTGGGTGTCGCGGCCGCAACTCTGGGGGAGGCCGTCCTGCTGGCGCTCGGCGGGCTTCTAGTGCTCGGTCAGGGGCTGTTGCTCGGCGCCCGGGGGCTGGTCTACGACGCCCGCGGGGAGGACATCGACGACTACGGGCTGGCGCTGACGACGTCGACGTCGCTGCTTGTGGCGTACATCGTCGGCATCCTCGTGGGAACGGAGTTCGTGCTCGTGGGTGTCGTGATCGCGATCACGTCGTCGTTCCTGCTCGTGCTCCGCCGGGAGCTCCACCAGTTCGCCCGCCGGCTGTCCCACGGCGAGGTCCGCGGCGCCGCGGAGTTTGCGATCATCGCGTTCGTGGTCTACCCCCTCCTCCCCGCCGGAACGTTCGGCCCGCTGGACGCGATCGACCCGCAACTCGTCTGGACGCTGGTGATCGCGGTCAGCGGGATCGGGTTCGCCAACTACGCCATCATGCAGCGGTACGGCGGCCGCGGGATGCTCATCACCGGCTTCTTCGGCGGCCTCGTCAACTCCACTGCGGTCATCGGCGAGATCGCGACCCGTGCGAAGACTAACGACGGTATCATGACGCTCGCGGTGGCGACAGTGCTCGTGGCCGACGCCGCGATGGCGGTTCGGAACCTCGTGCTCGTGGTCGCGTTCGTCCCTGAGTCGGCGGTGGCGGTGGGGCTCCCCCTGGGACTCATCGCGGTCGGGGGCGTCGGGCTGACGGTCTACGAGCGCAACTGGGGCGGCGACATCGAACTCGACCTCGACTCGCCGTTCAGCAGCAGGAACGCACTCGCGTTCGGGGTGCTCTTTCTCGCGGTACTCGTCGGCACCGCTGCCGCACAGGGAACGTTCGGGACCGCGGGCTTTCTGGTCACCAGCTTCCTCAGCGGACTGCTCTCCAGCGGCACCACGACGGCCACCGCGGTCTCGCTCACGAGCACTGGACGGATCACCGCGGCGACCGCCGCACAGGGGGCCCTGGCCGGCACGCTCGCAAGCATCATGGTGAAGATCTGGCTCGCCGCCGGGATCAACCGGACCCTGCTCGTGCCGATCACGACCCGGTCGGCGGCCCTCTCAGCCCTGGGGCTCGTGGGCGTCCTCGTGGTCCAACTCCTGTAGCCGCCGCCCGGAGCGACACGTTGCGGCGAACCGACAGTCGTCGATCACCACGCCGTCGACACCCCGCTCCAGGAGTTCGAGGATCTCGGATTCGGTTCCGGCGGTCCAGGCGTTGACCCCGACCCCGCGACCGCGGGCTTCCCGGACGAAGTCCGTCTCGAGGCAGAGCCCGACGTCGGGGTGAACGTACTCACAATCGAGGTCGGCGGCACTGTCGAGCGCCGCCTCCACGTCGAAGTCGGCGGGCTCGTCGGCGTAGAACAGGTGGGCGACGGTCCCTGCGCCGGCGTCGCGGGCCGCGGCGACGTCGTCGGGGTAGAACGACGACACGATCACCTCGTGGTCGTACTCGTCGGCCACCGCAACCGTCTCGGTTGCGACGTCCCGGCCTTTCAGTTCGAGGTTCACCCCCACATCCTCGGGGAGGGACTCGAAGACATCGGCCACCTGCGGGATCGACTCCCCGCTTCCGAGCACCGACACGTCCTCGAGGACGTCCATCGGCGTCGACGCCACCTCGCCGGTGGCGTCGGTCACCCGGTCGAGGGTGTCGTCGTGAAAGATCACGAGTTCGCCGGAGCCACACCGCCGAACGTCGGTTTCGACCATCCCGACGCTCGGCGCACACCCACGGAACGCGGCGAGCGTGTTTTCGGGATACTGCGTGAGACAGCCGCGGTGGGCGATCGGGCGCGCACCCACATCGGCGTCGGGGGCTGGTCCCGACGTCACGGTTCCGGCGTCGTGTAGACGGTGTCGGAGGCGGCCGCCTCCCGCACCGAGGAGTGGTAGATCGCGCCGCCAGCGTCGTCGAAGACGTGGAGCCGGTCCTCGTCGACAGCGAGCTCCAGCGTGTCGCCGGGGGTGATCGCGCTCCGGGCCTCCGTCTTGATGTGGAGTTCGTCGGTGCCGAGATAACAGTGGATCAGGAGCGACTCCCCCAACGGCTCGGTGACCGACACCTCCGCTTCGAACGTCTGGGCGTCCGCGGGCGCGTTGGCGGCGAGGGAGACGTCCTCCGGACGGACGCCGAACGTCGCAGACGGCGGCCGGGCGGTGAACCGGTCGCCGTTCGGTAGTGTCAGTTCGAACGCTTCGTGGACCGCCCGAACCGCGTCGCCGTCGTATCCGAGGTCGATCGGGATGACGTTCATCGCGGGACTGCCGATGAACTCCGCGACGAACCTGGTCTCCGGGTAGTCGTAGAGCACCTGCGGCGGGTCGACCTGCTCGATCCGGCCGTCGTTCAGGACTGCCACCCGGTCGCCGAGGGTCATCGCCTCGGTCTGGTCGTGGGTCACGTAGAGCGTGGTGGTGTCGAGCTCCTGATGAAGCTGGAGGAGCTCGGCGCGCATCTGCACCCGTAGCTTCGCGTCGAGGTTGCTGAGTGGCTCGTCGAGTAGAAACACCTCGGGCTCACGGACCAGCGCTCGCCCGATCGCGACCCGCTGTCGCTCCCCGCCCGACAACTCCCGGGGCCGGCGTTCGAGCAGTTCCGGAATGTCCAGTATCTCCGCGGCCTCCCGGACCCGCTCGTCGATCTCCTCGTCGGTATAGTCCGATACCGACTTCATCCCGAATTTCATGTTCTCCGCCCCGGTCATGTGCGGGTACAGCGCGTAGTTCTGGAACACCATCGCGATGCTCCGCTCCTTCGGGGGCAGGTCGTTGACCGTGCGGCCGCCGATCCGGAGGTTGCCGCTCGTGATCGACTCCAGTCCCGCGATCATCCGGAGCGTCGTCGACTTCCCACACCCCGAGGGTCCGACGAGGACGAGGAACTCCCCGCTCTCGATGTCGAGGTCGATACTGTCGACTGCCGTTACGTCGTCGAACTCCTTTGTAAGGCCGTCAATGGATATGTTTGACATCTCGAATCACTTCTGTTGGATCGCCAGCGTCTCGAGCAGCGGTCGGTGCATCACGATCAACACTGCAAGCGGCGGCAGCAGGGCGATGATGGCGCCGGCCATGATCAGCCCCCACTGGGTGAGCCCCGACTGCGAGGCCGCCTGGAGGAACCGAAGCCCGACCTGGACGACCTGTTTGCTCTGGTCGCTCATGATGATCAGCGGCCAGAGGTACTGGTTCCACGAGTAGATGAACGTGATTACGGACACGCCCGCGATCATCCCTTTCGACATCGGGATCAGCACCTCCCACAGGAAGGTCAACGGTCCGACCCCATCGAGGTGTGCGTTCTCCACGAGGGAAGCCGGAATCGACATGAAATGCTGTCTGAACAGGAACACTGCGGTCGCGCTCGCGATGTACGGCCCGGTGATCGCCATCACGGTGTTGCCCCATCCCAGTCGCGACATCAGGTCGAAAAGCGGCACGATCCGCACCGGAACCGGCAGCAGGAGGGTGAGCAGAATGAACATGAAGATCGCCCGCTCGTAGGGCAGTCTGTAGTAGACGAGCGCCAGCGCGGCGAACAGGGACAGAGCCACCTTCCCGACCACGATGATCGCCGACATGATAATCGAGTTGATGATGTACTGGCCGAAGTTGAACTGTCCCAGGGCGGTCTCGTAGTTCGACAGCCCCTCGCTTCCGATCCCGATGTTCGTGACTTGGTACACCTCGGTGGTGTTCTGCGTACTCATGATCAGCGCGAGGATCAGCGGCAGCCCCATCAGGAGAATCGAGAGTATCAACCCCCCGTGGATGAGCACCCGCTCCGCGTCGACACCCTCCGGCAGCAGTTGCGCCAGCGCGGAGTCGGGGTTCGTTCGCGTTGCCATCTACGCTCCCCTCCCGGCCGACGTGTGGCCGTGTCCTGTTATCCTATCCTCCATAGTGGGCGTATCCCTCCGAGATGCGTAACTGGACGTACATGAGTATTGCGACGATGACGAACAGCACGACCGACTCCGCGGACGCGAGCCCGAGGCTGCTGAACTCGAAGGCGTCGCGGTACAGTTTGAAGATCAGCAGGTTCGTCGCCCCGTTCGGGCCGCCGCTCGTCATCAGGTCCACGAGCGGGAACGTCGCAAAGAACGCGTAGATCGTGTCGATAATCACGAGAAAGACGAGGGTCGGCGACATCAGCGGCACGTACACCTTGTAGAGCATCTTCAGGTGGCCCACTCCGTCGAGCTGTGCCGACTCGGTCAGGGCACCGGGGATGTTGTTCAGCGCGGCCACCATGAAGATGATGTTGTACCCCAGTTGTTTCCAGATCGCCACGATAGCGACGATCAGGAACGCCTGCGGCCCGTTGGTGAACCAGTTCAGCGATGTCCCCGTCAGCAGCTCCAGGTAGTGGGTGATGATACCGAGCGAGGGGTGTAGAAGGAACAGAAGCACCGACGCCGCGACCGCGGTCGGCAGCGCGTACGGCCAGATCGCCGCGATCAGGTACGTCGACGAGCCAACGTCAACCTGGAACAGCAGGTATGAGACGAAAAGCGACAGCGCGAGCGTCCCGACGACGACAATCGCGGCGAACGCCACGGAGATGGCGAAGCTCCTGTGGTACGCCGCCGATGTCGCGAGCGTCCGGTAGTTCTCGAGTCCCACGAAGGTCTTCTGCGTCCCCAGCAGGATCGTCTGTTGGAGGCTCAACCGGAAGGTTTCGAGCCCGGGGTAGTACAGGAACGCGATCAGGACGACGAACGTCGGCAGTAGCAACGCCAGTGCCTGCCACGTCGAGTCGAACGGCTTGGTGAATTCCGGCATTACGATCGGTGAGAAGGTGTGTTCTGTGATGCTCGACGGCTGCGTTGCGGTGTTATGAGACCCGGTCGTTGTAGCTCTGGATCGCGCTGTCGACGTCGCTTTTGACCGACGAGAGCGCGCTCGCGACGTCAGTACCCTCGTTCTGGATCATGCTGACGTACCCCTCTTCGACGATTGTGCGGACCTCCGGGAACGGCCCGAGCAGGGCGCCGCTCGTCGCGGCGGTGCTCTCGGTCTCGTTGAGCTGGTCGATCGCCGTCCGGAACGACGGGTTCTCCTCGTAGAAGCCGTCCCCTTCGAGTTGCGTGATGGCCTCCTGCCGAACCGGGAAGTATCCGGTTCCGCGGTGCCACGACGCCTGCTGTTCGGGCTGGGTCAGGTAGACGAGGAGTTCACCGGCCGCCTGTTGTTGGGCGTTCGACAGTCCCTTCGGGACCCATAGCGACGCCCCGCCGATCTGGAGGCCGGTACGGTTGCCCTCCGGAACCGGGAAGAACGCGGTGTCGAGCTCGAAACCGTTGTCCGCGGCGCCCTGCTTCATCGGCGCGATACTCGACGTGGAGTAGATGATCATCCCGGTCTGCTGGGTGAGAAACGCCTGCTGGGCCTCGCCCCACGCCTCGATCCCCGGGTTCAGGTACTGGTCTTGGTTGTAGAGGTCGACCCACCACTCGAACGTCCTCTGTGCGGCGTCGGAATCGAGGTTCGACCCGGTTGCGCGGCCGGACCGGCCGTTGTCGTTGTTGACGAACAGCGCGTTCTGCTCGGCCATCCACCCCTCGACGAACCACGAGTGGTTGGGCCACGTGATTCCCTTCTCGATGTCGGTTTCGCTCGTCAGGGTGTTTGCGGCCTCGGTGACGCCCTGGTATGTCGTCGGGGGGGAGTCGGGATCGAGCCCCGCCGCCTCGAAGGCGTCCCGGTTGTACATCATGATCGCGTTACTCGAGTTGAACGGCATCGAGTTCAGCTTCCCGTCGATCCGGTAGAAGTCGAGCACCGGGTCGAGGAAGTTGTCGAAGTCGACCTGATCGCTCGGGATGATGTCCTCAACGGGGACGAACGCCCCGCTGTCGAGCGCGAGTTGGGTTCCGATCTCGAAGATCTGCGACAGCGCCGGCGGGTCGCCGGAGCTGACCGCCTGTGTCGTGGCGTTGAGGTTGTCCCGGTAGCTGTTCCGGGAGGTGGTCTCGACGGTGATCCCGTCGCTTTGCTCCTCGAAGTCGGCGACGATGTCGTCGATCCGCTGGGCGAGTGCGCCGCCCATCGCGTGCGTGAACGTGATGGTGACCTCGCTGCCGCCGCCGGAGCCCATCGTCGTCGATTCGCCGTCGCCGCCGGAACCGCCGTCGCCGCTGGAGTCGCCGTCGCTGCCGTCTCCACTGCCGCCGTCTCCACCCTGGCTCGAACAGCCAGCGAGTCCCGCAGCGGTCGCCGCACCGGCTCCCACGAGGAACCGACGCCGTGTGTTTGCTGAATTAAGTCGCACATACGCCGGATCGCAACTATCCAGTATAAACCTTTTGACCTGTCTATATATATCGATCCGGAGATGCCCATATCACGAACGACGGCCGACAGACTCGACGGCCGACGACGAAGTTCGCGTGACTCCGGGACGCTGGCCGAGTGCTGATATATATGTATACCCCCGGATTCGAGACCGTGCTCGTGACTTCCGAGGCGGCGGCTACCGGGTGGATCCGACGCCCGGTCGCCCCCGGCGACGCCGACCCGGTATCAGGGGTATCGCCGCCGACACAGCGTATGCGCCCTCGGACGTGTCTCGCGTGCGGCGACGAGCGTAACATGCCCCCGACGGACCGCCGCGGCCACAGTCCCGAAGGCCCGACCCGCGACCCGCGACCCGCCGCAGGGACTGGCGCGTGAGGTCCGTATACCCGCGTTCCATCGGCCCGAGTGGCCCGTTGGACCCGCCGTTCACCCCTTCCGGTACTCGAACCGTTCGACGACGGTATCGTACGGCGTCCGGCTCGGGTGTCGCGGGTGTCCTGCCGCGGTCGTCCCGATCGCGTACAGGACTGCGTCGAGCCGCCCCGCGACCTCCCGGCCCCGCCTTCCCCCGGCGTTGCCCCACCCGACGATGGTCCTGTCAGCCGCCCGTACGGCGGCCGCGACGTGGGCGTCGTTCCCGGGACCCACCGGCGCGGGGTGGGACTCCAGAGCCGCCGGGTCGGAACTCCGGAGCGCGAAGAGGTTCACCACTACCAGCCGGCCGAACCCCATCCCGGCTGCGTACTTGACACACCGCGTGACGGTTCGGTCGTCGGTGTCGGCGTCGGCGGTGCTGGGGTTGAGGAGCACGAACGCCGCGGTCGGCCCCTCTCCCCACGTCCGGGACAGCCGATACCGGTAGGTGCCGTCGGGGCTGATGACCGCGTTGGTGTCGGTGTACGCCGGCTTCGACGGGTCGGAGCCCGGAGAGTCGGTGATCGTCATCCCGGCAGGTGCTACGACACCGAGCGGCTTCGGTCCGGTGCCGTCAGCCCCGACGGACCGTCGCTGACCGCCGCCCCGCGCACGACACGGTAACGATTAATACCGAGTCGGGAGCGTCCGGACGTATGAACGCGAAACGGTTCGCCGTCGCCGTCTTCGGCCTCTCGGTCGCCGTCATCATCGGAGCGCTCGCCTTCGAGTTCATCGCCCCCATAACGGTCGCGGTGTTTCTCTACTACTCGACACGACGGTACCACCGGCTGCTCGGCCGGTTCCGGCTCCCCGCAAACGTCCGCGCCGTCATCGCCGTGGGCTCCTTGGCGCTGCCGTTGGTCCTGCTCGTGAGCTACGCTACGGTGTTGTTGGTGGTCGAGGCGCGGCAGTTCGTCGAACAGTACGCCCTCGTCGACGTTGCCGCCCGGAACGTCGAGTGGTTCGGCGGCGTCAGTTCCCTCCCCGAGTTCTCGATCCAGGGACTCTACGACGCCTACCGGTCGGGCGACCTCGACCCGTTCGTGTCGTTTGCGACCGAACGCGCCACGTTCTTGACCTCGCTTGTCTCGCGGTTCTTCCTGAACCTGTTTATCACCCTCATCGTCACCTACTACCTCCTCGTCGACGGTCATCACATCAACGAGTGGCTCCTCCGGTTCGACGACGACGCCATCATCCGGGAGTATCTCGAGGCCGTCGACTCCGAACTCGAGGCCGTCCTGTTCGGAAACCTTCTCAACGTGCTCGCGATCTCGCTCATCGCGATCGGGGCGTTCAGCGCGTACAACGTCGTTGCGCCCGCGCCCGCGGAGGTCCCGTACCCCGCTCTCGCCGGCGCGCTCACGGGGGTTGCCAGCCTGATCCCCGTTGTCGGGATGAAGATCATATACGTCCCGCTCGCCGTCGTCGCCGCACTTCCGATCCTGCTGGGTGGCGACCCGGCGGGGCTGGCGTGGATCGCCGGCTTCCTCCTGATCGCGATCGTCGTCGTGGACACGATCCCGGACCTGGTGCTCCGACCGTTGCTTTCGGGCGAGGAGACCCACGTCGGGTTGTTGATGCTCTCGTACATCATCGGACCGGTGGTGCTGGGGTTTTACGGCCTGTTTTTCGCGCCGATCCT
>CAZDEJ010000074.1:0-10772 GCA_964504395.1 uncultured Halobellus sp. | reverse complement strand
GTCGGGACAGCGACGACTCCGGACCTGCACCCGGTCCGGTCGGGACAGCGACGACTCCAGATCTACGTCGAATTCGGGCGTTGCCCCCGACGGGGCCTGCTATTCCGTCCCTCGCTCCGGTTCCACGTCGACGACGTGAGCGTCGGCGCCGTCGAACCCCACCCGCACGTCACCGGAGAGCGGGTCCGGCGTCCGGACGGTCAGTTCTCGACCCTCCCACCGGAGGAACGTCCGCGTCGACTCGCCGAGGAACTCCGCGTTCGAGACTGCGGCGTCGAGCGCGACTGCGACATCTCCCCCCTGTGCTCCGTCGCTGACGTCCCCGCCGGTCCCGCCGTCGCCCTGTTCGAGTACCGTCATCCGCTCGGGGCGGACGCAGAACGTCACCGTCGCGCCCGGTGGGACCTGCCGGTCGGTCCGTACCGGAATCGTACCGCCTCCTATGTCGACGGGCACGGTACGGGTCGGACCCGTGCCGCTCCCGCCCCGCTGCGACCCGACGTCCCCGCTGCCCGACGTGTTCTCCTCCGTTTCGAGTAAAAATGCCGACTCGCTGTTGGTCGAGCCGCCCGCCCGCCCCGGTTCGCCCGCCGTCTGGCCCGGCCACGCTCGTCCCTCGAAGACGTTGTTGTCGCCGACGAACTCCGCGACGAACCGGGTCTCGGGCCGACGGTACACCGCCTGTGGAGTCCCGACCTGCTCGACCACGCCGTCGGACAGCACCGCGACCCGGTCGGAGACGGCGAGCGCCTCCTCCTGGTCGTGCGTGACGTAGAGGGTGGTGATCCCCAACTCCGACTGGATTCGCTTTATTTGGAGGCGGAGTCGCTCTCTGAGCCGGGCGTCGAGCGCGCTCATCGGTTCGTCGAGCAGCAGGAGGTCCGGCCCCGGAGCGAGCGCCCGCGCCAACGCGACCCGCTGGCGCTGGCCGCCGGAGAGCTCTCCCGGATCCCGTGACCCGGCGTCGGGAAGGTCGACAAGTTGTAGGAGCGACGCCACCCGTGTCTCGGTACGCTCGCCGTCCGGCGGGTCGGTGAACCGGAGGCCGTATGCGACGTTCTCGGCGACCGAAAGGTGTGGGAACAGCGCGTAGTTCTGGAACACCACCCCGACGCCGCGGTCCTCGGGGGGCACCCCGGTCACCCCCTGACCGTCGAACCGGACCGCGCCTCGGGTCGGCGCGTCGAACCCGGCGACCAGTCTGAGCGTCGTGGTCTTCCCGCATCCGGAGGGGCCGACCAAGGTGAAGAACTCCCCGTCACGCACGTCGAGGTCGACCCCAGCGGGCGCCGCGTTTCCTCCCCTGCCCTCCCCCGCTACCGACTCCCCGAGCGCGACCGTGTCGGCGTACTCCTTTCGAACACCATCGAGGGTCAGGCGCATCGTTAGAATCCTCCCTGTCCCCCGTACCGGTCGCCGAAGCGTTCGATCACGACGAAACTCAGACTGGTAACCACGAGCAGGAGGCACCCCATCGCGGTCGCGGGGCCGAGCCGACGGCCGAGATACCGCTCGACGGCGACCGGCATCGTGTAGCTCGCCGAGCCTTCCGCCAACACGACCGTGGAGTCGAACTCCCCGATGCTGATTGCAAACGCGAACGCCGCGCCCGCGACGACTCCGGCAGCAACGAGCGGCAGTTCGATGTCGATCAGCGCCCGCACTCGGGTTGCGCCGAGGCTCCGTGCCGACTCGACCAGCCGGGCGTCGAGGTTCCCGAGCAGCGGCGCGACGCTCCGGGTCACGAAGGGGTACGCTCCGACCGCGTGAGCGGCAACGATGGCGACCGCGCCGGTCACCTGGAGTCTGGTCCCCAGAACGTCAACCCCGAAGACGAGCCCCCGGACCAGCCCGAGCCCGACAACGATCCCCGAGACCGCAAGCGGCGCCATGGTCAGGGCGTCGATCGCGGCCCGCCCCCGGAAGCTCCGCGTCGTCAACACCGCCAGCACGATCCCCATCGGCACGGCAACCAGAAGCGTCCCCGCCCCGAACAGCAACGAGTTCCACACCGCGGGCAGCGGCCGGACCTGATACGACGCCCCGGTCCGTTGACGCTCTACGAGGAACAGGTAGTGATCGAGCGTCAGCCCGTTACCCCCGGTAAAACTCGTGAACACCATCGACACGATGGGGACGACGAACACTGCAAACACTACGACCGCGTAGCCGGCGATAACCGCCCGGGTACCGACCGCCCGCGGCGTCCACGACGCCGGCCACACCGGCCGCCGCGGCTGCGGGTTCGCGCCCTGCCCGTCACCTCGCTTTCGGCCCTCGTACCGGAGATACAGGTATGTCAGCCCCAGCGAGATCACCGTCTCGACGGCGGCGAGGGCAGCCGCCTCGCCGTACGCCAAGTTCCGGATCCGCGAGTAGATAAACACCTCCACGGTCGCGAGTTGGAACCCGCCCAGCGCGAGGACGATCGGAAACGACGCGAAGGTAAACACGAAGGTCAGCGTCGCCCCGATCGCGACCGCGGGCAGGAGTTGCGGGACCACCACGTCGTAGAACGCCCGTGTCGGCGACGCCCCGAGGCTCCGAGCGGTCTCGATCGCGGCGGCGTCGACGCTCTCCCACGCCGCAGTGGTCACCCGCGCCACGAGCGGCGCGTTGTAGAACGCGTGGGCGATCACGATTGCAGGGACGGTAAACAACAGCTCTACCGTCGGTAACCCGATCGCCTCCAAAGCGGCGTTGAGGGTGCCGTTCTCCCCGAACGTCGCGACGAACCCGATCGCGACCATGATCGACGGCATCACGAACGGAAGGATCGTGAGCGAGCGGAGGAGTTCCCGGCCGGGAAACTCGAAGCGTGCGAGGATCCACGCCGCCGGCAACCCCAGTGCCACCGACGCGGCCGTCGACAGCAGCGCCTGGTATGCCGTGAACCCGAAAATATCCACGAGATAGAACTCCGAGGTCAACACGTCGACGAGTGGCTCGGCCGTGATCGTGCCGTCGACAACGACGGCTTCGACGAAGACGGTCGCGATGGGAAAGTAAAACACCACCAGAAGCACCGCCGCAGTCGTCGCTGCAACGAGGCCGAGAGCGTGTTGTTCGACCCAGTCTCCGATCGATGCGACGCCGGCCGCAGAGCCTCGGAGTCGGCGATACGCCCGGATGACAGTGTTGCGGATCCCGCTCATCGTGCCCTCGACACGTGCATCTCGGGCCGTCCCCGTGGCGGCGTCGCCGCCCGTCGAGACGGTAGTCTCGCCGTCCAGGGCAGCATCACCACCCGTCGGGTCGGTATCCTCACTCGCCGGACCGGCATTCTCACTTCCCGGGACAGTATCCTCACTCGCCGGACCGGCATCCTCACTTCCCGGGACAGTATCTTCGCTTGCCGGGGCGGCACGCCCGCCCGCCACCCCGCTGCGGTCACCTGCTGGCGAACTGTCGCTCCCATGCCTCGGGTCACGTACTCAAGCCGTCTCGTAACGCGTCGTATCTGAATGTGACCTCCTCCGATGGTCCCTTTGCGTGTGCCGCAACCGGATCCGGGATGTCGACGGTCGCGGTTGCGGGGAAGGCGACGTTCCGGATGCCGAGGCGCTGGAGCTGGTGGGCCCGCTGCCGTCGCCGCCACCAGCACGGCCGGCTCGGACCGCGATACCGCCGGAATCGCCGGCTCGAAGCAGGCTCCATCGCATCATTACTGAGTGATCACACTGAGTGATATTTAATTTTTGCGAGGCTAAGTCCCCGTCCTCAAGGAGCAACGCAGGGAGCGAAGCGACCGAGTAGCGCAGTAGGGCGGGGATACAGCCGACACGAGATTAGGCTATCCACTAAACTGCACACCCTAAAATAAGAATTATGTTACTGTGGCCCGATAGTGGAAGTGAACCCAATGGAATACGACCTCGATACGGGAGCGCACTCGACATACTCCCTGCACTACCACCTCGTCCTCGTCGTGAAATACCGACGCGAGGTGTTCAACGAAGAACTCCGAGATTTCTTCCGCGAGGTCGTGAGCGGGTTCGCTGACAACTACGGCGTCGAAATCAAAAACCTCGAAGCCGACCGCGACCACGTTCACCTCCTGTTCAAAGCCACCCCCACAACTGACCTTTCCAAATTCATCAACGTCCTCAAAGGCGCGTCGGCTCGACGCATCCGCAACGAGTACGGCGACCACATCGAGGACAAACTGTGGGGCGACTCGTTCTGGGCAGACTCGTACTGTCTCATCAGCACAGGACAAGTATCGCTGGACGTACTGAAAGAATACGTTGAGAACCAGCGGGAGCGTGACGACGAATGAAACAGACTGCCGAGAAGACGGTCGTGGCGAAAATCCTCACCGACGACCTTACGCAGTCGAAACTCGACGCTATCAACCACGAGTACGAAGCGTTCCAGCAATACATTCATGGTGACGAAAACGCCGACCTCTACTCGGCCACGAAACAATGTGCCGACGCTTACGTGGACACCGACAACCTGCGCGACGACCACGACTACCCGTGGTTCATCCGCAACGACGTGTTCGACGTAGGCGTTGACGTGGAACAGCACGACACCAACCTGACGGACTGGTGGCTGAAACTCCCCGTCTCACAGGTTTGGGGTGGCGTGAACGTCCCGATTCAACCGCACGACGAGATTCCTGACGAGGCCGACGTGAAGGACTCGAAAATCGTTCGAGAGGACGGCGACTACTACGCGCACCTGACGGTTCGGCAAGAGGTGGAAGTCGGCGAGGAGTACGACGGCGTTATTGGCGTGGACTTCGGTGTTCGATGGGTGGCAACGTCGGTGGCGTTGCCCTCTCGTAACACCGAGTTCTACGGTCGAGAGATTCGCCGTATCCGCCGTCACCATCACGACCTTCGCACTCGTCTGCAAGAGAAGGGAGCCTACGACACGCTCCAGTCGGTCAAGGCGAAGGAGTACCGTCGAGTGAACGACCGTCTCCACAAGATTTCTCGCGCTATCGTGGAGGAAGCCAAAGAGCGCAACGCGCTCATTGTGGTCGGGAATCTCGAAGGTATCCAGAACCAAGACCTCGGTGCGGAGATGAATCGTCGGCTCCACTCGATGCCACACCATACGCTGAAGAACTACATCGAGTATAAGGCGACGTTCGCGGGTATTGCGGTGAAATCCGTGAACGAGTATATGACGAGTCAGACGTGTTGGCGGTGTGGCGAACAGGAAGCGACGACCCGCAAGGGACAGGGCCAACACCTGTGTCATGAGTGCGGGTTGGACGACAATGCGGATAAGAACGGTGCGACGAACATCGCAAAGAAAGGACTGGGTAAGGACATCGCGTGCCCACTATCCAGTCTCGGCGCAGTCTGTGAACCTGCGCTCGAACCGAGCGGTGCTGACCGAGCCTCTGCAACGGTACGCTTGCGAGCCGACTTGGAAGCCCCTGCCTCAACGAAGCGAGCCGTCAGGCGAGCGAAGTAGGCAGGGGTAGTTCACTCATGACGTCTCACGATCGACGCTGTCCGTGTCCCGAGTTGGATCGATCGCCCGCGGGTCGCCGGGTTCGTCCGGCGTTCCGGGCTATTCGTCTCCGACGTCGACGCCCGAGTCCGACGCCGCCTCTCCGTACCCGCTGCCGACGACCTCCCGGATCCGCGAGGCGGTCACCTCGCCGACGCCGCTGACCGTGCGGAGGTCGTCCTCCCGCGCCGTCATCACGCCTTCGACGGTCCCGAACGCACGGAGCAGCGACTGGGCGGTCACGGGTCCGATGTCGGCGATCGCGGAGACCACGTACTCCTGTTGCTCGGTGAGGGTCTTCGCGCTCTTTTCACCGTGGACGCTCACCGTCCGGTCGCGCTCGGACTGCTCCCGGGAGGCGATCGTGTGAAGCAACTCCCCGGTTTCGGTCTCGCCGGCGGTCTGGAGTACGCTCACGTCGAAGTCGACTGCAAGCGACGCCAACGCCCCGCGGATCGCCTCCGGGTGAACGTTCCGCTCCTCGTAGAGCCCGTCGCCTTCGAGGATCAGGATCGGTCGTGCGTACGCCCGCGAGAGGTCGCCGATCTGTTCGAACAGTGACCGGTCGCCGTCGAGCAGGGTATCCAGGAAGTCCGCCACCGACTTCCGCTCGACGGCGACACGATCCGAGAGCACGTAATCGCCGACTGCCAGGGTTTCGAGCCGGGTCCGGACGTCATCGCGCTTCGAGAGGGCCTTCGCGATTGTGGCGTCGAGTTCGCGCTGGTCGACGACGATCTCGGCTTCCTCCGTGTCGCCGTCGGCGGTCGCGACCACACCGGCGCTTTCTCCGGTCGACTCAGCGTCGGTCGGCTCGGCTTCGGTTGTCTCGTTCCCGTCGGTCACACCGGTGTCGTCGCCGATGTGGTCCGGTTCCGCCCCCTCGGTGTCATCGGTGACACCGCCAGGTTCCGTCCCGCTGCTCTCCCCGGTCGCACTCCCAGCCCTTTCGGCGCGGTCGATCGCCGTGTCGCTCGCCCCGAAGTCGGTCAGGCCGGCCTGACCGTTCGCCCCTGGGTCGCCGGCGTCGGGTCCGGCATCCGATTCGGTGCCGGCTGATCCGGACTGGCTGTCATCGTCCTCGTCCCCACCATCCCCGTCGTCGTACGCCGCAAGCGCCGCCTGTGGGGGCGTCAGCTCGGATTCGATATCCCCCGCAACCCCCTTGAGTTCCCTGAGTTCGGACTCCATCTCGTCCTCGCGGCGCTTCGAGATCCAGTAGTACGCCTCGTCGCGGGTGTCCTCGGCGAGCAACACGACGACCCGACCGTCCGCCTGCCGGCCGGTCCGCCCCTTCCGCTGGATCGACCGGATCGCCGTCGGCACCGGCTCGAAGAAGAGCACCAGATCCACCTCCGGTACGTCCAGTCCCTCCTCGGCGACGGAGGTCGAGACGAGCACCTCGAACTCCCCGTTCCGGAAGGCGTCAAGGGCGTCCTGCTGTTCGGTCTGGGTCATCCCCTCGGAGGTCTCCTTGTCGCCCTGGCCGACGAACCGCCGGGTCTCGAACGACGCCGAGAGGAAGTCCGTGAGCGCTTCCGCGGTGTCCCGCGACTCGGTGAAGACGATCACGCGCTCGCCGCCCTCGATCCCGAGGGTCTGGGCCAGCAGGATCCGGGCCCGGGAGAACTTCGGGTGGGTGCCGTCGAACGACTCCGCCAACCGCATGGCTTTGCGCACCTTCGGTTCGGCGACGAGCCGCTGGCTCGCCTTCGACGCCCCCGACGACCGGGCGGCGTTCCGCTGCCGCTCGAAGTACCGCCGGACCGACTCCACCGATTGGGTCTCGACGAGTTCCACCGCCCGCCGGAGCTTCATCACCTCCGCGTGCGTCGACATCCCCTTGTAGCCCTCGGATTTGTCGGCGTTCATCAACTCTTGGAGCTTCCCGCGCATCCGGTTGAGCTGTTTCTGGGACACGTCGGGCTGGGTGGTGTTCGTCACTCCGAGGGATTTCAGCTTCTGCAGCCGGTCTTTGATCACCTCGTTCAGCGCGTCGCGGATCCCCAGGATCGACTCGGGGAGCTCGATCCGCTCCCACTCAACGGAGGTGTCGTGGGTGTACGTCGAGACGTCGGCGTCGCCCTCGGTCATCACCTCCACCTCCTCGAGCCCGAGGTTCCGGCAGACCGTGAGGATCGACTCCTTGTCGCCGCCGGGGGAGGCGCTCATCCCGGTCACGAGGGGATCGTCGGCGTCGTCGTGGTACCGCTCGGCGATGTAGACGTAGGCGTACTCGCCGGTCGCGCGGTGGCACTCGTCGAAGGTGAGGTGGGTGACGTTCGCGAGCGAAATCCGACTCCCAACGAGGTCGTTCTCGACGACCTGTGGCGTCGCGATCACGACGCGTGCGTCGGTCCACCGGTCGGCGCGGTCCTCCGGCCGAATCTCGCCGGTGAAGACGACAACCTCCTCGTCCGGGACGGAGAGCGCCTCCCGGTAGAAGTCGGCGTGCTGCTGGACGAGGGGTTTCGTCGGGGCGAGAAAGAGGACTTTCCCCCCGACGGCGTCGAGCCGGTCGGCGGTCACGAGCAGGCTCACGGTGGTCTTGCCCAGCCCGGTCGGGAGACAGACCAGGGTGTGGGCGTCGCGCGCGGCACTCGCGAGTTGGGTCTGGTATACCCGGCGCTCGATAACCCCGGGGTTCAGAAGCGAGTGATCGACGTACGCGGGGTCGTCGGTGGCCGCCATCACGCGTGATTAGGCGGCATCGCTGTTAAGCGTTCGCCGGCGACGGTGGAAGTGAAACCCGTCGTTTCACACCGCCTCCCTCGGGTCTGTGGGAACCACGCCGAGCGGCGACGACTGTGGGGTCGGCGCCGCGAGTGTGGCCATACAGTACATCTACGGCCGACAGCCAGCCCTGTGGGACGTCACCGGCCGCCGTCGCCGAACTTTCGGTCGAACGACTCCGCGGCGTCCGGCGCTGCGCCCGTCTCGAACCCCGCAGTCCCGTCAGTACGGTCCTCTACGGAGTCCGGCAGCGACGCGCCCGTCAGCGCCGCCCACTCCGAGAGGGGCCGCTCGTGGTTTCTGTCGTTCATCTCCTGATGACAACGTCTTCACCGGAGAATATAATGATTGTGCTACCTCCCCGACCCCGTGGAGGAGTGCCGCTTCCGCCCTCGGGCGTCTCTCTGGGCGTGTGTCCGGCGTCAGACCACCTGGTCGCCGTCGTCGTCGTACAGTTCGATGGCGTCGACCGGGCAGGCCCGTGCCGCGAACTCCGCGTCGAGTTCCGCGTCGGGGGGGACTTCCACCTCGAAGACGCCGGACTCGACCTCGGTAGCCCCGTCGAGGTCGGCCTTGCCGGCGTCCATGTTTCGCTCGAAGGCGTCCCACTCCTCGACGCACTGGAACATCCCGATGCAGGTGTCTCGGTCGAAACGAACTCGCATACTCGACGTTCGGTGACCGGACACATAGCGGTGGCGGCGCGACGCGACGAACGGCTCCCGGCAGGAGTAGACCGCTCCCGCCGACGGCATGATCCCCTCGAACGACGGCGCCCCGAGCAGCGATCGCGTCGACAGTGTTCCCGGATCCTTCTCCGATCGGCACGGTACTCCACACACGTCCGGACCATGACGGTCGTTCGTTCTGCGGAAGATATATCTGTCATTCATTGAACCGAACAGTATGAAACGACGAGGTGCTCTCGCTCTGCTCGGTGCCGGACTCACCGGGACTGGGGGCTGCCTCCGGTTGGTGAACGATGGGGACTCGACGCCGCCGGCATCCGAGACGCCGCAGGACCCCTTGACTGCGACCACGTCGGAGGGAACTCCGACGAGCGACGGATCCGGAGCGGTAACACTGACCGAGGTTTGGACCGACGACAACGGCGTCGACAACATCTGGACGCGGGAGGGGACGTTCTATTACAACGACTACAATTACGCCGCCGAGGCGTCCCACGGTGACGGTGTGCGGTGGTCGGCCGATACGACCCACGACGGTGTGGACGAGAACCTGGGAGCCGACGCGTTCGCGGCCGACGGCAGGTACGTGATCTTTGGCTACACTCCGGACGGGGACCACGAGGACGCCGGCGCCCACTTCCACGCCTACCGGCGGTACGACGGCGAGGACGCGTGGGTCGCCGCCGCGCCGTCGGACGGAACACACAACCAGGCTGTCGGCGCGACGGTGGTGGACGGCCTCGCGGTTCTCGCCGTCTCGGACTACGGACCCGGGGACGAGCGGGATCCGCTCGTCTACGGTGTCGACGTCGAAACGGGCGAAGTGCGGTGGCAGGTCGACGAATCGGTGCTTCCACCCTCGTACATCAGATACCTCGACAGCTACGACGGTGACGTGTACGTCGGGCTGCCGGACACCGTTCAGGTACTCGCGGCCGACACCGGGGACCCGATCGAGGCGCACAGTTGGCTCGCCGGGACGAGTAGGCTCGAATCCCTGGCCCGGATCCACGGGGAGACGCTGTTTACCGCGTGGCCAGGGGGGTTCGACGCACACCCGGTCGGGGACAACGGCGTCTCCTGGTCGAAGACGGACTTCGATCGTGTGTACACGACCCCCGTGATCGACAATTCCCTGGTCGTGGTCGGGACACAAGCGGGCACCGTGTACGCGTTCGAACGCCAGTCCGGCGAGACACGGTGGGAAGCCAGCATCACGAACGCCGTCGCCGCGATCGAGACGACCGGCTCACACGTCTGGGTCGGCGACACGGACATCGGACTGACGGCCTACGACCGGGCGGACGGGTCGTTGATCCATCGATCGACGAAGCCTGTCAACGGCGACGACATCGCCGTCGCGGACGATGTGTTACTGCTCGGTGGGGACACCGCGACGGCGTACACGATCGAGTAACCGACCCCACCCTACTTCGCTCGGTCTGGTGACCTCGCTCGTAGAGGGTGGGGCTTTGATGTGGTCCTCGCCGTCAAGTGGCGCGACGGGGCGTTTCGTGCGCCCCGCCTACCGAACGCCCTTCGGGGTCGACGGACCCACCATTTGGGGCCGGGCTACTGCGGCCCGTACTGCACGGCACTTGTGGCCGCGCAGCACTACGTTGCAGTACGGACTGGGCTGTCAAAACGGTTGCGCCCAGCTTCGTAACGCGCTCCTCCCCTCCCTACGCCCTCACTTCGCTCGGGCGTTGAGGAAGGGGGCTCCGCGCTACCGATTAGCTGAGTCGACCCCGTCGGCACGTCGGGTGGCGCCGCGCGACCGCGACCACCGCCCACCGACCCGCGGCCGACGCCGTCTCCGACGATTTAAATCCGGGGACGCCCTACAAATATCAAATGCATTCGGAGGAGGTCCCCGAA
>CAZDEJ010000073.1:0-10822 GCA_964504395.1 uncultured Halobellus sp. | reverse complement strand
GTTCGGCGTATTCTCGATGTACCGCTCGACTGCTGACCGTCCCTGACCTGCTGACATTACCGTAGAGGATATGATAATCTCATATATATCCTCCGCAGCGTTCTCACACCTGAAAATCGGGACGGGGATCCACCAGTGAACGCCGCGGCGCAGCTGCCGGCGAAGCAACGTTGAAACCGCCGTCGTCCCAACCCACGGTATGGTCACGTTTCTCGCCGGCGGGACCGGAACGCCGAAGCTGCTCAACGGCGCCGAGGCCGTTTTCGACTCGTCGGCGACGACGGTGATCGCGAACACCGGCGACGACATCGAACTCGGCGGCCACCTCGTGTGCCCGGACGTCGACACCGTCCTGTTCCACGGCGGCGGCGTCCTCGACACCGACACTTGGTGGGGGATCGACGGCGACACCACCACGACACACGATGAACTCCACCGATTGGCCGACGCCGCGGGGCTCGACGCCGGCCCGCGCTACCTCAACGACGACGCACAGACCACTGGCCGTGACATCGCGGACTGGCGGCGGTTCTCCGGCGTCGCGGAGTTCATGGAGATCGGCGACCGCGACCGCGCGGTTCACCTCACCCGGACGTCGCTGCTCGACGAGGGGCGGTCCCTGACCGAGGTGACGCGGACGCTCGCCGAGGCGTTCGGCCTCGGGATCGACCTCCTGCCGATGAGCGACGACCCCGTCGCGACCCTCATCCACACCGACGAGGGCACGATGCACTTCCAGACGTACTGGGTCCACCGCCGGGGTGACCCCGAAGTCCGGGACGTCGAGTTCCGCGGCGCGGACGCCGCCACGCCGACACCTGCGGTTCGCGACGCGCTCGCAGAGCCTGTCGTCGTCGGTCCGTCGAACCCCGTCACGAGCATCGGGCCGATGACCGCGATGGACGGCTTCGCCGCGGCGCTTTCGTCGACGCCGGTGGTTGCGGTCTCGCCGTTCGTCGGGGAGACGGTGTTTTCCGGCCCCGCACCGGCGCTGATGCGTGGCGTCGGCGACGAGCCCTCGACCGCAGGCGTGGCCGCCGCGTACCCGTTCGTGGACGCGTTCGTGCTCGACACCGACGATCCGACCGACCTCGACCGACCGGTCGTGCGGACGGACACCCGGATGGACAGCGCTGCTGATTCCGAGCGCGTCGCCCGCGCGGTCGACGCCGCGCTGTCGGAGGTGGCCTGAGTGCGGCGATACGCGCGGACGATGGGGGGTGACGCGTGATGTTCGAGCCGCGGGTCGCCCTGGCGAGCCTCAGCGGCGCGGCCGACGCCGCGTGGGCCCGCGCCGGCGCCGACCACGCCGGCGCGGCGTTCCTCGGCGGGTTGGCTCTCGATACGCCGACCCGGGAGGCGGCCCGCGACCTCGTCGCCCGCGACCGCGAGGAGTTCCTGCCGGCCGACCCGGCTGCGTTCGTCGAGGCCCAACTCGACGCGCTCGACGGCGTTCCGATCAGACCCGGTGTGAACGTGCGGGCGGCGTCACCGGCCCCCGTCTCCGAAGTCGCAGCCGCCTGTGCCGCCCACGATGCGATCGTCGAGATCAACGCCCACTGCCGACAGCCCGAGATGTGCGCCGCGGGGTGCGGCCAGCGGCTCCTCGGAGAGCCCGACCGGCTTCGGGCGTTCGTCGCGGCCGCCAGCGACGCCGGTGCGGCGACGAGCGTGAAGGTCCGCGCGGAGGTGCCGGGTGTCGACCTCCCCGACGTCGCCCGCGCGGCCGCCGCTGCCGGCGCGGACGTACTCCACGTCGACGCGATGGATTCGGAGCCGGCGGTCCGCGAGGTCGCAGCAGCGGCCCCGTCGCTCTTCGTGATCGCTAACAACGAGGTCCGCGGCCCGGAGAGCGTCTCGGAGTACCTCGCGTACGGCGCGGACGCGGTGAGTATCGGCCGGCCGAGCACCGACCCGGCGGTCCGACGGCGGGTCCACCGTGCGGTCGAAGCGTGGCGTGGCGACGGGGCTGTCGACCCGGCACGTCCCGATCCGGAGGTCGACGCGCAGTGAGCCCGCCCACGTACGAACCCGCTGACGTCGACTGGGGCCCCGCCGAGCACGCCCAACTTGCGCTGCTCGCGGACGTCGGGGCAGCGCCCAAACCCGGGAACGTCGACCGTGACCACGACCACCCGACCCTCCGGCTCGGGCACTTCCTCGCCGGCGGCGTCGGTGCCGGCGCGGGACTCCGTGACGCGGCTGCGGACGACCCCCTCGGCGCCGCGTTCGAGCGTGCGGTCGCGGGGATGAGCCGGGGCGCGGGAACCAACACCCAGTTCGGAAGTCTGCTGCTTCTGGTGCCGCTGATCCGGGCGGCGGCCACGCCCGACCGAACCCTCTCCCCGTCGGGCGTCACTGGGGTGGTCGAGTCGACGACCGTCGCCGACGCGGCGGCGTTCTACCGCGCGTTCGAGCACGTCGACGTCGCGGTCGCCGACCCGCCCGAAGGGATGTCCGAGTTGGACGTGCGGCGGGGAGCCGAGGCGATCCCGGCGCTCGAAACCCGCGAACTCACCCTCCACGACGTGCTCTCGCGGAGCCACGAGGACAGCAACGCGACCGAGTGGACGACGGGCTTCCGGCGAACCTTCGGGACCGCGGCGGGGATGGTCGACGACGAGGGCCCGCTCACGGCTCGGATCGCGCGGGCGTTCCTCGACCGGCTCGCAACCGACGAGGACACCCTCGTGCGGACGCGCCACGGTGCGGCGGTCGCAACGGAGATCCGCGAGCGCGCGGCGGCGGCGCGTGGCGACCCCGATGCGGTCTCCGCGCTCGATGCCGATCTGCTCGACCGCGGGATCAACCCCGGTGCGACCGCCGACCTGGTCACCGCGGCGGCGTTCGTCGCGCTGCAACGGGGGGTCTCCGTGTGAGCGGCGACGACCCGGCCCCGTCGGACGACCACCCTGACACCGACGACTGGCCCCTCCCCCTCCGCGGGGTTACGGAGTCGGTGGTGACGACGCTCGGCCCGAACGACCTGTGGAACGTGGCCGCTCTCGGGCTTCACGCGCCCGAGGGATCGGCCGCGCCAACGCGCGACGACCCCGTGACAGCGACCACGTGGGGAAACACCCGGACCCGACGGAACTTCCACCGGCAGGGCGGCGGCGTGATCCAGTTCGTCTCCGACCCGCGGACGTTCGTCGACGCCGCGCTCACGATCCGCGAGGTCGACGACCCGGTCCTCCCGGAGTCACACGCCTGGGTCGAGGTTCGCGCAGACCAGGTTGACGCCGGCGAGGACGGCGACACCCGGTGGGAGACGTGGCAGCTCCGCCCCACTGAGGCGGCCGTGACCGACCCCGTCGTCCCCCGGATCAACCGCGGGTTCGCGGCCGTTATCGAGGCCACCGTCGCGGCCTCGCGGCTCGACGTCCCGGCGTACGACACCGACGACCTCCTCGCCCGCCTCCGGCGGTACGCGGACGTCGTCGATCGGTGCGGCGGCCGCCCCGAACGGGAGGCGTTTGCGACGCTCGACGCCGAGACGGGATGGCGCGACCGGCTCGCTGACGGCGTCGAAGCGGTCCGATTCGACCCCTGACTCGTTCACCCGGCGCGCACCGAAGACTCCTTGAGCCCGCTGTGTGAGACTCCAGGTATGAGTGCAGACCATCGCGACGACGCCGGGGAGGCCGGGGGAGCCGACGGAGCCGACGCGGAGCCGACCCACGAGAACGCCGGCCAGGACGTGATCGCCGTCGATCCCGACGACTCTCGCACGGGACTCGTCAACCGACTCGACGCCCACACGGGCGATGGGATCCGTCACCGCGCGTTCACGTGTCTCGTTTTCGACACCGAGGGCCGCGTCCTGCTCGGCCAGCGGGCGCCCGAAAAGCGGCTTTGGGACACACACTGGGACGGGACGGTCGCCTCACACCCGGTCGAGGGCCAATCCCAACCCGACGCGACCCGGGAGCGGCTCGACGACGAACTCGGGATCACCCCGGACCAGTACTCGGATCTCCGGGTCACGGACAGGTTCGAGTACAAGCGCTACTACGAGAACGCCGGGCTGGAGTGGGAGGTCTGTTCGGTGCTGAAGGTCACCCTCGACGACACGTCGCTCGACCCCGACGAGGCGGAGATCGCGGGGCTGCTGTGGGCCGACTACGAGCACCTCCACGACAACCCCGAGTGGTACCGTCAACTCCGACTGTGTCCCTGGTTCGAGATCGCGATGCGGCGCGACTTCGAGGGCGAGCAGTAGCGGCTTCGAGCCACGCCTCGGCCGGAACCGGCTTGTCGCCCCGGACCCTCCCCGTAGACGATGACGGACGCGACTTCCGATCCGGACCTCTACGATTCGCTCGACGGACAGGTCGCCCTCGTTACCGGCGCCAACCGCGGGATCGGCCGGGAGATCGCGGCCAACCTCCACGGCCTCGGCGCGACGGTCTTCGCCGCGACCCGGTCGATGACCCACGACGTCCCCGACGCGTGGGAGCACCTGCTCGTGGACGTCACACAGGAGGGGGAGATCTCACAGGCGGCCGACGACGTCTTCGAGTCGGCCGGCCGGCTGGACATCGTGGTCAACAACGCCGGGATCGGGGAGTTCGGCTCCGACATCGTCTCCGAATCCGTTGAGACGATCGACCGCACGCTCGCGACGAACCTCCGCGGGCCGATGTTGGTGTGCAAACACGCCGTCCCGCTCTTGCTGCAGTCCGACGGGGGCCGCGTGGTCAACGTCTCCTCGGGACTGGGGGCGATCGGCGAGGCCCAATCCGGAAGCTCGCCGGCGTACCGCGTGTCGAAGACGGGGCTCAACGGGCTCACCGCCTACCTTCACGGCGAGTACGCCGACGAGGGGCTGATCGCGAACTCGGCGTCACCAGGGTGGGTCCGGACCGGAATGGGTGGCGAGAACGCCGACCGGTCGGTCGAACGGGGTGCGGAGACCCCGACCTGGCTGTGCCGGTTCCGGCCGGATTCGCCGGGCGGCCGGTTCTGGCAGGACAGGGAGCCGATCGAGTGGTGACCCCTCCCGGCCCGGAGTGGACAGTTCTATGACCCCGGGCGGCGTTCACTGGCGTATGTCGCAGGATCCGGGCCTCGGGGAGCTTCCGGGCGCGCTCGTGGACTACGCCGCGGGCGTCGTCGACGTTCTCGCCCGCGGGAGTGTCGCTGTCGCGATCGCGGCAGCGGTCGTGGGACTGGCGATCGCCGCAGTTGTCGGCGGCGGGATCGCCCCGGTTCTCGCCGCGATCGTCGGCCCCGCCGTCGTCGTCGGGCTCTGGCTCGAACTCCCCTCGCGGCTGCGAGACCGGGTCGGGTAGTCGTCGGGTCGGATCGGCCCACTCCCCAGCGTCGGCGCCGGATCCGGGGCTGTGCGAGGGTAGCCGAGTTTGGAAACGACGGTGGACTCGAAGTCGGGCCCGTCTCCGACGGCCCGCGACGCATCTACCTCTACAGGTGGGAGTATCGGTGGCGGGGGGACCTCGACCCACGTCCCCGGTGTGGGGTACTCCGACGCTCGGAGCCGGCTACGGACCTTGCGTCGATCCGTTCCAAGCCGTCACGACCGGGGCCACACCACCGACGCGGCCGTACGAGTGGAGTGCCACGGACAGGATTTGAACCTGCGGACCCCTACGGGAGAGCATCTTGAGTGCTCCGCCTTTTCCGGACTTGGCTACCGTGGCGCAGTAGTCCGTTGCCACCGACGAGTCTTGAATCGTGTGGTATTCGCCAGCGTTCGGTGGAACCCCTCGGGGAGCCCGGTCGCGTCAGACACCCGTTTTCGGACCGGTCGTGGTACAGAACGTACAGGACCTCGTCCGCTCGTGCGGGCTACGGTGCTTCTCGAGAGCGGGCGCTTAGTGCCTGTACTCAGCTACCCCCGCTCCACCAGCGACTCGCCCCTCATCGCCGACGGCGTCTCGACGTTCAGCAGTTCCAGCATCGTCGGCGCGACGTCACGGAGCGACCCGCCGTCCCGCACCCGCTTCCCGCCCGCGTCACCGTCGGGCGTCAGGTAGACGAACGGCACCGGATTCGTCGTATGGGCGGTGTGAGGGGTTTCGGCCGTCCCCATGTCGTCGGCGTTGCCGTGATCCGCGGTGACGAGGAGGTGACTCCCGGCCGACCGGAGCGCAGTCGCCACCCGGCTCAGCTCCCGGTCGACGGTCTCGACCGCCGTGATGGCCGCCTCGAAGTCGCCGGTGTGGCCGACCATGTCCGGATTCGCGTAGTTGAGCACCATCGCGTCGGGGTCGTCGGCGTCGATGACCTCGACCGCGGCGTCGGTGACCGCCGTGGCGCTCATCTCCGGGTGGTGGTCGTACGTCGGCACGTCGGGGCTCGCTACGATCCGCCGGATCTCGCCGTCGAACGCCACCTCGCGGCCGCCGTTGAGGAAGTACGTGACGTGTGGGTACTTCTCGGACTCGGCGATCCGGAGCTGTGTCAGTTCGGCTGCCGCGAGTGCGTCCCCGAGGGTCCGCGTGGGCTCCGACGGCGGGAACGCGACCGGGAGGTCGAAGGTCTCGTCGTACTCGGTCATCGTCACCACCATCGTCTCCGGGGGGTCGGTGTCGAACGGCCACCCGGGGTCGATGTCGCCGAGCAGCCGCACCAGTTGTCTGGCCCGATCCGGGCGGAAGTTGAAGCACAGCACCGCGTCGCCGTTCTCGAGCGCCGGTCCACCCTGTATCAGGGTCGGCTCGACGAACTCGTCGGTGTCGCCACGGTCGTACGACGCACGGACCGCATCGACCGCCGTGTCGGCCTCGTGGGGCGCCTCGCGGTCGACGATCGCGTCGTACGCGCGCTTCGTCCGCTCCCAGTTCTGATCCCGGTCCATCGCGTAGTACCGCCCGCAGACGGTCGCGACCGCCCCGGTCCCGCAGTCGTCGACGACGGATTCGAGCCGTGTGAGGTACTCCTCGCCCGCGTACGGGTCGGTGTCGCGGCCGTCGGTGAACGCGTGCGTGACGGCCTCGACGCCGTAGTCGGCGGCAGCATCGAGCAGCGCGTGGAGGTGGCCCTGTTCGGAGTGGACGCCGCCGTCGCTGAGCAGCCCCGGACAGTGCACCCGCCCGCCCGTCCCGGCGACGTGCTCGAAGGCGGTCTCGATCGCGGGGTTCGACCGGAACTCCCCCGCCGCGATGGCGTCCTCGATCCGGGTGTACGCCTGTGTGACCACCCGCCCCGCCCCGATGTTGAGGTGGCCGACCTCGCTGTTGCCCATCTGGCCCGCCGGAAGGCCGACGCGCCGGCCGGAGACGTCGAGCGTGCCGTACGCCCCCGCGTCGACCATCCGCTCGAAGTTCGGCGTCGACGCCGCGGCGACCGCGTCCCGCCGGTCGTGGTCGCCGAGACCCCACCCGTCGAGGATGACGAGCCCTACCTGCATACTCACCTCGACGGTCAGCAGCGGGGAATAGGCTTCGTTTCCGCGGGTCGAGGAGTCGCTTGAGGCCGGAAGAACCCGCTCCGTGGATACGACACCTTCTTTCGACTCCCCGGCGTCGCCGTAGGCGATGGCCGACACGTCCGGACTCCGAGCGCGGGTCAGACGCCCGTTCCCGGACCGGTGGGTGGAGTACTACCTCGGTAACCCCGCGAGTCTGGGGTGGCTACTCGTTGCCGACGCCGCGGCCTTTCTAGTCGGTGTGAGCTTCTACGTCCACTCCGATCCCTCGCTCCGGGACCTCAGCGCCCTCGCGTATCCCCTCTTCGGCGACTCGCCGACGGCGCTCGCGCTCGCGATTCTGTCGGTCGCGACGCTGCTTCCCCACTTGGGGCGTCCGCTCGACGACACCCCCTCGAACCGGCTGCTCGCCCTGGTTCATACCCTCGCGTTCGCGTGGCTGGTGAAGTACGGCGTCTGGACCGCCGTCGCGCTCAACCTTCGACCCGATCTTTACGTTGGGTTCACGCCCGCGCTGCTCTGGGAGTACTGGGGGATCCTCCTCACACACCTGTTTTTCCTGCTTCACGCCGCGGTCATCCCCTACTACGGCCGCACGTCCCGCGAGGCGCTTGCGGCGGCGCTCGTCTTGCTCCTGCTGAACGACGCCTTCGATTACGGGTTCGGGCTCTACCCGCCGCTCCGGTACGAGGCCGGGCCGGTACTCGCGGGGATCACGGTAGCGCTCTCGGTGCTGGTGGTCGGGTACGCGAACTGGGCGTTCGACCGGTAGACGCGCTGGGAACCCCGGAAACGCCGTTTCCCGCCGAGCAGAAAATGCGACAAGGTCTTACGTATAAACGGGTTACCTGCGGTTATGGACTCCGCGGTACTACTCGACCTCCTCGGGAACGAGAACCGGCGGCGGATCCTCCGGCTTCTCGCTCACAAACCCTGTTACGTCACCGAGATCAGCGAGTACCTCGGGGTTAGTCCGAAGGCCGTCATCGACCACCTCCGACGGCTCGAAGACGCGGGCCTGATCGAGAGCCGGACCGACGACCAGCGCCGGAAGTACTTTCATATCGCGCGGAACCTCCGACTGGAGGTCAGCGTCTCGCCGTACCGGTTCGGCGCGAAGAGCGCGTACCCGGCCAGCCGGAGCCTGGACATGCGCGGCCGGTGTCAACACGTTTCGCTGGAAATCCCGGACCGGGGTACGGATCGCGACGCCACCGACCGCGAACCCGGAGACCGCACAGCGGCTCCCGACCGCGCCAGACCCGACGGCGACGCCGACACTAATAGCCGCGACGTGGGCCGCTCCACCGCAGCAGCCGCCGATAGCCACACCGACGCGGGCGACGAGTCGCCGCCGTTCACCCGGCCGGAGAGCCCGACCGAGAGGGTCGACACCGACGCCACGGACGGCGTTGCGGAACTCGCCCGCCAGTACGCCTACCTGGAGGACGTCGAAAGCGAACTCTCCCTGGCGCAGCGGTGGGTCCACGGGCGCGTAACCGACATCCTCGACAGCCTGAGCGACCGGCTCGGCTCGGAGGCCGACAGCCGGTTCCACGCCGAGGTGCTCGCCGCGATCGCCCGCGGGAACCGCAGCGCTCGGGAGATCGCGGGCGAACTCAACACGTCCCCCGACCGGGCCGAGACCGCCCTGGATCGGCTCGCGGACCGCGGACTGGTCGACCACGACGGCCAGGCGTGGGTTATCAGATGAGGCTCCCGACGCCACCGCGGTCACCCCGACGTCCGCGACCCGCATCCGCCACGCTCTTAGGCGCTACTCCGTTTGGATCAACCGATGACCGGGGATACGCAGCCGCCCGACCGCGAGCTCGATGCGGCGGCCACCGCCGTCCGAGACGGCGGCGCCGTCGTCTACCCGACGGAGACGGTCTACGGACTCGGTGCCGACGCCACCGACGCCGACGCGGTCGGCCGTGTCTTCGAGTTGAAGGGTCGCGACCGGTCGAAGCCGCTGTCGCTGGGGGTCGCAAGCGTCGACGCCGCGCTCCGACACACCCGACCGACCGGCCGCGCCCGCCGGTTTATGCGGGCGTTCCTCCCCGGCCCGGTCACCGTGGTCGTCGACCGCGACCCGTCGTTACCCGACGCGCTCACCGCCGGTCGCGACCGGGTCGGCGTTCGCGTCCCCGACGACGAGGTGGCCGCCTCGCTGTTCGAGCGGGCCGGAGTCCCGGTGACCGCCACGAGCGCGAACCGTAGCGGGACTCCGAGCGTGACCACCCCCAACGACCTCACCCCGGACTTCCGCGAGGCCGTCGCCGCGGTTGTCGACGCCGGACCGGCCCCGGGGACCGAGAGCACGGTCGCCGACCCCGAGCGGAACGTGGTCCACCGCCGTGGCGAGATGGCCGACGCTATCGTCGCGTGGCTCGCCGACGAGGCCGGAACCGCGCCCGCCGTCGAGGACGGGTAGCCCGGTCCGCAGCACTGCCCCCGACCCCAGTGTCGCAATCGGGTCGGGGCTGTCCCGATCACCCCAACCCGAGCATGGTCTTCAGCGAACGGGTTCGCGTCCCGCAGGTCGTCCGGTAGTCGCAGGCGTCGCATTTCGACTCGTCGTCGATCCGGCCCGGGATCCCGGTCATCGACCGGACGGTCCACAGCGTGCGGCGGTAGGCGGCCCGGTTCCGCGTGGTCAGCCGGACGGTCCGGACGACGCCGTGGCACGGGTACTCGACGATTGCTCGCGGAACCTCCCGTTCCCGTTCCCACGCCAGCGCGAGCGCCAGCCCGACCGCCCGGACGCGCTGTGGCTCCCACACCCCGCGCGGCGGGGGCTCCCCGCTCGAGACGAGCGTGGGAACCGGCGGCGACTCGCTCGCCTCCTCGCCGCCGAGCAGCTTGTGTGCAACCCCGTGACAGTCGCGGCCGCGGAGCAGCACGTCCCGGGCCGCCGGATCGATCAGTCGGTCGTAGACGTCGCGGTCGGCTACCCCGGCGAGGTTCGACCGGTACGTCTCCGGCGGCACCGCGATGGGGCGCTCGCGAAGCCGGGTGTCGGTGGCGGTTCGAAGCGTCTCGTACTCGAAGGCCAGGCTCCGTGCGGCCGCGACCGCCTCGGGTGGGCCGCGGTCGTCGTCGCGTCGGGCGTAGTAGAGTTGTCGCGGACAGTACGCGGCGCGGGCGAGGTCCGAGACCGGGACGGAGTCGGTTGTGGCGGGCACGGAGTGGATGGTCCCGTTTTAGCATTTGAACGTTCGGCGCACCTACTCCCGGCCGCGGTCGTCCGCGGCGGCCGTCCGTCCCGAACCGTCGGCTCCGTCCCGGAGCAACGCGGTGAGGTCCGCTTCGGTCACCGGTCGTGTCGCGTCCACCCCCACGTTACGGGCCATGCGAACCGTGTGCGGCGGGTGCAGGTTCGCTTCCCGCAGCAGCGCGTCGTCGTAGAACACCGCCGCCGGCGGCCCG
>CAZDEJ010000072.1:0-10920 GCA_964504395.1 uncultured Halobellus sp. | reverse complement strand
AGCCGACCGGTTCGCCGACCGCTGGGAGCGGGTCGCCGAGCTGATCAGGCAGGCCATCGAGTTCCACCGGGTGCGGTCGGAGCTGACCGATGCCGAAACCCGGCTACGGGGCGTGCTCCGGGCGTTTCCCGACGGGGTGGTGATCCTCCAGGACGACTCCATCGAATACGTGAACCGGGAGGCGCGTGACATCCTCGACATCGAGGACGCTATCGGACCCGTCGAGCGTCCGTTTGCGCAACTGATTCCGACGGACGACGCCCTCTCCGCGGACGATCTGTCGGCCGTGGTGAGCGGGGAGACGTACATCGACCGCGTCGGGATCGATTCGCTCGGGGCCGGTCTCAACGCAGCAGTCGAACTCACCACCGCCCGGATCAGGTGGGGACAGGCACCGGCTGTGCTGCTGATCATCGAAGACAACAGCCAACAGAAGACCTCGGAACGGGCGTTAGCGCGGACGAACGAGCAGCTTCGCGTGCTCAACCGGATCACGCGCCACGACATCCAGAACGACATGAGCGTCATCGTCGGCTGGAGCGGGGAACTCGCCTCTCACGTCGACAGCGAGGGGCAGGCGATGCTCGACCGGATCCAGAAGACGGGGCAAAACGTGATCGACCTGACGGAGACGGTCCGCGACTTCATCGATGGCCTCGGAACGGACCGGACCCCGGATTTGGAGCCGACTCGCGTCCGCGACATCCTCGAGACTGAGATAGCCAAACGCCGGTCGATGTATCCGGAAGCAACGTTCCGGGTCGACGGCGACCTGCCCGACGTCAGCGTCCAGGCAAACGATCTGCTCTCGTCCGTGTTCCGAAACATCCTGAACAACGCTGTCCAGCACAACCACAACGACGCTCCCGTCGTCGAAGTCGGGTGTCGGGCCGCAAACGGGACGGTCCGGATCAGCGTTGCCGACGATGGACCGGGGATCCCGGAGGCACAGCGGGACAACGTCTTCGGCCGGAGCCGGGACGGGCTGGACGACCCCGCAGCGGGCCTCGGACTGTACCTGGTGGATCGGCTCGTCGACAGCTACACCGGCGATGTCCGGGTCGAGGACAACGAGCCGACCGGCAGTGTGTTCGTGGTGGAACTCGCCCGCGTTCCGGGTCAGTGAGGCGAGCCCTTCGGAATCCGCCCCGACGACTGACTCGTCGGGCGGACACGACGGCGTCCGGCCGCGCTATGGGCTCCCGGCGTGTGCCGTCGGCGGCGGCTCCCGGCGATGATCGGTACTACGCCTCCCCGAACCCCTCCTCGAACACGAACGTCCCGTTCCGCTGGACGACCTCGCCGTCGACCTCGATGGTCGATTCCTCGCTCATGTCAACGATCATGTCCACGTGTTCGGCGCTCTCGTTCGTCTCGTTTTCGTCGCCGACGGTCGCTGGATACGCCGATCCGACCGCCATGTGCACCGTATCGCCCATCTTCTCGTCGAACAGCATGTTGTACGAGAACTGGTCGATGGCGCGGTTCATCCCGATCCCGAGTTCGCCGAGGTATCGCGCGCCCGCGTCGGTCTCGAAGATGCCGTCCAGAACCGCCTCGTTTCGCCCGGCGCTGTAGGATTCGACACGCCCCGCCTCGAACCGAACGCGGACGTCCTCGATCTCCCGCCCCTGGCGGTACAACGGCATGTCGAAGTGGACCTCGCCGTCGACCTCGGTCCGCACGGGCGCGGTGAACACCTCGCCACCCGGGAGGTTCTTTTCGCCGTAGTCGTTGAGCGTGATGTTGCCCGCGATCCGCATGGTCACGTCCGTCTCCTCGCCCGACCGGATCCGAACCTCGTCGGCGCCGTCGAGGATCTCGACCATCTGCGCCTGATGCTCCCGCTGTTCCTCCCAGTCGAGGCCGACGGCGTCCCACACGAAGTTCTCGTAGCCCTCGGTGCTCATCCCCGCGAGTTGTGCGTTACCGGAGGTGGGGTACTGGGTGAGACACCACGCCTTCGAGAGCCGCTCCTCGAGGACGGGCTTCATCGCGCGGCGGTAGGCGGCGTTGGTGTCGGGGTCGATGTCGGCGGTCTCGGTAGCGTTGACGTCGCCGCGGACCGCGACGTAGGCGTCCATCTCCTCGTACATCGCAAGCAGGTGCTCGGGCGTCTCGAAGTCCCCGTCGTGGTTTCGGAGGAACGCCCGGTTCGCGCGGGCGTCGCCGGCGAGCGAGACGGGGTGGGCACCGCGGTCGGCGCACTCCTCGTGGAGTGCGACCACGAGGTCCGACGCCGCCGCCGGGGCGCTGATCACGACCTGATCGCCCGACTCGATTCCCGCGGAGTGGTCGACAACCGTTTGTGCGTGTTCGCGGACGCGTGGGTCCATACGTCCACCTATCGCGTCCGAAGCAAACGCCTTTCGACGGGCTACGCCTCCGGCGACCACCCGCGCTCGCCGGCCCGGACCGCCGCATCCAGCCAGTTCTCCTCGGGCGGGAGCGGGCACGAAAACGTCTCGCTGAACGCACAGAACGGCGTGTACGCCAGGTTGAAATCCAGGGTGACGCTGTCGCCGTCAGCCAGGTCGTCCTCGGGATAGAGTTCGAGGTACCGGCCGCCGTGGTAGGACTCCTGGCCGGTGGTCTTGTCGCGGAACGGGACGAAGACGGCCTCCTCGTCGTCGTCGGGTCGCTGTTTGTACCCATAAAGTTCGTGCCTGCCGCCGTCGAATTCGAGCGCGAACGTTACGATCCGGACGTACCGGACCTCGTTGCCGGCAGTCGTCTCCATTGGCACCGGGTCGGGGTCGTCGTGGGTCGTGACCGACGCCGTCACCCGGGAGTCGGGGTCGGGGTCGAAGTAGTCCAGTCCCGAGAACCCCTCGCGGTGCTCCGGCGGGATCGGTGACTGGGGATGCTCGGCCAGGAAGTCGTCCTTTTCCTCGCGGTTCGCCCGGAGGTCGGCGACGTAGCCGTCGGAGGCGTGGTCGTCGTCGTGTGTGTCTGCCATATTCGGCGTAGTGTATCCGTGCTGTAACGTCTGGCGGTCCGGCGCCGAGCGGGTGGACGGGACGACGGCACGATTACCTATCGCGGGCGTCCGCGCGGTAGCCGTGTCCGACCACGAGCGCAACGACGTTCACGACGAGCAGCGCGGCGAAGGCGATCGGCTCGCTCCCCTCGAGTCCCCCAGCGAGCAGCGGGAGAGAGACGAACGGGAGCGCGATCGCGACCCAGAACGCCACGAACCGGACCGGCACAGCGAGGTACGCGGCGGGCCTCGACAACCCCGCGAGCGGCGACCGGATCGCCTCGCCGACCCGACGGATACGCTCGGAACCGAACGGAGGGTGGGAACTCGACATCTACCCGGACACACGGCCCAGGGGATCATATACCCGTCAGAGCGTTGGCGTGTATTCACCCGATTTCAGCCCATCCTACGGCACGCACCGGACGTTTTACGAAACCATCTGATCGGTTGAAACGGTTTATCGACCGCTCTCGTTCTTTGTTGCGTCGATTCCGCCGCTCGTCCCTCGACGCGGGTCTTCGACCTCCGAGGTCGGGTTGGTTCGGTTCCTCGTGCCCCGGTGTCCTCGCACGCGGTGCGTATCTCACACGCCACGTCGCGGCCGGTTGCGATTCTCAAAACTGACGTGTGAGACACTCACAAGCGTGCTCGCGGCCGTTTTCCCGCGGCTTTTAGTTCGCGGACGACAACGTGCGACCATGACTGACGACGACCTCCCGACACGGTCAGTCGACAGCAACCTGTTCATCGCCGTCTCGGGACCGCCTGGGTGCGGCGCCACCACGGTGTGTGAGGGGTTGTCGACGGCGCTCGACTGCGGGTACGTCTCCGGCGGCGACATCTTCCGGGAGCTGGCCGACGACCGGGACATGTCGCTGTCGCAACTCATCGCGAAGACCGACGAAACCGACGAGATAGACCGCGCCTTGGATCAGCGCCTCCGAACGATCGCCGAGAAGTGGGGGGCGTCGAACAAGGCGTTCGTCCTCGAATCCCGGCTTGCGGGGTGGCTCGCGGGCAACCGCGCGGACCTGCGGATCTGGCTTGACGCCCCCGGCGAGGTGCGGGTCGACCGGACCCAGGACCGCGAGGAGATGGAGGCCGAGATGCGCGTCCGGGAGGTCAGCGAAGCCGGTCGGTACCGGTCGTACTACGGCATCGACATCGACGACCGCTCGTTCTACGACCTGTCGATCAACACCGCGCGGTGGAGTCCCGAGGCAACCCTGAAGATGATCCTCTCGGCGGTCGAGGAGTACGCCCCGGAGATCGACGAGGGGGCGTTCCACACCGAGGACGTCGACCTGTAGCGCGCCCCGCCACGACGCCTCGCGGCTCAAGTGCCATCGACCCTCACGGCCGCGACACCAGCCGCCGGAGCCGCGGGAGCTCCGACCGGATCGCCCGCCGCTTCACCAGCACGAACCCCACGAAGATGACGACGAACCCGACCGCGGTGTTGATCGTCGGCACCTCCGCGAGCACCACCCACCCCGCGAGTGCCGCGGAGATCGGCGCGACGTAGGACACCAGGTTGATCTGGATCGGTCCCAGCCGCGCCAGCAGATCGAAATAGATGAGAAAGCCGAGCGCGCTCGCGACCACCGAGAGGTACCCGAGCGCCGCGAGTGCCTCGACGGTCCACACCGCCTCGGCCACCGACTCACCCAGCCCGAAACTCACGCCGTGCATGACGAGTGCGCCCCCCACCATCGCCCACGCCTCCATCGTCTCGATGGGCAGCGACGACTCGATCCGGCGGGTCAGCACCGACCCGAGCGCGAACGCCGCGGCCGCAGCAAAGATCAACAGCTTCGCGACCGCCCCACCCGCCAGCAGATTATCCGGGTCGGGGTTCGACAGGATGACGACGCCGACGAGCCCCAGAAGCAACCCCGCAATCCCGACGGGAGTCAGCCGTTCGTCCGGCAGGAGCACCCGGGCGAACCCGGTGGTCAGCACCGGGCTGAGGCTGACGATCACCGCGGCCGCCGCGGAGGTGACCGCGGGGTCCGTCTCCCCGATAAAAAGTAGGGTGTGGTACCCGGCGATGATCAGCGTCGCCCCGACCGCGACTACGGCCCACTGGCCCCGGTTCCGCGGAACCGGGGTGTCGGTCGCGTAGGCGGCGTACCCCAACATCAACACGCCGGCGATGTCGTATCGGAGCGCCGCGAAGAGCACCGGCGGGATGTAGGCCACCCCCGCCTTGATCGCCATGAACGCCGAGCCCCACGCGGTCGCGAGCAGCAGGAACAGGAGGAGGTTTCGGTGCCGACTCACAGTCGGTTTCCGGCACCGGCTGTCCTCAACGTTTCGTTTGCGTGGCCTCCCTCCCCGGCCGCCGTCGGTCGTCCCGCAGCGCCCGGAGCTGTCCTGGCGGGCCACGACCTCGACGAGTTCGTCGCCGTCGACCACGGGAGACGCGTCGAACGCCACGAGGGTGAGTCGACCGAGCGCCTCCCCGATGTCGTCGGGGGCGACGGTCTCGACGTCTGTCGCCATCCGGTCGGCCGTCGCCATTCGGTCGGCCGCAGTCGGTAGCGGGGTAGAAACCATGCCCGGACGCTCGCTGTACGGGCGCCCGCGATCGTCGACGACTCCTCGCAGTGAGGAGTTCGTAGCCGGGATATCTTTATACATCCCCGCTTGCAAGCAGGTGTATGGCCGCTTACGGCCGGTCGACGCTCCGTGACCTGTTCGACGACGCGCCGACGCCACACATCGCGCATCCGCCGCGCACCCACCACCGCCACTTCTACGTCGCCACCGACGGCTCCTACCGGCGGGACGGCGGCGGCGGACTCGGCGCCGTGATCGAAACCCGGGACGGTAGCCGGGTCGCCCGCGTCTCCGTCCCCGACACCGCTCCCGACAACAACGTCGCGGAGTATCGCGCGCTGCACCTCGGCCTCGACGTCCTCGCCGCCCGCACGCCGGCCCGCGCCAGGGTCGGGATCCTCGTCGACCACGACACGCTCGCGGCCGCGGTCAACGCCGAAGTGCTGGCCGACGGGGGCGACGCCGACTGGCGCCCGACCGGACGCGGCCGCGTCCCGCCGGGCGGGGAGTCCCACTGGCGGGGGATCCGCGCCCGGATCGCGGGGTTCTCCGAACTCCGAGCCGCCCGGATCGACGGCCGGGAGAACCCCGCCCACCCGCTCGCGAACGCCCCCGAGGACTACGCCCACGTGAACCGGCGCGCGGACCGGTGTATCGTCCCCGAACCCACGGATCCGGGGGCCCGGACCGCCGCCGAGGAGGGAGACCCGCAGTACCCGCCGCCGTCCCGGCTCGGCGGGAAGGCGAGCGACTGACCCCGGCCCGTCCGGGAGGCCGCCGGTTCACCCCCTTACTGCTGGGCGTCCACCACAGCCACGCCCGCGAGGTTGACGATATCCTTCACCTCGTCGCCACGTTGGAGAACGTGGACCGGCTTGTCCATCCCCACCAACATCGGACCGATCGCTTCGGCGCCGCCCAACCGCTGGAGCAGCTTGTATCCGATGTTGCCGGACTCGAGGTTGGGAAACACCAGGACGTTCGCGGGCTCGTCGAGCTGTGAGAACTCGTAGGTGCCGTCGAGGATGTCACCGACCACCGCGGTGTCGGCCTGCATCTCGCCGTCGACCGGAAAGTCGACCGCGTCGTCGGCGTGGAGTTCCGAGACCGCGTCGCGGATCTTCCGGGTAGCCTCGTTTTCGACGCTCCCGAAGTTGGAGTACGACAGCATCGCCGCTCGCGGCTCGACGTTGAACCGACGGGCGAGTTCGCCGGTGTGGCGGGTGATCTCCGCGAGTACCCCCGCGTCGGGGTCGAGGTTCACGGTCGTGTCGGCCGCGAAGATCACGCGGTTTTTGAACGTCAGCATGTAGACGCCGGCGGCGTAGTCGGCGTCGGGTGCGGTCCCGATGATCTCCAGCGGGGGCCGGAGCGCCGACGGGTAGTGGTGTGTCAGCCCGGTGAGCATCGCGTCGGCGTCGCCACGTTCCACCATCACGCTCGCGAACGCGTTGCTGTTGCCGCGGATCATGTCGTGGGCCTCCCGCTTGGTGATCCCCTTGCGCTGGCGGAGCTCGTAGAGGTGGTCGGCGTAGTGGTCCCACTCGCCGCCGGCCGGATGGACGGTCTCGGGGTCGAACTCCAGGCCGAGGCCCCCCGCAGTCCGGGCGATCTCGTCGGGATCGCCCACCAACACCGGCTCGGCGATCCCCTGCTCGTGCATCTGGTAGGCCGCGCGGATCATCTTCTCGTCGCCGCCCTCCGCCAACGCGACCCGCTTGGGGTCGGATTTGGCCTTGTTGAGGACGACCCGCATCATCTCCCGGGACTTTCCCAGCCTCGCTTCCAGCCGCTCCTCGTAGGCCTGCAGGTCGACTTCGGTCCGGGCGCACCCGGCGTCCATCGCGGCTTCGGCGACCGCGGGTGCGACCTCGAACAGGACGCGGGGATCGAGCGGTTTCGGGATGAGGTAGTCGGGGCCGAACCGCAGCGGCTGGTCGCCGTAGGCTTTCACCACCGCGTCGGGGACGTCCTGACGGGCCAGATCCGCGAGCGCCTCCGCGGCCGCCCGCTTCATCTCCTCGTTGATCTCGGTTGCGCGCACGTCGAGCGCGCCACGGAAGATGAACGGGAACCCCAGGACGTTGTTGACCTGGTTCGGGTAATCCGACCGCCCGGTCGCCATGATCACCGTGTCGTCGCGGGCGGCCTTCGCGTCCTCGTAGCCGATCTCGGGGTCGGGGTTCGCCATCGCGAAGACGATCGGGTTCGCCGCCATCGACGCCACCATCTCCTGGGAGACGATCCCGCCGACCGACAGCCCCACGAACACGTCGGCGCCCGCCATCGCCTCCGCGAGGGTGTCGGCGTCGGTTTCGGAGGCGAACTGGGCTTTGTACTCGTTGAGTCCCTCCCGGTCGGTGCCGATGACGCCGGAGGAGTCACACAGCACGATGTTCCCCCTCGGAACGCCGAGTGAGGTGTAGAACCGCGCCGTCGCGATCGCGGAGGCGCCCGCGCCGGAGAACACGACGTGCAGGTCGTCGACGGATTTCCCGGCCACGTCGACGGCGTTCAGTAGCGCCGCCCCGGAGATGATCGCGGTGCCGTGTTGATCGTCGTGGAACACCGGAACGTCCATCGCCTCCCGGAGTCGGTCCTCGACCTCGAAACACTCCGGAGCCCTGATGTCCTCCAAGTTGATGCCGCCGAAGGTCGGCTCCATCGCCCGCACCGCGGTCACGAGTTCGTCAGGATCCTCGAGGTCGAGTTCCACGTCGAAGACGTCGATATCGGCAAACCGTTTGAACAGCACCCCCTTCCCCTCCATCACGGGCTTTGACGCCTGCGCGCCGATGTCGCCGAGACCGAGAACCGCACTCCCGTTCGAGACGACGCCAACGAGGTTCCCCTTTGCGGTGTACTCGTAGCTTCGGGACGCGTCGGCGTCGACGTCGCGACACGGCGCCGCAACCCCCGGAGAGTACGCCAACGAGAGGTCCCGCTGGGTGTTGGTCGGCTTCGTGGTGGATATCTCGATCTTCCCGGGCGGCTCCTCCCGGTGGTACGCTCTGGCGTCGTCCTCAAGTCCCATACACTGGCGACGACACGGGCGCAAAAAAAGGTGCCTGTCGAATCCCGGATCGACAGACGACGAACCGGGCTCCGGACCGTCGACTGCTACGTCCCGCCGGGGCGGTGGATCGCGTGCCGTTCCATCGTGAACGCCCCAGTACACGACGACACCATCCGCGTGGGCCAGTTCCCGGTCCGTGTCAGGACCGCCGCGTCGCCGTCGCTGATCAGCACCGTGTCCTCCGATTTCGCGCCCCTGACGGTCGGGTTGTACGCGTACGCCATCGGGGCGTCGACCCGCTCGTCGCCGTCGGGGGTCGCGATCCACTCCCGGCCCGCAAACCCCGCCGCGCCGCCCTGGTGGTGAGCCCGCCACTCCCCGGACTCGCCGAGGTCGTCGTAGGCGTCGACGATCGCGTCGAAGACGTCGCCGGCGGTCCCGCGACCGTCCTCGCCCCCGGAGTTGTGGTCGCCCGAAACGGCGGCTGTCCGGGTCGCCTCCACCGCCGTCGCCTCCACCCGCATCGCCGCGTGGTGGCGCTCGTCGAGCCAGTCGGGCGCGCCCTCGAACGCGACCGTGCGTGTCGCACTGGCGTAGAGTCCGCCGCGTTCGGCCGTCACCGACAGGAGGGCGTAGCTCCCGAGATCCGCGCCCGACGGGGTGCAATGCCGGTACGACTGCGCGCGCTCGGCGCCGCCCACAAGCACCACGGGCGATTCGATTCCCCGGGTCGCAAGCGCGACCCGAAGTCCTGCGGCGACCTCCCGTTCGGTATCGTCGGGGTGGAGTTCGACTGCGACCCGCTCAACCGCCGTTGCGACCGCCCGTCCGAGTTCCCGGTACCGTTCGACGTCCCCGGGCGACAGCGGCCGACGGAGCTGGCTCGCATCCAGGCTGTCCAGCCCGGGAACGTCGAAATCCGCCGCTCCCGATCCGGGAGTCGCGTCGGCGACAGCCGCCGCCAGCGACGACTCGTACCACGGCACTCGCTCGACGTCGAACGTGTCGGGCACCGCCTCGTCGGCCAACCGCTCGGCCTCGATGTTGTCGGTGACGACCACGAACCCCCTGTCCCGGACGTAGCCCGCGGCTGCAACCCCGACGTCGGCGTCGCGGTCGACCACGTTGCTCCCGCCGGTGAGCCACGAAAACGAGTTGGGCGTCCCGAACCAGGCCGCGTCCAACCCCTCACGGTCGAGAAACGCGGAGAGCCGCTCCCGGCGGTGATCAATCTGTGAGTCGGTCATACGCAACCATCTCGGGACCGGCACTTGAAACGTTGTGGAGGGCGTCGCGAGTCGGCCGTCGGGATCGCTGCCACACCGGCAGGAGCGCGGGTCAACCGCCGGTCCCCGCACCGGATACCCGGTTGTCGCTCGTGCGGGTCAACGATGACTCGAGTCGACTACAGTAATTCGTAAATAGCTCGCCGCCCGAAACTCGAGTATGGACATACGCCTTCGTCGTCTGGTGGGCGTTTCAGCCGTACTCACGGGACTCCTGATGGTTCTCGGGGTCTACACCGCGGCGACGGGTGCTGGGCTGACCTGCGCCGGCCGGTGGCCCCTGTGCGACGGCTTTCTCGGCCTGTTCCCCGCGAACTGGAGCAGTTTCATCGAGTGGTTCCACCGGTTGGTCGCGATGGTGACCGGGTTCGTGATCCTCGGGACGACCGTCTTCGCGTGGCGCCGCGGCGCCGACCGCCGGGTTCGCCTGGCGCTTGCGGCGGCGACGATCCTCCTCCCCTCCCAGATCGTCCTCGGCGCGCTCACGGTCACCACGTATAAGTGGGCGGTGCTGCTCGCGCACTTCGGCACTGCGTCGACCATCTTCACCGGCGTCGCGCTGGCGGCCGCGTGGGCCTACGGGGCCGACCGGGGTGACGCCCGTCGGGTCCGGAGGGTGCTGACGGCGGCCGGTGGACTGCTTCCAGTGCTCCTGGTGCTTGCGCCGCACACGTTCGTGTCGTTCGGCCCGACGGTCCAAGCCGCGTACTACCTCGCCGGCTTAGCGGTCTACGCCGCGCTGTTGACGACGGCGGTGTGGTCGGCGCCGGCCGGCGGCGGTTCCGCCCGTCGCGTCCGGTATCTCGCCGTCGCCGCCGCGGCCGTGGTGGTGTCGCTTCTCGTCGCCGGCCGACTGGTGTACGGCGGGACGCTCCAGTACGTCTCCCTAGCCGGCGCCGCGGCGGCGCTCGGCCTCGTCGCCTCCGCGCGGTACCTCCTTCGGGACACCGGCGGGAGCCCCGACCCCCGCGGCGTCCCCACCGACGACTGATACTGTCGGCTATCGTCACGTGACGGAGTTCGACACCCCGGGGTGTCGAGAATCGTCACGTCGGTATCGCCAACAGTATGAC
>CAZDEJ010000071.1:0-11203 GCA_964504395.1 uncultured Halobellus sp. | reverse complement strand
ACTGGCGTGGGATGGTGACCGGCAGCCGGCCGGACGGGTCGACGTTCCCCGCCGAACTCTCCTTGACGATCGTCGACGACGGCCGACTCGTCTGTACCGTCCGCGACGATACCGAGCGTAAAAAGCGGGAACGCGAGCTCGAACTGAAAGAGCGCGCGATGGACGAAGCCAGCGTCGGGATCCAGATCACCGATGCAGCGCAGGAGGACAACCCGCTGATCTACGTCAACGAGGGCTTCGAGCGGATCACCGGCTACACCGCCGCGGAGGCGGTCGGCCGCAACCCGCGGTTCCTCCAGACTGACGACGTCGACCCCGAGCAGGTCGCAACGCTCCGCAACGCGATCAGCGCCGAGGAACCCGTGTCGCTCGAACTCCGGAACGCCCGCCGGGACGGCACGTCCTACTGGAGTCGGGTCTCCGTCACGCCGGTCACCGACGAGGCCGGGACCGTGCGGAACTACATCGGGATCCAACAGGACGTCACGGCACGGCGGGAGCGGAGCCAGTGGCTCCGATCCTTCCTGAACCGGGGACCGCTGATGTTCGTCGAGACCCGCAACGTCGACGGCGAGGCGGTGGTCGTGTCGTGTAACGACCGTCTCCTGACGCGGCTGGGATACGACCGGGCGGAGGTAGAGGGGAAGCCGCTCGCGTCGCTGTACACCGCCGAATCCGCGGCCGAACTCGAAGAGCGTGGATACGACGCCGCGCTCGCGGGCGAGTTCGGGATGGACGAGCGGACGCTCGTGACCGCCGACGGCGACCGGGTGCACGCCCTCCTCCGCGCGGTGCCACGGCAGGACGGAACGGACGGCACGAGCGCCCTGTTCGTGGACATCACCGAGCGAATGCAGCGGGAGGCGTCGCTCGAAGCGAGCGAGCGACGGTACCGGAGCCTCGTGGAAAACATCCCGAACGGCGCTGTCGCCACCTTCGACGCCGACCTCCGGTACAACCTGGCCGCGGGTGACCTCCTGTCGGCGTTCGGGCTGGACCCGGACGACGTATCCGGGACACCGGCCGGAACGCTGTTCGAGAACGAGGAGTACGACCTCCGCCCCCGGTTTTGTGCGGCCCTGGACGGCGAGCGTACCGACCGCCGGGTCGAAATCGGCGATCGCACGCTTCGGGTGCAGATCGCCCCGATCGCCTACGACGACGTGGATCCGTCGGACGCCAGTGGCCTGGTCCTGGCACAGGACGTCACCGAGGAAGTGCGCCGCGAGCGGGAACTGGTCGAGGAACGCGAGCGGTTCCGGCTGCTGACCGAGAGCGTCGACGAGTACGCGTTCGTCGTCGTCGGCGACGACGGCACCGTGCAGACGTGGAACAGCGGTGCGGAGGAGCTGTTCGGCCACGACGCCGAGGCGGCCGTCGGAATGCCGGTTGCCGAGCTATACCCGGCCGCAGACCGGGAGTCCGGGCTTCCCGAGCGCCTGCGGGAGCAGGCGCGGATCGCCGGCGAAAGCGCCCACGACGGGTGGCACCGTCGCGGTGACGGCTCGGAGTTCTACGCCGACACCCGGTACGCGCCGCTCGAAACGGACGATGGCCGGTTCCGGGGGTACGCGCTGATCGTCCGTGACATGACCGACCGGCGGCGCCAGCGGCGACGGACCGAGCGGTTCGTCGAGGAGTCCGAGGACGTGGTCACGATCGTCGACACCGACGGGACGATCAGGTACGCGAGCGGGTCGGTCACCCGGGTGTTCGGCTACGATCCCGCGGACCTCGTCGGCGAGAACCTCTTCGACCAGTTCCACCCCGACGATCGGGCCGGCACGATGGAGGCGTTCTTCGGCGTCGTGGAGGACTCGAACGCAAACGTCACGACCGAGTGTCGCCTCCGGGCCGCGGACGGCGGGTGGCGTGCCGTTCAGGGCCGGTATCGGAACATGCTCGACGACGACGCGATCGACGGGATCCTGTTGTACCTCCGCGACATAACCGAGGCAAAGCGGCGCGCCAGGCGGTTCGAAGGCATCTTCAACCAGGCCTTCCAGTTCACGGGGCTGCTGGAGCCGGACGGAACGATCATCGAAGCCAACGACACCACACTCGAGTTCACGGGGGTCGACCGCGACACCGTCGTCGGGTGTCCGCTGCCCGACGCTCCGTGGTGGCCCGATGCCGACGCGGTCGCGGACATCGGGGACGCGATCCGCCGGGGCGCAAACGGCGAGTTCGTCCGCTACGAAACGGAGGTCAACAGTACTGACGGTCTCGCTACCGTCGACCTCTCGGTGAAGCCCGTGATCGACGACAACGACGACATCTCCCTGCTCGTCGTCGAGGGTCGCAACATCACCGCACAGAAACAGCGTAGACAGCACCTGGAGGTTATGCAGCGCATACTCCGTCACAACATGCGGAACGACCTGACCAAACTGCGTGGCTGGGCGCAGGTGCTGTGTGAGGAGACGGACCCCGACGCGCGGGCCGAACACCTCGGGACGATCGAACGGACGCTCGACAGGTGGGCGGCGCTGGTCGAGAAGGTGGCCGAGATCCGACAGGCGCTCTCGAACGGAGCGGGGCGCACGGCAAAACGTCTCGACCCGTTGCTCGAAGGCGCCGTGACGCCGGTCCGCGAGGCGCACCCCGACGCGACGATATCGGTCGATACGTCCGACGTCGGATCGGTACAGGTCCCGGCGAGACTGCGTAACGCGGTGGCGGAGTTGGCGGATAACGCGGCGAAGTCGACGCCGGACGCCACGGTCGATATCGAGGGCAGCCGCCCGCGTGAGGAGTGGATCGAGATTCGCGTTGCCGACGACGGCCCGGGACTGCCGGAGGCGGAGGCGACCGTGCTCGAAACGGGCGAGGAGACGCCGCTCACGCACGGCCAAGGCCTCGGGCTCTGGATGGTTCGGACGATCGTCACGCAGGCCGGCGGCGACGTGTCGGCCGAGGTGACAGCCGACGGAACCGAGGTCCGCCTCCGCGTGCCGACCGGGCCGACGCCTGACGCCGGGGTCGACCCCGGGCCGGTGGAATGACACCCACACAACCCGCCCGGATACTCGTCGTCGAGGACGACCGGAGCGTGGCGGACCTGTACGCCGAGTGGCTCGGCGGGACGTACGCCGTCGAGACCGCATACGACGGACACGAGGCGCTCGAGCGGCTGGACGAGACGGTCGACATCGTGCTGTTGGACCGGATGATGCCCGGGCTCTCCGGCGGGGAAGTCCTCGAGGCGATCCGGAGCGGCGACGTCGACCCCCGAGTCGTGATGGTGTCGGCGGTCACGCCCGACCTCGACGTCGTCCAGATGGGGTTCGACGCGTACCTCGAGAAGCCGGTCAGCGCGACGGCACTCCGCGAGGCGATCGATCGGATGCTGACCCGCGCGGAGTACGACGAGCGACTCCAGGAACTGTTCTCGCTGATCGAGCGACAGAACACGCTCGAAGCCGTAAAGGAGACCGAGGTCCTCGAAGCCAGCGAGCAGTACCGGGCACTCGCCGACCGGCTCGAACGGGCACAGGCGGACGTCGAGTCGCTACTGACCGAACTCCCCGACGAGGACTTCCACGTTGCCGTCGAACGGCTTCAGCGGACGGCCGCCGAGCGGACGGGCGAACGGCAGTACGAGTCCCTCACCGAGGACGTCCTCGACAGTTCGAAGGAGGCGACCGTGGTGATCGACGCCGACGGGTCGGTCGTGTGGGCGAACCGGGCGACCGAGACGTTGCTCGGGGTCGACCGGGACGACCTCCGTGGCCGCGAGTACGCGAGCGCCGCGGCGGACCACCTCCGGGGCGTCGACGCCGGGTCGGAGTCGCTCGCGTCGCTGATCCAAACCGGACTGGCACGTCACGGGGCCGAACTCGACGCCACCGTTCACGTGCCCGGGGACGGGCCGGCAGCCGAGCGGTGGCTCGAGTACTGGAGCGGACCGATCGAGACCGGGCTGTACGCGGGCGGGCGGGTGGAACACTACTACGACATCACCGAGCGGTACAGGCGCGAACAGTACCTCCGAACCCTCAACCGCGAAACGCGCGAGTTGATGAGCGCCGAGACCGACGACGCCGTCACCGCCCGGGCCGTCACGACTGCGACGGCCGACCTCGAGTTTCCGTACGCGGCGGTGTTCACCAGGGATCGGGGAACCGGCGACCTGGTCCCGGCAGCCCACGAGACGACGGGCTCCGGAAGTGGCCCCACGTTGCCGACAGTTTCGGGCGGCTCCGACCCGGTTTGGACGACGTTCACCGACCGGGCCGAACGCCTGGAGGCCGGGACGTACCGGGAGCGTAGCGGCGCGGGCGGGTGGCTCGACGAGGCGTTCGACGACTGGATGCTCTGCCCGCTCGGTCGACAAGGCGTGTTCCTCGTGGCGGCCACGGACGGGCGGTCGCTCTCGGAAACCAAGCGGAACCTCGCGGAGACGTGGGCCGCGAACGTGCGGCAGGCGCTCGGGCAGATCGACCGCACCCGGAACCTTCGGGACCGCGACCGGGAGCTCGAACGGCAGAACGAACGGCTCTCGCGGCTGAACCGGATCAACCAGCTCATCCGGTCGATCGGCCCGGCGGTGGCGAGCGCGGACACCCGCGCGGAGATCGAAACGGCGGTCTGTCGCCGCCTTCGCCGGATGGAGCCGGTCACCGCCGCCTGGGTCGCCGACGTCGACCTCCCGACCGGCGGAACCGTCTCCAGGGCGTCGGCGGGGGATCTCGACGACTACCTCTCGGACGTGCCTCCGGTGGGGTCGGGGACGGGCGGCACGCGACGGGCGGAGGCGACGCCGGCAGTCCCCGCGAGACGGGCCTACGAGACGCGGTCGTCGGTGGTCGTGACGGACCTCGTCGCCGCCGACTCGGAGGTGTGGTGGCGTGACCGAGGACTGAAGCGCGGCACAAACTCCATCGTCGCGATCCCGATCGTCCACGAATCCACCCGGTACGGCGCGATGGAGGTACATATCGACCGGCCGAGCGGACTGAGCGAGGAGGCGGTCGAGGCCCTCGCGGAACTCGGCGTAACGATCGGTCACGCCATCGGGTCGATCCGACGGCGGGACGCGCTCCTGTCGGGCGGGTCGACGACGCTCACCTTCGACGTGGATTCGGAGTCGGCGCTGTCCCGGTTCGTGACGGCGGTCGACGCCCCGGTCACGGTCCCGGACGTCTCACAACGGGACGACGGTCAGTGTGCGGTGTTCATCGAGGTCGACGTCGACGACGACGACGACCGCGACCGGCTCGAGGCGCGCGTCCGGGACCGGACGGACGTGTCGGTGCTTCGCGCCGACGCGGCTGGCATAACCTGTGTGGTGAGACTGGGCCGGGAGTCGCCCGTTCGGCGGATGGTCGCCCAGGGGGCCGCACTCCAGCGGATAGCGGTCCGTCCCGACTCGGGGGAGCTCGCGGTGACAGTACAGTTGCCGTACGAAACGGACGTCCGGGAGTACGTCGACGCCGTCACCGGCGCCCTCGACGGCGTCGAACTGGTCGCCAAGCGTCACCAGTCGGTCGAGTTGCAGTCGGACTCGGCTGTCGCCGGGAGCGTGGACGACCGGCTGACCGATCGACAGCGCGAGGTGCTCCGGATGGCGTTTCACGCGGGCTACTTCGACTATCCGCGGAGTGCCGACGCGGACACCGTCGCCGCCGAGATCGGCATCGCGCAGTCGACCCTCAGCCAACACCTCCGGACGGCGGAGTACAAGCTGCTCGACGAGTTGTTCTCGTAGCCACACCTCCCCCGCGCCGGCACGTGTGCCGACGCACCCGACTGGCCCCCGTGGTCGCCGGCGGCCGCGCTGGCCGCGATTACGCGGTGACGCAGCCGACCGGGCATGACCGAGGCTCCCGTGACTGTCGGCGAGCAGACATACCCTGTCCGGTGGGGTGGCTTCGGTGAACGCTGTGGGCGAGGGCATGACACTACCGGTACTGATCGGTACCTTTTCTCGGGCACCGATAGGCAACGGCAAAGCGGCCGTTATGTCGGAGACACCAAACCCGATATGGACAGTCACTGGGATTCGACCGCCGAACCGGATCCGGGGCGCCAGCGTGGAGCACACGCGGATCGGGCCGCAGGGTGGACGACGGAGGCGGAACTGGTGCGGGAGTTCGACCGGCCGGTTGACGTCACGGATGCCGTCACGTCGACGGTTACCGAAGCCATCGAACGGTGGCCGGAACTCGCGGAGACGCCGCCGCTGTACCGGTTTGTCGACGTCGAGAAGCTAGACGGGTTGTTCAAGACCAACGCCACGGACGATAGCAGCCTGCTCCCGTCGGTGAAGTTCCGGTTCCAGGGGTGTCAGGTGACACTCCTCTACGGGTCGTCGATCCTCGTGATCATCCAGCGCGGGGAGTAGTCGACTCACGCGTCGAGCCGAGGACTCCGGCACGTCATCGGGGGGCGCCGGCGCAGAGCCCGACGGGGCGAGCGGGTCGGCATCACCCGAGCAGGTCGTCGAGCAACCCGCGTGTGACGATGACGTACGCGGTACTCGTCAGGAGGGCCCACACGACCGGGGCGGTGACGCCGAAACCCAAAAGCGGAGTCCCACCGACGGCGCCGGCGAGGACCCGGATCAGGATCCCGAGCGCCGCGAGGCCTTGGATCCGGACCCCCTCGACGGGCGGGGTGTGGTCCGTGAGCGTGACCGAGATCCCGTAGGATCCGAAGATCAGCGCCGGAAGGTAACAGACCGCGCCGACGATCCCCGGGATCGAGGCCAGACTGGCGACCAGTGTCGGATCCGAGTCAGTCGGTGTCGTCGTCGACGGCGGCGTTGCGGCCGTTGTCACGGGGGTCGGGGTCTCCGTCCGTGGCGACGGTGTCGACGGCGGGAGCTCGGTTCGGGGTTCGATCGTACCCGTGGTCGTGTCGCTCTCGATTCCGATGTCGTCCTCGACGGTGAGCCTCGCGGTCACGGTTCCCTCCGGCATCTCGAACCCGGACGTCGGACGGTCGCGCGGTCCCGTCGATCTCGTCCCGATACCTGACGACCGGTCCCTGTGTGCTTGTCGAGTCGCTACCGGAGAGTCGGACCTCGTCGCCCGGCCGGGGGGAGTGCGCGGCTCACTCCGGCGGCAGGTTGGTCAGCCGGGTCTGCTCGGCGTCTTCGGGGTGGACGATCCGCATCGGGAGCCCGCGCCCGTCCGACGGGGGCGCGTCCGGCAGGGTCGACCACCCGTCGGGACCGCGGCGTGCGGTGACGGCCGCCGCTGCCGCGTCGACGACGTCGTCGGCACCGCCCACGCTCGGGGCGTAACTCGGTGTCGTGTACCGGTCGATGGCGTCCTCGCACCGCTGTCTGGCGTCGGGGAACTCCCCGGCGAGGAGGTCGATCCGGCGCTGGATGCCCGCCGGCGTCCGCTTGGACGTCGCGAGGGGCCGCCGCCCGTTCAGCGCGTAAAAACAGACCGCCGGGTGGGTCTCGACCAGCCGGTCGCGGGCGCTGGGGAACATGTCTAGGAACTCGTCGACCTCCCGGATCCGCGGGACGACGCTCCACGCCTGGTTCTGGATGCTGAAGTCGGCGGCGGCCTCGTTTGTCGCCTTGGCTTCCCCGAGGGTCTCCCGGTAGACGGCGTCCCGGACCGGCGTGTAGAGGACGCTGCTCCCGTTGTGACCCAGGTCCCGTCTGGCCGCCACGTCACAGGCCCGCTTTCGGTCGGTGGGGAGCCCGATCGGGGTGGTGATCAGGATCCGGTCGGCGTCGGTGTGGTACTTCCACGCGCTCCAGACCGACGGGTAGACGCCGGTATCCCACTCGCCGTCGCCGTCGAGGATTACCCCGAACCACCCGGTCGAGGCCCAGTCGAGGCCGACGTACTTCGCCATACCACCGTGAACTCGGGGCACTGCAATAGGTTTTGATCACCGAGAACCGATCAGGAGTCCGCAGGGGCCGTCTCGAGCGTTTCGGCGACGGCCTCCACGGCCGCTGCGACGCTGTCGTACATCGTGGTTCCGGCGCTCGAGCACCCCTTGGCGAGGTCGACGCGGACCGCCGCGTCGCCGAGGACGTCCGGCCGGACCGTTACCTTGCCCGCGGCACAGAGGCCCTGATCGTCGGGAAGTCTGTACTCGACGATTCCGCCGCCGCTGTCCGTCCGTTGCCACCCTGCGGGCGGGGCCGACGGCAACTGCGCTGTGAGCGTCTCGGGATCGGCGGCCGTCTCGACGTGACGTGCGTCCATACTACACCCACGTCCGCGAGTCAAATGTGGGTTCCGGCCCTCACGTGACCGGCCGGAGCACTCGCGGGAGCGAAACCCATAGCCCCGCGGACGACGGCTGTACGGTATGAAGCAGTCCGGACGCTTCCGCGTCTACCGCGTGGTCGAATCAGTCCCCCAGATCAACCTCCAAGCCGTCGAATCGCCGACGCTGTACTCGGTCTACCAGTCGGGCTACTCGGACCCGGAGCTCCAGGCCACGGTCGACGACGTCGAAACCGGCGACCTCGTCGAGGCGACACTCGAGGGGGATCCCGAGGACGACGCGGAGCCGTGGCGGGTGACGGCGCTCGACCGGGTCGGCGGAATCCACACCGACTTCGCCGTCGACGTCGACCCGCCCGAGATCGCCCGGGAGTGTTGGACGCCGGACCGGGATACACCGGCGCACACCGTCGTGACTGAGGACGACGAACCGATCGGCGTCTGCGGCGTCCAGCCACGCGCCCCTCTCCCCAACGGCGCGTTCGTCCCGAACGTGCTGACCGGGTTGTTGCCGCTCGAAGCCCAGTTCGAGGCCGTTCCGAAGGTGGGTGACCCGGCCGTCGAGGCGGTGTTCCTCGACCCCGACCGCCCGGAGGCGTCGTCGTACAGCTACCCCTACGGCGTCGTGTTCCTGTTCACCCGGTCGTCGACGGCGTTCGCGGAGCGGCTCCGGGCGGAGTACGGGTGCCCCCGTGACGCCGACACCCGGCCGACGTTCGACCCCTACGGGGTCTGATACGGCGTGGTGTGGTCGAGTGCCGGTCAGCCCGATCCCGCGCTTGGCGACGACCGGGGGAGTACGTCGCCCGCCTGCGCGGCCGGCGGACCTGAAAAGTCATACCGCTGCGGGACGATGATCGAACCGAATGGTGAGGGTGCGCCCGCTGGAAGCGGCCGATCGGGCGGCTGTCAAGGAGATCATCACGGCGCACTTCGCCGACGGGTGGTCCTACGAGATCCCCAGTGACGACGCGGACGCCGGGACGTTCGTCCGCGTCGCCGAGCGGGACGGGGACCTCGTCGGCGTAATGGCGCTGAGTGTGTACGACGACGCCACGACCGTCCGCGACGCGATGCATCTGTTCGGGACCGACGACCCCGTTCCGCTGCCGGACGCCGACCGATACGGCCTCGTCCACGCCGGCTACGTGGCCCCGGACCACACCGGGACGGGAATCGGGAGCCGCCTGCTCGACCGCCTCCACGCGGTCGGGGACGACGCCGGAGTGGCCGCCTTCGTCGCCGACGCGTGGTTTCACGGCGGCGCCGACTCGCCGGCACGGCTCCTGGCTACCCACGGGTACGAGGTCGATTACACGCGGTCGATCGCCGGTCACACCGACGGCCCGTGCCCGAAGTGTGGTCCCCACTGCGTGTGCGAGGCGGCGCTCGTCGTCCGGCCGGTCGGCGGGCGCTGAGCGCACCGACGGGAGCGGCGACCGGCCGCGTGTGCGACGCTACGCCGGCGCCCGGTCCCGAAGCCGGAGAACGGACCGTTCCTTCCCGTGAGACTCGATCATCACGTCGGAACGCTCCCGGAGCCAGTCGGGGACGGCGGCGACGTGTTCGGCGTGGTCCTGCGGGCGGGCCTCCGGCTCCCCGTGAAGCAAGGCCGGTTCGGAGTAGTGGGTGATCGGCCGGACGTCGCCCCACGTGTCGCGGGCCGCTGCGAACCCCTCGCGGTAGGATCGCCCGCGGGACGTGAAGCTGTGGTGGTGGTAGTCGAACGTCACCGGGATCCCGATCACCTCGGAGACGGCGTCGACGAGTTCGGTCACGCCCCACAGCGACGTTTTGTCGTCGTTTTCGACGACGAGTCGGTCGCGCGCCCGCGGCGGGAGGTCGTCGACGACCGAACAGAACCGGTCGGCGGTGGCCGGTTTGTCGCCGTAGTGCGCTCCGATGTGGACGTTGATGGCGTATCGCGGGGAGCGGGGCAACCCCAACAGGTCGAGCCACCGACCGTGGTGTTCGACCGATTCGACCGACCGTTCGACCGTGTCGTCCGACTCGCTGGCCAGCTTACACCAGTGACTGGGGTGAAACGTCAGCCGCATGTCGTTGCTCCGGATCAGGTCCCCGCACCGCGCTGCGAGCGCGGCGATCCGGTCGTAGTTCGGCAACTCCGAAAGCCCGAACTGGGAGTTCCACGGGACGAGCGTCGAGCTACACCGGTAAAACCGGATCCCGTGATCGAGGTTCCACTCGAGGATCGCGTGCAGGTCCTCGAAGTTCCGTTCGGTCAGCGCCGCGACCCGTTCGATACCCTCCCGTTCCCACGTCGTCTGCCGGATGTCGCGATTACACCGTCGCGGCGGGTCGCGCTCCCGAAGCGTCCGGTTCATCGCGGCGTAGCCGAGCATACTGTGAGTTCGGTCGCCGGCGGTTAGACGCCGTCGGTCCCCGGCGGGAGCGTGGTCGGCGCTCAGAACGGCAGCCGGGGCTCCAGCCGCTGGACCAGGTCCCGCACGGCTTCCTGTTTGTAGTAGCCGACCGCCGAGGCCGCGATCACGACGGCGATCAGCGCCATCCCTTCGAGAAACCGGCCGCTGGCGATCTCGCCGCCGGCGTAGACCGTGAGCACGTACGCGGGGAGCCGCCCGACCGCGATGACCGCGATAAACGTCCGGAGCCGCCACTTGGTGAGCCCGCTGAGAAAGCAGATCGCGTCGTCCGGGAGCCCCGGGATGATGACGAACGCGAACAGTCCCGGCACGCCGACGGTGTCGACGAAGTGGTCGAACCGCGCGACCACGTCCTCGTGGAGGATGTCCTCGACGAACGACCGGCCGTACCGTTTCGAGAGGCTGAACGCCACCGTACTCCCGATCAGAACGCCCGTGAGGCTGTAGACGGTACCCGCAAGCGGGCCGAACAGGTAGCCGGCGACCAGGGCGACGACCTGTCCGGGGATCGGCGCGACCACGACCTGCGTGGCCTGGATGAGGACGAACACCAGCGGCGCGAAGAGCCCGAACTGCGCGATCCAGAGCCGGAGT
>CAZDEJ010000070.1:0-11812 GCA_964504395.1 uncultured Halobellus sp. | reverse complement strand
CCCGAGGACATCGAGGACGCGATCGAGGACGTCGACGTCGACGCCGACGAACTCGCCGAGGAACTCGACGCGGACCTCGACGGGTAACTCGCTGCTGCGCCCGGTCGTGGCGTTACCCACCCTTCCTCTCGACACGCCAACTCCCACGACCGGCTCCCGCGCGGATGTTTGACGACTCGCCCGACGGGACGGCCGCCGACTCCGGAGTTGCGACGGACGTTGGCCCCGGCGCCGCACCCGGCAGTCTCCGGGCCGCAGCGGTCGTGGCGGCGTGTACGGTCGAAACGACGCCCGCGCTCCGACACGGCGTCGGCTGCGACGTCGATGTCGCGCCCGGTACCGGGTTCTCCCGCTGGGACCGTAGTTTCCGTCCGCGTTCGTCGGCCGCTACGCGACGTCCGGACTGGTATCGACGGTGACGCGGTCGCCGAGCCGGAGTTTGACCGGTTCCTCGGAGGGTCGGCCGCCGCGAAACGTCGGCACTGCCGGACGGTTCTCGACCTCCGAGCCGTTGATCCGGGTCCGGAGGTCGACCACGACATCGGCCATGCGCGTCGCAAAGCCCCTATTTTTGGGCTCGTCGTGGCCCTTCACCCCGTGAACGACCGCCAGCCCGCCGGTGTCGACCATGTGGGTCTGGAGTTCGTTCATACTGTTGAGTATAACTACGTGAAGATTTTCAGCACCCCGGGGTGCCGAAATCCGTCACGTGACTATAGCCAACGGTATCGGGAACTGGCGGCACTGGGCGGGCTCGGTCTCCTCGAGGACACCGACGGCGTCGATGATGAGGTTCGCGGATGACCCGGTTTGCGGTGTCCAACGGGGGGTTACCGCCGACGTCCCTGGGTGCGGGGTCGCCGACCGGGCCGGCCGCCCTGTCCGTTGCGTTCTGGATCGCCTGATCCGACCGACTTAGTCTTTCGGCTGGTCCGTGACCGTCCGCGCGAGCCGCCGGTACGCCCGCTGTCCCTCCCTCGATTCAAGGGGTTCCGGGGCGTCGGGGACGGTCGCCACCACCGGACACCCGAGGAGGTCCTCGACACCGGGGGGAGCGACCCGAGCGCGGGTCACCGCGCCGCCGATCACTGGGGTCCCCACAGCCCGCGCCATCGCCGCCGTCTTCGCGGCATCCCGGAGTCCGGCCACGCACGCGGTCGACACCAGGAGGACGCGGTCGGCGATCCGGAGCGGAACGGTCGCGTCCGGACCGGCGCCGGCGGGGCAGTCCACGAGCGCCAGCGGATCGTCGTCACGGAGGTCCCGGAGCCGGTCCCCGAGGCGCTTGGCTGCACCACGTGGTGCCGGGACCACGCGCGTCTCCGAGGCTGCTGCGGGGTCCGGGTGGCTCTGTCCGTCGTCGGGCGGATCGCGCGGTACGCCCGCGAGCGCATGGAGATTCGGCAAGTCACAGTCGGCATCGATCGCGAGGGTCGGGGCGTCGATCGCGCGCGCTACCCCCAGCGTCGTGGTCGTCTTTCCGCTGCCGCCCTTCCCGCCGGCGATCGCGAGCATACCGGCGGTGGTCGCGGCTTCGTACTTCAACGCTCGGCGGCTGACCGGGGACCACACCCGCAGGGTGATCCCTGCGCCGGCGCGCTAATCGTGGCAGCAGCCCCCGGCCTCGCCGCCGAAGTCGACCGCGAGCGGCTCCGAGATCGCCTCGTTGATCGATTCCAGCCGACCCTGGAGCGCCTCCTGGGCGTCGAGATACGCGGCCATCTTCGGCATCGCGTGGAGTTGCTTCTGGGTCGACTTGACCTCACGAACGAGCTCCTGGCTCGCCTCGCCGGCCTGGCGCGCCTGCATGTATTCGTCGCGAACCGCGTGGAACGCCGCGATCCGTGACTGGACCGCGTCGTCGGCCTCGACGGCCGCCTTTGCCTCCTCGAAGGCCTCGTACTCGGGCGTCTCCGCGATCGCGTCCCCCAAGTCGCGGCCAAGATCCTCGAGTTGGTCCGTCTGAACACTCATTACGCACAGTTAGTACGGACCCGGTTTCAATTTGCCGGAGCGGTGTCCGTCCGGACCCCCCACTGGTCGAGACGGCCGGGGTCGACGGATCGCCGCCGGGGACCGCCGGGATTATGCACCTTGGTGGGCTATTCGGGCGTAATGAGTCAAGACGCTGCCACGGAGGGTGATCTTCGGAACACCGGGCTGTCGCTGAAGCACGATCGGGAGTGGGACTACGAACTCGACCGTATCATCGAGGCCGTCGAGGAGCGCGACGCCGACCGGGTCGGCCTCCAGTTCCCGGAAGGGCTGAAGCGCCGCGGCCCGGCGGTCGCCGACGACCTCCGCGCGCTGTGTGACGACGACGTGACCTTCTTCCTCTCCGGGCAACCCTGCTACGGCGCCTGCGACCTCGACACGTTCCTGATGCGCCGGACCGACGTGTTCGTCCACTTCGGTCACTCCCCGATGAAGGAGTCGGACAAGATCATCTACGTCCCCCTGTTCTCGAACGTCGACCCGTTCCCGATCATGGAGGAGGCCGTCGACGACCTCCCCGAGAAGGACGTCGGACTCGTGACCACCGCCCAGCACATGAACCGCTTCGACGAGATGGTCGAGTGGCTGGAGGACCGCGACTACGACGTCCACACCCGGCGCGGCGACGACCGCCTCACACACGAGGGGCAGGTGCTCGGGTGCAACTACGCCTCCGCCGACATCGACGCCGATCAGGTGCTCTACGTCGGCGGCGGGAAGTTCCACCCGCTCGGCCTCGCGATGGAGCATCCCGAAAAGCGGGTGCTGATCGCCGACCCGGTCAACAACGTGGTGACGCTCGCCGACACCGAGAAGTTCCTGAAGCAGCGTTACGGCGCGGTCCACCGGGCGATGGACGCCGAGAAGTGGGGCGTGATCTTCTGTACGAAGATCGGCCAGGGCCGGATGGACGTCGCCGAGTCGATCATCGAGGACAACGACAACGCCTACATGATCACGATGGACGAGGTGACGCCCGACAGGCTCCGGAACTTCGACATGGACGCGTTCGTCAACACCGGGTGTCCCCGGATCACGACCGACGACGGCCCGCAGTTCCACAAGCCGATGCTCACCCCCGGCGAGTACCGGATCGCGGTCGGCGACAAACCGCTCGACTCGCTGTCGTTCGATACGTTCCACGGCACCTGGTAGCCGACCCGGTCGCGGTTCGGTCCCGATCAGCTCCTGCTCCCGCCGACCGCGCGTTCGACGTACCGGACCGCCGCCTCGACGCCCTCGACGGTAGTAACGTGATCGGTGTCGTGGGTCCCGAGTCCGGCCGTCGGCCGGTCGTAGACGCCCGCGTACCCGAGTTCCGCGAGCGTCCCGCTTCCGCCGTCGACCGCGATCACGGCCTCGCCGTTCATCACCACCAGAGCGTTGCGGGCGTGGCCCAATCCCGTTGCGATCGGCTCGTCGATGTAGGGGTTGGCGTCCGCCGGGTCGTCCGACGAGAGGATCCCGATGGTGCGGCCACCGGCGTCGGACGCTCCGCGACACGCCGCCTCCATCACGCCGCCGTAGCCGCCGCAGACGATGGTGTGTCCCGATTCGGCCAGGGAACGACCCAGTCGCTCCGCCGTTTCGGCATCCCGTTCGTCGACTGTACTACTGCCGATGACACTGACGCGCATACCGGCGGCTCTCGGGGCAGGTGGGTAGCCGTTTCGGCCGGCGTCCCGACTCAGTCTTCGTTGCGGACCGACGTCCCGTCCGGCCGCTTCTGCCCCTCGGAGTCGTGGACGACGACGCCGTCGATGTCGGCCGGTTCGTACTCGTCGCGGACCGCGATCGCCTCCTCCAACTCGCGGACTGCGCGCTGCTTCAGCGCCGCTGCCAGCTCCTCGGCATCGGCGCGGGAGATATCGCGGCCGAGCCCCTCGCACTCGTGGGCGCGGACCATCCCCTCGGCGTCGACGGAGCCGTCCGCGGCGGGTCCGTCCGCCGGCGGGACCGCCGGTCCCGCGCTGTCGACAACCTCACCCATCGGCTGTGTCGTGCCGCCCAGGGCGACGCTGAACGGGTAGGTCGCACAGATCAGCGGCCGGTCGTCGTGGACCGTACACGCGCCCGTCCCGTCGGCTTCCTCGTAGAACGTGCAGTCGCCGCAGGCGTCGGTCTGCAGCGCCCACTCGAGGGTCTCGCCCTCGGGACCGTTCGGGCCCTCGGTGATCCCGTAAGGCATCGGCCGGGCGACGTCGCGCCAGTCGTAGCTCTCCCCATCGCCGCCGCTCGGCTCCCCGTCCACGTCGTCACTACCCCCCTGCAACTCACGCACCTCGTCGGGGAACACGGTCGCGGTGTGGGGCTCACGGTCGCCGTCGTCGGTCGTGTGGCCCTTGCAGCACGCGCCGCACCGCGTGCACTCGAACCCGATCGACTCGATCGCGTCCGCGAGGTCCGAAACCCGAAGCTCGCGTGCGCTCTCGAGTTCCGTCTCCAGTGTCGGCGGATCGCTCACTACTTCTTTTCGTGGCGGCGCGGGCAAAACCCTCCCGGTAAGGGCAGTCGCCGCGCGCTCCTCCCGGTGCGATCAGGACCGTGTCGTCATCCGGGCGTGACTGCTCCAGTTCCGGGATCGAACGCCACCCGTCCCTCGACGTCGAGTTTCTCCAAGTGGGCGACGACCGTCGCCCGCGCGAGGTCCTCGAACCCGGAGAGATCCTTGTCGTAGGCGGCGTCGACGACCCCATCGACGTCCGTGGCGCCCTCCTGGACCGCCGTCAGCACGCGCTGCTCGCGGCCGAGTCGGTGGTCGAGCAGCCGCCGGCAGGCCGCCCGTGGGTCGTCGATCGGCCGGCCGTGTCCCGGGAGGAGCCGCGGGGGGTGCCGGGCGTGGAGGCGACGCAGTCCGACCAGATACCCTCGAAGGTCGCCCTCGGGTGCGGCGACCGCGACGCTGCCCTCGGCGACCGCAACGTCGCCGCAGACTGTTCCTTCGCCCGTCTCGAAGGCGACGTGGTCGGGTGCGTGACCCTGGGTATCGATCACGCGGAGTCCGTCACCGACCGGCATCTCCGTCCCCTCCACGACGGTCCGGTCCGGTTCGACGCCCGCGGCGGCCGCGAACCGGGACTCGAACCCGCGGCGACACCAGACGGTCGCGCCCGTCTCGGCAGCGTATTCGGCGACCGCGCCGACGTGATCCGGGTGGGCGTGCGTAACGGCAACGTGACGGATTTCGGCGGCGTCGACGGCGGCGTCGAGGTCGTCGGTCCGGCCCGCCGGGTCGATCAGAAACGCGTCGTCCACGATATACGCGTTGGTGGCCCCGGTGGGGACACGCCCCTCGACCGGGACGGGAACCCGGACGACCCCGCTCGCGTGACTGGATGGTCCGCTCACGCGCTAAACTACCGCTGATCAGCGGAAAACGGTGTCGGCACCGGAGGATAGCGGTGGATCCGGTGGGCTACGTGTTGAGGTAGTAGACCTGCTTCCGGGCGTCCTGGAAACTGTACCTGGATCCGACGAGCTCGGACTCCTCGAGTCTGTTGAGCGCGTACCGGACGGTCCGGTCCGGAAGCAACGACTCCTCGGCGAGTTGCCCCTGCGAGAGCGGGGCGTCGCTTTCGAGGACCTTGGCAACGAGTTTGGCGCTCGGTGGTAACTCGCGAAGCCGGTCGCGGAACTCCGACTCCGAAAGCAGGTCCTCTCCGCTCAACTCCGCGGTACTGGTGCTCATATGGCGACCGAAACACCTGTCTGTGGTAAAGGTTGCCTACATGTATGAGGATACAGTATATACACCTTATATACATATAATTGCGATCTCCGCGGGACCACCGGAGCACACCCGGTCGCGTGGTGCCGGGCCCTCCTCCACTCACACCCCAGTTGTCGGCGCATCGACGTGCGGTCGACAGCATCCAGTACGGTTTTAATCCGCGAGTGAGCACGGACTGGTAGTGTGAAAGGAAAGGAGTGGTACCAGGCCGACGACGTCGCCCAGGAGTACGACTCGAAGCGGTTCTCGCGGGGCGGGAGACTCATCGACAGCCGTGAAAAGCGGGCAGTCGTCGACGCCATCGGCCCGGTCGAGGGCGAGACGATCCTCGAAATCGCCTGTGGGACCGGCCGGTTCACCGTGATGTTGGCCGAACGCGGGGCGGACATCGTCGGACTCGACATCTCCGAGGCGATGCTGTCGCAGGGGCGAGAGAAGGCCCGCCGCGCCGGTGTTGCGGACCACATCGAGTTTCTCCGGGGCGACGCCGCCCGGTTGCCGTTCCCCGACGACCACTTCGACGCCGTCTTCGCGATGCGGTTTTTCCACCTCGCCGACACCCCCACGAAGTTCCTGACCGAGATGGCTCGAGTCTCGAAGGACCTGGTTTTCTTCGACACGTTCAACGGTCGCAGTGCCCGCGTCGCGTACAATTGGCTCCTTCCAATGGGGTCGCACCTCTACTCCCGGTCGCAGATCGATCGGCTTGTTGACTCCGCGGGCGTCCGGTTGCGCAACGCCGAACACGACTTTCTCCTGCCGTACGGCTTCTACCGGAAGATTCCTAACGGGGTGGCACAGGAGTTCCGCGACGTCGACACCGCGATCGGCGACACCGCCGTCGGCGACGCGCTGGCGTCGGTTTCCTACTGGACGGCGTCTGTCGAGTAGCCGACGGCTCGGAACGGCGATGTCGCCCCGGAGGTGTGGTATTTAAGTTCTCGGGTCGCTTCCGCTCGGTATGCAACTCTCGGTCGTGGTTCCGACGCTTAACGCGCGGGACCGCCTCGCGGCCACCCTCGACACGCTGACGGCGCGTGCGCCCGACGCCGAAGTGGTGGTGGTCAACGGGCCGTCGGCCGACGGCACCACGGGGATGGTGCGCGACCGGGCGGACGTCGACGTGTTGGTGGAGGTCTCCGACCGGACCCTGAACGTCGCCCGCAACGCCGGAATCCGGGCGGCGTCTGGCGACGCCATCGCCTTTCTCCGGCAGGACCTCGCGGTCGAGGCGTCGTGGCTCGACGCGATCACGGCAGGGCTGGAGCGCGCGCCGGTCACGACCGGCCCGGTCCACGAGACGCTTCCCGCCGGCATGACCACCACGACCCCCGAGCACCGCGAGATCCGCGGCCGGGAGGTGTCGTACTTCAACGGCGGGAACGTGGCGTTCCGCGCCGAGACGCTCGACCGACTGGACGGCTTCGACGAGTACTTGGAGACCGGCGGCGCCCGCGACGCCGCCCACCGGCTCGCGGCGCTCGACCGCGCGGTCGAGTGGCACTCGGAGATGTGTGTCCGAACCGAGTACGAGGCCGACGGCGGCGTCACCAGCAGGGACTACGGGTGGAAGTATCGGGCGCTCGCCTACCGGTTGGTGAAGAACTACGGGCTCCGGCCGACCGTCTTTCGCCGGGTCGTTTCCCGCGCCGGACGCGACGCGGTGTCGGCCGCACGCGACGTGGTCGACGGTACCGCCGCCCCGACGGAGTGGTTCGGGACCGGCCGCGACGTCGTCAGCGGAATCGCGACCGGGTACTCCGACGGACTCGTTGCTCGAGCCCGCGACCGGAGCCCCACACGGAACCCGCACGGCTGCTCGAAGCGCGCCGACCGGGCGGTTGCGAGGTACGACCGACGGTAACGGGATGTCTGCCGCGGAGTCAATCGCTCCCCGGGGTTTACGTCCGATCACGGGACCACGCCGCGTGTGACCCGAGACCCGCCCCGCGCCGGGCAGCGGTATCGTCGCGTTCGCACGTCCAGTGTCGGTCGCACCGAAACGTGCGATCGGACGCACACTCGCACTGTCGGCTACGGTCACGTGACGGATCTCGACATCCCGGGTATCGAAACTCTTCACGCGGTTATACTCAACAGTATCAGTCACGAACGCGACGAGACTCCGGGGCGTCGGCGTGGGGACGACGGCGTGTCAGTTCTCGCCGATTGTGGGTAGCCCCCGCTCCGTCCCACGTCCCGTTCCGCCTCGCCTCCGCACCCCCCGGTCACGGCTCGCCGGGGGCGAGTCCGGCCACGACCCGCGAGGGGTTCGCGGAGAACACCCGTCGCATCGCGTCCTCCGGGACGTCGAGCGTCAGGAGCTCCATCACGCTGACGTTGGGGTGGACTTCCGGGGCGCCGCTCCCGAAGAGCACCCGGTCGGGGTGTTCGAGCAGGGCGCGTTCCAGCACGCTCCGGAACCGGACCCCGGCAGTATCGAGGTAAAGCCGGTCGTACCGGTCGAGAAGGTCGATCGCGTCGGTCATCAGGCCGCGGTCGAGGGGGTACCCACCGAACCCGGCGAGGATCACGGGGAGATCCCGATCGAGAAGCGTCTCCGCGGCTGCGCTCGGGGGGAACGTCCGCCCGGCGTGGACGGCGAGCGGCAGCCCAACCTCCTCCAGCACCGCGACCGTCTCCGCGTCGGGCAACCCGTCGACTCCAGGTGCGAGCGTGAACCCGTGGAACCGATCGTCGTACGCGTACTGTTCGATGTCGTCCGGGTTCGTGTGATGGGCCGCCCGCGAGGTCGCCAGGTTCCGGAGCCGACTCGACGTTCCCGACCCCGGCTCCCGGGGCCCGTTGATCCGGGCGAACGCGAGGAACGGCCGATCCACGCTCAGCCGAGCCACAGCGTTGTTGGCTTGGAGATATCCCTCGCCCGCCGGGCGTTCACCCGGCGAAACCACCGCCCTGACCACCCCGGCCTGCCGGAGCTCCCGTTCGAGTACCTCGGGGGTGGTCTCGCGCCCACGGCTCGCGACCTCCGCCTCGTCGGTCGGATCGAGGCGGGCGTGGACGTCGACGAGTCTGAACCCGTGGTTCAACTCCAGCATCGTGATAGACTGTCGGACCGAGCCAGATATACCTTGGCGACGCGCCGCCGGCTCACGGATCCGTCGGACGGACGCCCGCAGCCTCGTACCGTCGGCTATCGTCGCGTGACGGATTTCGACACCCCGAGGTGTCGATAATCCTCACGTCGTTGTAGCCAACAGTGTCAGTCGTGCGTCGCCGACGGGTCACTCACCAGAACCTCGTCACCGGGTGTCAGCCCGAAGGCGTCGTCGCCGCGGCCACGGTTGACGTCACACTCCACGAACCCGTGGCTGCCGACCGTCACCAGTCGATCGCCCGGCTCGACGCCGGCGAACGCCTCCGCGACGGGTGCCGGCGTTCCGTTGATCGAAAGCGTCTCGCCGGCCCGACCGTCGAGGAACGATCCGGGAACGTTCGTGATCGCGTTCCCGAAGTCGTCGACGACGAGGACCTCCCCGCGGGCGGCGTCGGCGGCCACTTCGGCTTCGGGGAATCGGCGGTCGACGACCGCTGTCGCGGGGTTGTCGAAGTCGAACGATCCGATCGGGACGGCCGCGGCAAGCGACTCGACGGCGTCGACGCCGACCTCGTGGACCGCAGCGGCCGCGGGGGCGAACACGTCGCGGCCGTGGAACGTCGCGGAGGCGGGGTCGGCGTAGTCGTACCGGAAGCACTCGACCTCCGCCCCCGCCCCCGCGGCGATCCGGCGCGCAGCGGGGAGCAACACCCCGTTATCCGGACCGACGAGCGCGTGCTCGCCGGCGCGGACCACGAGCGCGTCACGGTCGGTTCCGACGCCGGGATCGACCACGACGAGGTGGACCGCCGGCGGGAAGCACGGCAGCACTTCCCGACACCAGAACGCCGACGCGCGTACGTCCTGGCGGGGAAAGTCGTGGGCGACGTCGACGAGGCGGGCGTCGGTCCGCTGGAGGATCACGCCCTTCATCGCGGCCGGATACGGCGAGCCGAAATCGGAGGCGAGTGTGAGCATCGGTCTACTCGGGATCGCTGCCGCCGTCGCCGGTGGCGTCGGTGTCGCTGACCCGCTGGATGCGATTGATCCCGTCGATCTCCTCGATCACGTCGATCACCGCCGCCGGCACGAGACTCCGCCAGTCGCCACCCTCGATCATCCGCTTGCGGAGCTCCGCGCCCTCGAGGACGTGCCGGTTGAACATCGGGGACTGTCGCACTTCGACATCGGCCTCGGAGAACAGCTGGATCACCAGCGGGTTGTTGGAGTACGCGACGTCGAAGGCGGGCGTCATGCTCTGCACGTGGCTGACCCACACCGCGTTCCGGTCGAGGTCCTCGATCGGGACCACGTAGGTCGTGACGTCCAGGTCTATGACCGACTTGGTCACCATCATCACACGCTCGCCCGCAGTGAACGGGTTTTCCGGCGCGTGTGAATCGCCCGCAGACCCGATTCCCAGCACGAGCTCGTCGACCTCCCCGGCGATCTCCGCCACCATCCGGTGGTGACCGTCGTGGTAGGGTTGAAACCGGCCGATATAGAACCCCCGCATACCTCGAACGACGGCCGCATCGTTTATAAATACCCCGAGATCGCTCAGTACGGATATACACGGAATAAACGGGTTGAACGTCGGATATTGGCGGCGTGGCCTCCTACACGTGGGGAGAAAGTATATGAGTCGGCCGACCTTGTCTATAGATAGCGAATTACCCTATGAGTAACGACACGGATACCAACGAACACGCCCCCGAAACGGGGGGCGACGTCGCCGAGGACACCCCCGAGTCGCCGGAGCGGGAGGACTCGCTCTCCGAGGGGGTTGCCGACGACCCCGGTGACGGCGCCATCGATCCGAGCGACCATCCGGGTAGCCGGAACGGCCACTCCGACGGCGAGGTCGAGGGAACGATCGACGACCTCGGAAGCGACGTCGAGGTCGACGCCGAAGTCGCGGACGACATCGGCGAGGACGACCTGCTGGGCGGGCTGAAGATCGATTCCACCGATGAGATCGACGTGCCCGACCGGCTGGTCGACCAGGTTATCGGTCAGGAGCACGCCCGCGACGTGGTGATGAAAGCCGCGAAGCAGCGGCGGCACGTGATGATGATCGGTTCGCCGGGAACCGGCAAGTCGATGCTGGCGAAGGCGATGTCCGAGTTGCTGCCGCCCGAGGAGCTCCAGGACGTTCTCGTGTACCACAACCCCGACGACGGGAACAACCCCAAGGTGCGGACCGTTCCCGCCGGCAAGGGCGAACAGATCGTCGAGGCCCACAAGGAGGAAGCGCGCAAGCGCAACCAGATGCGGTCGTTCCTGATGTGGATCATCATCGCGATCGTCATCGGGTACTCCTTCATCATCGCCGGGCAGATCCTGCTCGGGATCCTCGCGGCGGGCGTGATCTACCTCGCGTTCCGCTACGGATCCGGTGGCAGCGACGCGATGGTGCCGAACCTCATCGTCAACAACGCCGACACGACGACTGCGCCGTTCGAGGACGCCACGGGCGCTCACGCCGGTGCGCTGCTCGGCGACGTCCGTCACGACCCCTTCCAGTCCGGCGGGATGGAGACGCCGAGCCACGACCGCGTCGAACCCGGCGCCATCCACAAGGGCAACAAGGGCGTGCTGTACGTCGACGAGATAAACACGCTGGACATCCGCAGTCAGCAACACCTGATGACCGCGATCCAGGAGGGCGAGTTCCACATCACGGGTCAGTCCGAGCGCTCCTCGGGTGCGATGGTCCAGACCGAGCCCGTTCCGACCGACTTCATCATGATCGCGGCGGGGAACCTCGACGCGATGGAGAACATGCACCCCGCGTTGCGCTCGCGGATCAAGGGCTACGGCTACGAGGTGTACATGGACGACACCATCGAGGACACCGCGGACATGCGCCGGAAGTACGCCCGGTTCGTGGCCCAGGAGGTCAGCAAGGACGGTCGGCTGCCGGAGTACTCCGCGGAAGCCATCGAGGAGGTCATCCTCGAGGCCCGGCGCCGCGCCGGCCGGAAGGGCCACCTGACGCTGAAGCTCCGGAACCTCGGCGGACTGGT
>CAZDEJ010000069.1:0-11855 GCA_964504395.1 uncultured Halobellus sp. | reverse complement strand
TTCGCCGCCGTCGATGCGGGCAAACGCTTGGGCAAGATCCGCGCCGTCTTCGAGCGCGAGAAACCCCGGGGGATCGTCGTAACCGAGGACGGCGACTACGCCGGCGTTATCGGGGAGAAACAGTTAGTCCGCTCCCGGATGGAGGACGACGCTAAGGCCTCCGTCGTCATGAAGTCCGCCCCCCGGCTCGACCGCCACGAGGACGTCCGCGAGGCCGCGCGGATGCTCGTGGAAGGCGACGTGAAGATCGCTCCCGTCTTCGAGGGGGAGCAACTCTACGGCGTCGTCAGCACCGACGACATCCTCCGCGCAGTTCTCGGGAACCTCGACGCCATCACCGTCGAGGACATCCTGACCACTGACGTCATCAGTGTCGGCGAGCAGGCCCGTGTGGGGCAGGTCATCAACAAGCTCCGCGAGCACGGCGTCTCCCGACTCCCCGTCGTCGACGAGGACACCGGGGCGCTCGCCGGGATCGTGACCACCCACGACCTCGTCGAGTTCGTGGTGCGGGACGACAGCCGGCAGGGTCGCGGCGACCGACGCGGCGACCTCGACCGGATGCTGGATCTTCCGATCTACGACCTGATGAGCGATCCGGTGGTCACGGCGGTCCCCGCCGAAGCCGCCGACGTCGCGGTGGAGCGGATGTTCGAAAACGGCATTTCGGGGCTCGTGGTGACGCCCGAGGAGTCCGACCGACGGGTTCACGGGATCGTCACCAAAACCGACGTGCTCCGGGCGCTCACCTTCACCGAGGAGGACCGCATGGACGTCCAGATCACCAACGTCCGCCTTCTGGAGACGCTCACCCGCGAGGAGGTCGTCGAGTCGATCACGTCGGTGGTCGACAAGTACCAGAAGATGCAGGTGTTGCACGCCCACGTCCGCTTCCACGAACACAAGGAGAAACTCCGCGGAACGCCGCTGATGCAGTGCCAGATCCGGCTCCGAACGAACCACGGCCAGGTTGGCGGCGGCGGCGAGGGGTACGGCGCCGAGCACGCGTTCCACGTCGCCCTCGACAAACTCGAGCGCAACGTCCTCGAGGTCAAGGGGATCAACGCCGACGAGAAACAGCGCGGGCAACTCCTCCGGAAACTGGGCGAGCTGTAGCCTCGGCCACCGCGTTCACCGGAGGTGCGCGTTCACCGCTCGACGCTCGCTAGCCCCTCGCCCGTGATTTCGAAGGTCGCGGTGTCGCCGGTGGGCTTCGACCGGTGTTTCTCTAGCGTCGCTCGCCGGTTGCCGCCGCGGAACCGATCCAGCCGGAGCACCACGCCCGTCCAGTGGTTGAGCGTGTGGCCGCCGAGGGCTTTCGCGCGATCGGTGTCGGGATCGGTGAACACCTGGTTCGTGATCACGACCGCGAGGTCGTGCTTGCGCGCGAGCGAGAGCAGGTGTGTCACCTGCTTTGCGACCCGTCGGAGGGAGTCACCGGCGTCCGTATCACCCGTGCGCTCCAAGCGGTAGAACCCGGTAGCGCTGTCGAGAACGATCAGCTCCGCGCGCTCGGCGAACTCCGCGGCGTCCCGAACCGCCTCCTCCTGGGCGGCGAAGTCGTGGGCGTCGGAGACGATCAGCCGGGAGGTGACGTCCTCGATCGAGCGATCGTCGCCCGCAACGGCCGCTGCGAGTTGTTGGAACCGGTCCGGCGATAGCCCCTCGGTGTCGATGTAGACCGCGGTCCCGCCGTCGGCGGCAACGTTGACCGCCGCCGAGAGCGCGAGGTTGGTCTTGCCGGCCGCGGGTGGCCCGTAGACTTGGGTCACGGTGCCGCGCTCGAACCCGCCCGCCAGCAGATCGTCGAGCGACCGACACCCCGTGGTGAGTGGGTCGGACACGGAACGGAGTCCGTCGGCTCCGGCGAAAAACCCCCCGATCCGTGGACCGCCTCCGGAGGTTTATATCCGAACGCGGGGCCACACCCCGCGTGATCTGAGATCTGCCCCGCGCCGGGCAGCGGGTGTCCGGGACGTTGGCGCGGGGACACGGTGTCCCGGCTGTTCGCTATCGGATCCGTCCCCAAGCCGCCGCGCTGTCGACGCGGCGGGAGTCACCCTGGCCCCCAACAACGGGCGACACTTTTTATCCCGAGGCCGTAACTGGCTCACAGTGATCGTCGTCGCGACCGAGGACTTCGAGGTGTACCACGACGTAGTCGCGGAGCTTCGGGATCGTGGTGTCGCGTTCACGACACGAGAGCCCGGCGACGACTTCCCGGACCGGACGCGGGTCGTGATCCGCGCTTCCGGCGAGGACGACCCGCTTCCGGCCGACGTCGAACCCGTGGTCGCGGCCGCGGGGGGCGCCCGTCGCGCGGTGGCGGAGGCCGTCTCGATCCTCCGCGGCGAGGAGGGCCGCACCATCGTCGGCGTCGATCCGGGTCCCCGCCCCGGGATCGCGGTTCTCGCCGGCGGCACCGTGCTCGCGGCGTTTCAGGTCCCGCTCGCGGACGCGGCGACGGTGATTCGACGGGAGACCGACGACGCGCCCGATCCGCTGGTTCGGATCGGCGACGGCGCACGGCTCCAAGGCGCCCAACTGGTCAACGACCTCGACGATCGCACGGTCGAACTCGTCGACGAGACCGGGACGACACCCTACCTCGGGACCGGCGCCCGCGGGATGGGTGACGTGCTCGCGGCGGTCAACATCGCGCGGCGCTCCGGCGAGATCACGGCGTCCCGCGACGTCGAACCGACGGCCGGGGAGCTCCAGCGTATCAAGGACCGTTCCCGGGAGGCTTCCGAGAACGACCGTACTATCGACGAAGGGCTGGCCCGACGGGTCGCAGCAGGGGAACTCACAGTGGGTGAGGCGCTTGCGGCCCACCGCGGCGACGACGAGGAGTAGATCCGCCGGCGGCCGCCACGGGGAGCCCCGGTTCCGGCGAGGCTCCCGGCCCGAGTTTGGTTCTTGTACTGTTGGCCATACCGACGTGACGGGTTCCGACACCCTGGGGTGTCGAAATCCATCACGTGGCTATAACCGACAGTATCAGGCTGTCTCGGACTCCTCGCTTCTGACCGCCGCTTCCGCGCGCTGAAGCACTGTCCGGACGGGCAACCCCGCCGCGTCCGCGACTGCGGCGGCGTCGTCGTACTCGGCGCTGTAGTCGTATGGCTCGCCGGAACTGTCGGCTGCAACCTTCACCGGGATCTCGTGAGTTTCGCCGTCGATGTCGAGTTCGGCGGTCCGGAACGCCCGATCCGCGACCCACCGGTGGCCTGCGCCGTGCTCACGGACGCCGAGCGTCCCGGTTTCCACCGCCAGTCGGCGGGCGACAGCGTCGGCGTCCTCGGGTTTGACCACCACCTTCACTAGGTGTCCCGGCCGCGATTTCTTCATCGTCGCGGGCAGGATCGTCACGTCGCGGGCGCCGGCGTCGGTCAAGGAGCGCTGGAGGTTGCCGAGGAGTTCGGGCGCGGCGTCGTCGAGGTTGGTTTCGAGCACCGTGATCGGTTCCCGGCCGAGACCGCTGCCGCCGTCACCGACCAGCGCCCGCAACGCGTTCGGGCGGTCCGGGAAGTCGTAGCCACCCGCGCCGTAGCCGACCGCGTCGACGTCGAGGGCGGGCAGCGATTCGACCCCGTCGGCGAACTGCGCGAGGATCGCCGCGCCGGTGGGGGTGAGGAGTTCGACCTCGACGGGGCCGCCGCGCAGCGACCAGTCGGCGTCGGCCGCGAGTTCGACAACTGCGGGCGCGGGGACCGGATATTCGCCGTGGGCCATCCGCGCCGTGCCGTCGCCGGTCGAAAGCGGCGTCGTGACGATCCGGTCGACGTCGAGGTCGTCGAGGAGGAGCGAAACGCCGACAACGTCCGCGATGGCGTCGTCGGCACCGACCTCGTGGAACGCCGTCGATTCGAGGTCAGCGTCGTGGACCGCGGCTTCGGCCTCACCCAACCGCCGGAAGGTTGCGATCGCGTCGGACTCGATACCCGTGGGGAGGTTCATCGACTCCACGATGTCGATCACCTCGGCGTAGGTTCGGTGAGGGCCGTGACCCTCCGCGGGGGTCGCTCCCTCACGATCGTCGGATTCGTGTGCGTGGGTGTGGGTGTGGCCGGCGGATTCGTGTTCGTGGTCGTGAACGGCGGATTCGTGGCCGTCGGACTCGCGACCGTGCGTGTGACTGTCGAACTCGTGGGTGACGTGGCGGTCAGCCCCCTGGCTCCCGTGGGAATCCTGCCCGGGCCGGGCGTGGTCGTCAGGGTCCGCGTCCGGTCCGTCGCTGTCGTCGAACAGCACCCTGACGCGCGTCGCCGCGATCCCGTGTTCGTCCACCCGGGTAGCCTCGTAGCGGATCTCCAGAGCCTCTTCGACGGGCGCGAGGACGTCGGGGTCGGCGCCGGCCGCAAGCAGCGTCGCGAGCAGCATATCACCGCTGGCGCCCATCCGGCCGTCGAACGCGAGTGTGCGCATATTTCCCCTGTCAGCCTCCGTCGGCAAAGACCCACGCATCGGGGTCGGGGCAGTGCTCATACTGTCGGCTGTCGTCACGTGACCGATTTCGATACACCAGGGTATCGAAGATCTTCGCGTATGTATAGCCAGTAGTACCAGGTGGTCGATGGACGACCGAAGAATTGCCAGCGGGCGGGTGGAGTGGGGTTCCGAGATCCGCACCCCGTCGGTCCGAGTGATCGTTCCGATACGGGGAGTCAGGGTTCCGCGGGCGGTAAGGATTTGTGTGCCCGACCGAAAGTAGTGACAAGATGTCATGGACCGGCGCCCGACGCAACTGTGCCGAACGGGGTAACGACCCGGGCCGTGACCGTCAAGCGGGACGTACCCCCGCGATCCAATCATGAACGAAGTTCAACTCGAAGTGGCGAAAGCCTACCCCAACGACTCGGGCCGCGGGATCGCCCGTCTCGACCCGGACACGCTGCTCCACCTCAAGCTCTCACCGGGCGACATCATCGAGATAGAGGGCGCAGAGACCACTGCGGCGAAGGTGTGGCGCGCCGACCGGCAGGACTGGAACACTGACACGGTCCGAATCGACGGATTCACGCGACAGAACGCCGACATCAGCATCGGCGAGCGTGTGACGATCCGGAAAGCCGAGGAGACGAAAGCCGAGAAGCTCGTGCTCGCCCCGCCGGAGGAGGCCAGCGTCCAGTTCGGCTCCGACGCCGCCGGAATGGTCAAACGCCAGATCCTCAAGCGGCCGGTGGTCGAGCGCGACATCGTCCCGGTTATGTCGTCGACGAACCACCCGTTCATGCGCTCGCCGGGGCAGGCGATTCCGCTGATCGCGGTCGAGACCGACCCCGACGGCGTCTGTCTGGTGACCGAGGACACCGAGGTCGAACTCCGCGAGGAGCCCATTTCGGGGTTCGAGAAGACCGGTGGCGGGATCACCTACGAGGACATCGGCGGGCTGAAAAACGAGATCCAGCGCGTCCGGGAGATGGTCGAACTCCCGATGAAACACCCACAGATCTTCAAGAAGCTCGGGATCGAGCCGCCCAAGGGGGTGCTGCTCCACGGCCCGCCCGGAACCGGGAAGACCCTGCTCGCGAAGGCGGTCGCAAACGAGACCTCCGCGAGTTTCTTCTCCATTGCGGGCCCGGAGATCATCTCGAAGTACTACGGCGAGTCCGAACAGCAGTTACGCGAGATCTTCGAGGACGCCAGCGAGGAGGCCCCGAGGATCATCTTCATCGACGAACTCGACTCCATCGCGCCCAAACGCGAGGACGTGACCGGCGAGGTCGAGCGCCGGGTCGTCGCCCAACTCCTGACGATGATGGACGGGCTGGAGACCCGCGGGCAGGTCGTCGTGATCGCGGCGACCAACCGTGTTGACAGCGTCGATCCCGCGCTCCGCCGACCCGGACGGTTCGACCGCGAGATCGAGATCGGCGTCCCCGACGAGGTCGGTCGGAAGGAGATCCTCCAGATCCACACCCGCGGGATGCCGCTGTCGGACGACGTCTCCTTGGGCCATCTGGCCGACGAGACCCACGGCTTCGTCGGCGCCGACATCGAGTCGCTGACGAAGGAGGCCGCGATGAAAGCACTCCGGCGGTACCTCCCGAAGATCGATCTCGACGACGAGGACATCCCGCCCAGCCTCATCGACCGGATGATCGTCAAGCGGGAGGACTTCGAGGGGGCGCTTGGCGACGTCGAGCCCTCCGCGATGCGGGAGGTGTTGGTGGAACTCCCCAAGATCTCGTGGGACGACGTCGGCGGCCTCGACGAGCCGAAACAGACCGTCAAGGAGAGCGTCGAGTGGCCGCTGACCTCGAGAGCACGGTTCGACCGGATGGGCGTCGATCCGCCGAAGGGGGTGCTGCTGTACGGCCCGCCCGGAACCGGGAAGACCCTGATCGCAAAGGCGGTCGCAAACGAGACCAACGCCAACTTCATCTCGGTTCGGGGGCCACAGCTCCTCTCGAAGTGGGTCGGCGAGTCCGAGAAGGCGATCCGCCAAACCTTCCGGAAGGCCCGGCAGGTCAGCCCGACGATCATCTTCTTCGACGAACTCGACAGCCTCGCCCCGAGCCGGGGCGGCGAGACCGGCAACAACGTCTCCGAGCGCGTTGTCAACCAGCTGCTGACCGAGCTCGACGGGCTGGAGGAGAGCGGCAACGTGATGGTGATCGGCGCCACCAACCGCCCGGACATGATCGACCCCGCGCTGATCCGCTCGGGGCGGTTCGACCGGCTCGTGCTTATCGGCCAGCCCGACGAGGAGGGCCGCGAGCAGATCCTGAAGATCCACACCCGCGACTCGCCGCTGGCGCCCGACGTGAGCCTCCGCGAGATCGCCGAGCGCACCGACGGCTACGTCGGGTCGGATCTGGAGACGATCAGTCGCGAGGCCGCAATCGAGGCACTCCGGGACGACCCCGACGCGATGGAGGTCGAGATGCAGCACTTCCGGCGCGCGATGGATTCGGTTCGGCCGACAATCACCGAGGATCTGATGAGCTACTACGAGGACATGAAAGACCAGTTCAAAGGTGGCGGCGGCGAGCCGCTCAGCGGCCCCCGGGACGGCCGGATCGGCTTCCAGTAACGTCGCCGACGCCGCTCCGTTCTTCTCGGTCCTGACGCTTACTCCCCGTGTCGCGTGAGGCAGGTCGACAGCCCCGTGAGTTCCACGGGTTCGGAGTTGTCCGGCGAGTAGACCACGAACTGGCCGGTCTCCATGTACGGGACCTTGTCCTCCAGCGCGGGCGGGATGTTCACGCTCTTGATCGCGTCCTCGTCGCCGAGGTTCAACACGAGTCGGGTGTTGACCTGCTTGAACACGGGCTCGGCGATGTCCTGCGGGTCCTGGGTGACGAGACACAACCCGAGGCGCTCCTTCCGGCCCTGCTTTGCGGCCTCGGTGAACTTCGAGATCACCTTCCGCGCTTGGACGTTGTCAGCATTCGAGAGGAAGTTGTGGGCTTCGTCCATCCCCAGAAGCACCGGCGTCCGCTTGATCCGGTCGGAGTCGGGGGCGTTCGAGAGCTTGTCGTCGATCAACAGGCTCGACACCGCCAGCACGAACACCTCCTTCGCCCGCGACGTCGAGAGATGGTAGGTCGGGATGACGGTGAGCCCGCCGGGGCGGACCAGCTGGTGGTCGAGCTCCGTGATCGGGCGGGCGGACTGGTCGAAGACGCCGTCGGGAACGCCGTGAACGCGGCGTTTGACCGCGTCGAACGTGGCCTCGTGAACCCGGCCGGACTCGTCGAGTTCCTCACGGAGCGCCGGGTTGTCGAGGAAGGTCAGGAACTCGTCGTAGGTTCCACCGTCGCCGTACTCCCGGAAGAACCGGTTCAGGAGGTGAACCAGGGCGGGATACTGGTTCTCGTTGAGGCTGCTGCCCGCGACCAGCCACGGCCGGTCGCGCGCCATCGAGAAGGGGATGGTGAACGCCAGCTGCTCGGCGTGGTGGCCGTCGCCGCCGTACGGGACGCCGTCTTCCTTCGGCACGAGGGCGACGGTGTCGTCGTGGCCGCCGTGGGCGACGCCCTCGCGCTCGTAGCGGCGGGCGGTGGCGTCGTCTACCGCGGGGTTGTCGTCGTGCATCTGGGCGTACTCGTCCTGCGGGTCGAACTGGACGACCGCGAGCCGGGCGTCGCGGCCGTCGTCCATCCGGTAGGTGCGGTCCTCGGCCAGAAGCTGGCGGAGGAGGTTCTTCGTGGCGTGGGTTTTCCCCGAGCCGGTGCCGCCGGCGACGAGGGCGTGTCTGAACACAAGCGGCTCGCCGCCGTCGTCGCCGTCCCGAAGCCGGTAGTCGATCGTCGGCGGGCTGGCTGCGGTCCGGACGGTCTCGCCGCCCACCGAGAGGTGCCCGAGGAAGATCCCCTCCCCGGGGATGTCGAGGCCGGTCTTGATCTGGTCGGGGTCGGTCGCCTCCGCGACGACCGCGCCGGGTTTGGGGACGCGGTCGACCATCCGGCGTTTGAGTTCCGCCGTGTCGTCGGCCGCCGCGACCGCGCCGCCGCCCCCGCCGCTGTCGCGATCCTCGAACAGCACCGCGAGCGGCTCCAGCGACGCGACGAACTTGTAGTCCTGTTCCGTGAAGTCGTCCCTGCGCATCGCCCGACGGGCGTGGATCTCCGTGGCGTCGTCGGTCCGGAACTCCTGGGCGTACTCCAGCGCGGTGATCTTCGAAAACAGGAGTTCGTCGTCCGGGTACGGGACTAACAGGTACTTCCCCAGTCGCACCGCCTCGCGGTTGTCGGCGGTCACGTACGCCCGGAGGGAGGTGTCGTCGCCGTCCTCCGCGACGCGGAGCCCCTGTGAGACCGCAATCGCGCCGAGCCCGCGGTCCCGTCCGGCCGGGTCGGCGTCGTGGCGCTCGAACTCGATCCCGGCGTCGGCATCGTCACCCGAGCTTGGTGACGGGCCGCTCCCGGCGGCTGTCGAGCGTCCGTCAGCGCCCCCCGTCTGCCCTGTCGCGTCCCGATTGTCGTCCCGCTCGGACGGGTGGTCGCCCGATCCGGGCTCGAAGTCGCCGAGGTCCATCGTACTCACTTTTGAGTCGTCAACCGATAAAACACCTCGGGCGTAGCGGGATCGCCCGCGCCCCGGCGGCCACCCGACGGCGTTCCCACGAGGTGACAATCACAGTATACTCTCAGGTCGGTTGCGCCCGAAGGTGTGGATATGAGCTACGACAGTATCCTGATCCCGACAGACGGAAGCGAACAGGCAGCCAACGCGGTCGAGGAGGGCATCGAGCTGGCGGCCGCGGTCGGGGCGACCGTGCACGCGCTCCACATCGTCGACGGGTTCGAGGCGAAGATCGTCCCGATCACCGGCGAGCAGGAGGCGAAACGGGGGGAGTACGTCGCGTACGGCGAGCGGATCACCGGTGAGGTCGCGGACGTGGCCGCCGAGGCGGGGGTCGAGACCGTGACGGCGGTCGAAACCGGGATCGCCCATACCGAGATCGAGCAGTACGCGAGGGACGACGACATCGACCTCGTGGTGATCGGCTCCCGTGGACTCGGCGGGGTCGAGGGGCTCCTGCTTGGAAGCACCGCCGACAAGATGATTCGACTCATCGATGTCCCTGTCACGGTCGTGTACAAGCGCCCCACCGGGACGAAGGAGTGGATGCTACCGTCGGCCGCGGACACGATCCACCGCTGACGGACCGACCGTCAGTAGGGTTCGTCCTTCAGCCCGAGTGCATACGCGATCCCGTTGGTTGCAACGTGGAGACCCGGCGTGAGCACGATCACGACACCCAGCACCGGAAGCGTGAACGTGTCGACGACCCAGCCGAAATCGAGCAGTGCGGCACACACGATGGCTCCGGCGACAAAGTCGAGTTGGTCGACGACGGGGAACGCCGCGCCGCGTTCCCGGCCGGTACGTCGCTTCAGGAACGACGCCGAAATGTCGCCGATCATCGCCCCGGACGCGAGCCCGATAGCGGCGGGCAGCGGGAACGCCGGGAGGGAGACGCCCGTCACTGCGGCGGCAGTAGGGACGACCTGATTCAACACGAGCGCGAGTCCGACGCCCGCGGCGGTGCCGACGACGGTGCCGCGCCAGGTCTTGCCGTCGCCCAACACCCGACCGCCGCCGACCGTTCGGCCGCCGTCGATGGGCGCACCGCCGCCGGCAAGAACGGCAGCGTTGTTCGGGACGTACGCCGGCAGCATCGCCCAGAACGCAACGGCGACGAGCGCGTGGAGCATACGTCCGACCTCCGACGGCGACGACAAAGCCTCCCCGGTTCGGGGCGGGCCGCCGCAGGCCGGATGCGTCGACACCCCGGGCGGGTCACGATCCCCCCGGACGGCCGGCACCGCCTGCAGGTCGGGTAGTTTAATCCGCAGGGGCGCGTATCCTGCAGTAGATGTCCTCTTGGAGGCGCGACTTCGCGAGTGGGCTGATCGTGCTGGCCCCGATCCTGATCATCCTGCTCGTTCTCAACTACCTGTACTCCCAGATCGTCGATCTCCCGGTCATCCGCGGGCTGCAGGAGCCGTTCGGCTTCTTCGTCGCCGTGATCGTCTTCGTAATGCTGGTACTCTCGGTGGGATACCTCATGCGCACCACCGTCGGGCGGCTGTTCGAGACGTACCTCGACGCCGCAATGAACCGGGTGCCGCTGATCCGGGTGCTGTACAACGCCTCGAAGCTGGCGGTCGAAACTGCGGTTTCGGGCACCGAGGACCTCCAGAAGCCGGTGAAAGTCGAACCCTGGAACGGAATGCGGATGACCGCGTTCAAAACGGGCAAAGTCACCGATGACGGTCGGATCGTCCTGTTCATGCCGACCGCGCCGAACATCACAACGGGATTCGTGATGGAGGTCGAACCCGAAGACATCACCGAGACCGGCGAGACCGTCGAGGAGGCGCTGACGCGGGTGCTGTCCGCGGGGTTCGGCGAACAGGACCCCACGTCGCCGATCGAGATCGACACGCGGTCGGAGGAGTGAGACGGCTCGGTGTGGTCGGCCCCCGGCCGCCGTCACGGACCCGCGAACTCGACGCCGGTGAGTTCGAAGCGCGCTCCGCCATCGGAGCCGTCGGTGACGTTGAGTTCCCAGCCGTGAGCCTCGGCCACCGCAGCGACGATGCTCAGTCCGAACCCGGTCCCCTCCTGGCTCGTCGAGTGACCCGCTTCAAGAACGTCGTCCCGCTTCGACTCGGGGATCCCCGGCCCGTCGTCCTCGATATAGAAGCCATCGGCCAGGCTTCCGGCAGTGATGGACACGTCCGACCCGCCGTGTTCGACCGCGTTCAACAGGAGGTTTTCGAGGAGTTGCTGAAGCCGGGCGCGGTCGGCTCGGATCGACTCGTCCGTCTCCACGGTGAGTGACCCCCCGTCGGTCCGCGTCCGCTCCCAGCACCCGTCGAGGACCTGCCCGAGTTCGACCGTGGTGTACGAAAGCGCCTCGCTACCCGCCCGCGCGAACGTCAGCAGGTCGTCAATTAACCGCTCCATCCGGCTGTGGGCGTCCGCGACGTTCTCGAGATGCGGGCTGTCACACTCCTCGGCGGCGAGTTCGAGTCGGGAGGCAGCGACGTGTAACTCTGTGTAATCGCCACCGTGGTCGGGTCGATGTGATGTACTCGACGAGGAGTTTCCGGTGAAGATCCACGGCAGATCTACGTCGATCCGGGTAGAGATCCAATTTAGCCGAAACCCCGCGGGGTCGGGCCCGAGAACCCCGATTCACGGGGTTGACTATACTGTCGGACGAAAGTCCTGATACGCCTGCTCGCTCTCAGCGAGGCGAGCGACTGCATCAACGGTTTCGTCCGACAGTATACATTGCTCAGCTTTGCGCGTCAACGCCGAGAGAATTCGTGGTCGGAATCACCCGTCTTCTCACCTGTGAGCTCCTGCTTCAACGTGCAAGGCCGGATTAG
>CAZDEJ010000068.1:0-11864 GCA_964504395.1 uncultured Halobellus sp. | reverse complement strand
TCTCGGCGACTTCGACGATCATCTCCGCGGTGGGGTTGTCGATGTCCATCTCGGTGAGGATGGTGACCCCGTCGTTGGTGATGGTGACGTCACCCATCGAGTCGACGAGCATCTTGTCCATCCCTTTCGGTCCGAGCGTCGAGCGTACCGACTCCGCGACGGCGCGTGCGGCCTGGATGTTGTACTCCTGCGCGTCGCGATCCTTCACTCGCTGGGCGTCGTCGCCCATAATAATCATCGGCTGCCCCTGTTGCATTCGCTGGCTCATGGTCAGTCGTTGATTGTTTGTGATTCTATATAAACCCTGTGTTGAGCGCCCGGATCAGCCACGACGGACCGCATGCGACATGTCCGCGTATTTCGGCCGAGTCCGCCGTTTTCACCGGGCGTAGCATGTGACGTGCTACCAAGAACCGACGGCGGATCGGGGACGTCGCGGGCGGTTTAAATACACCCCGAATCGGCGGATTCCGAACAATCCGGGCGGTTGGACCGGGCGGACCGGCAGCGACGTGTCTCCGGTGTCTCGATATCGGCAACTACGGATGTGACGAACGGTCGAGGCGGAATCACCCGCTATCCGGGAGTTCGTCCGCGAGAAACGGTCGGTCCCGGTCGGGTTCGAACGGTGGCAGATCATCGTCGGCGCTCAGCGCGTCGACCTCAGCCTCGTAGAGTTCCCGCTGGAGTTGGCTCCGCTTGTTGCGTCCGCTCCGTTCGCGCCCGTCTTTCGTGTCAGGCATTGTCAACCGTGGTAACGTTACCCAATGTAATGAACGTTCCGACAGTACTGGTGTGACTGTGATACTGAACTCGAGGGGTGCGGATCCACGAGGCGTCCACGCTTCCGGCAAGTCCGCCGGGAGCGCCCCCCTTCCGGTTCCGTCCGGGGGCGGGGGGTCGCTATGCTATTGCGTGACCGACCGCAAGCTCGTCCGGGCGGAGGGGACCCTTCCGGATTGCCGGAACGAACTACCGGCTACTGCCCGTACGGTTCGGCGTGGGCTGGTGATCGAGTCGGCGTCGACTGCGGTCGTAAGCATAGTGCTCCCGGTTCAATTTCCGTTGTGAGGACGACACTTCTCGCTTCGCTCGCAGCCGTAGACGCCGGGACGGGGATTTGAACCACGGTCGCTCGCTTCGTCGCCGGGCTCCGCCCGGCTGCCACCGGGATCTTTGCTCTCGCCCCGCTCGCTCCCTGATTCGGATCCCCGCGTAGGGCCGCTACTGCCCACGTTGTCCGCAGAGACGAACGCCGGGACGGGGATTTGAACCCCGGATCCCAGAGGGAACACGCTTTCCAGGCGTGCGCCTTACCACTCGGCCATCCCGGCTCGGTTCGTGATACGCCGCTGCGTCGGTTAATACCTTTCTTTCGACGCTAACCGTGGCTCAAGCACGAACGACAGGACCGTCACGAACCCGCCGATCGCGAACGCGATCGCCACGGTCGGAACGAGTCCGATCCCGACGGGTCCCACGAACAGCCGGACCCCCTGTAGGAGCACCAGAAACGACAGGACCCCGATAAGTCCCCACAACACCGCCGAGCGGATGCCAGTCACGCCAACACCTCCACCTGGTAGCCCGCGCCCTCCAGTGCGTCGAGCACCTCGTCGATGTGATCGTGGCCGCGGGTTTCGATGTCGATCTCGATGTCGGCCTCGTTCATGGCGACGTCGCGGGAGGTCCGGTCGTGCTGGACCGCGTAGATGTTCGCGCGTGCGGCGGCGATGATCTCGACTAACTCCTCCAAGGCTCCGGGATGGTCCCGGAGTACCGTCCGGATCTTCAGATACCGGCCGGTCTCGACCAGCCCCCGAACGAGCACGGTGGTGAGTTGGTTAGTGTCGATGTTGCCGCCACACAGCGCGGGGACGATCGTCTCCCCGTCGTCGTAGTCGAACCTCTCGAACAGCAACGCCGCCATCGGCGCCGCGCCAGCGCCCTCGACGAGCGTCTTCGAACGCTCGAGCAGGTAGGTCAACGCAACCGCGATCTCCTCGTCGGAGACGGTCACTACCTCGTCGACGCGGTCGCGGATCACCTCGAACGGGCGGTCGCCGACTTTCCGGGTCGCGATCCCGTCGGCGATGGTGTTCACCGCGTCGCGCTCGCGGATCTCCCCGGAGCGAAGCGACTCGGGCAGTGACGCCGCACCCTCGGCCTGAACGCCGATCACCCGCGCGTCGGTCCGGGCGGTCACTGCGGTCGCAACGCCCGCGATCAACCCGCCGCCGCCGACCGGAACCACCACCGTGTCGACCGCGGGGCACTCGTCGACGATCTCCAGCCCAAGCGTCCCCTGGCCGGCCATCACCGCGTCGTCGTCGAACGCGTGGACGTAGGTTCGCCCCTCGTCGCGCTCGATCCGGTGGGCGCTAGCCTGCGCCTCGTCGTAGTCGGCGCCGTGAAGCACCGTCCGTCCGCCGTAGCGTTGGGTCGCCTTTACCTTCGAGATGGGAGCGTGCTCGGGCATCACGACCGTCGCGTCCACGCCCGATCGGGTGGCCGCCAACGCGACCCCCTGGGCGTGGTTGCCCGCACTCGCGGTGACGACCCCCGCCTCGCGCTCCGCGTGAGAGAGCGTCTCGATCCGGTTCGTGGCCCCCCGGAGTTTGAACGCGCCGGTGCGCTGGAAGTTCTCCAGTTTCAACCGGACGTCGGCGCCGGTGATGTCCGAGAACGCGTGGGAGTACTCGAGCGGCGTCCGGCGAACGACGTCGTCGATCCGCTCGCCCGCCGCCTCGATATCGGAGAGAGAGAGCATACGCCGGGGTTCCGCGCCGCCGATCCTAACTCTGTCGGCGGCGTGGTCCGTTGCGTCGCTCGTGGCTGAGACGTACGCGAACAGGGGAACGGGGAATGCACGCGTGTGACGTGCATATACATTCGTTTACGGGAGGAATATAAACCTCCGCCACGCGGGGTGGAAGTGAAAACCGCAGTACAACGGCGGGTAACTCGACGCTGTCTGACGGTTGTCTGTCGCGCGTGGTACGATCGGGGCCCGATCCCGGCTTTCGGCGTCCGTGGCACCAGCCTCAAGCCGCCGCCGTCCGTCGTGTTGCACGGATGGATTTCGGTCGGCTCCGGGGGGTGTGGCGCCGGGTCTTCGCGCTCGCGTGGCCGGTGATGGCCGAGCAGATCACGCGGACGTCGATGCGGACGGTGGACGTCTTAGTGACGGTCGCGATCTCCCCGGCCGCGGTGGTCGCGGTCGGGCTCGCGGACCTGTTCGCGCGGTTCCCGCTCCGGATCGGACTCGGGCTCGGCGGTGGCGCGATCGCGCTCGCCAGCCAGGACACCGGCAGCGGTGCCGCGGGGACCCGCGACGAGTCGGTGGTGCAATCGCTGCTTCTCGGCGTTCTCGCCGGGGTCCCGTTCGTCGCGCTCGGACTCCTCGCGGGCCCGACGCTCGTCGGGGTGTTTCCCGCCAGCGACGACGCGGTCCGACTGGGCGGGACGTACCTCGCGGTCGTCCTCGCGACCGCGCCCGCCCGCCACGTCGCCTTGGTCGGGTCGCGGACGCTCCAGGGCATCGGCGACACCACCACCCCAATGTACGTGAACACGTTCGTCAACGTGGTCAACGCCGGGCTCTCGATCGGACTCGGGTTCGGGTTGGCCGGGTTACCCACGCTTGGAGTTGTCGGCGTCGCCGCCGCGACCGCGACGGCGAATACGCTCTCGGCGGGGCTGCTCGTTGCGGCGATCTACCGGCCGTCGTCACCGCTCGCCCCCGTCCGGCCGGCGGACCCGACGATCGGGGTGCAACTGATCCGGGTCGGGTCGCCGCGTGCGGCGGAGGGCTTCGTTTCGGAACTGGCGGCGTTTCCGTTCAACGCGCTGTTGCTCTCGCTCGGCCCCGCTACCGGGATCACCGCGGCCGGGGCGTCGCCGGGCGACGTCGTCAACGCCGGGTATCAGGTGAGCCGGCGGGTCTACCAGCAGGTGACGGCCCCGCTGTCACGCGGGTACAACGTCGCCGCGAGCGTGCTCGTGGGGCAGGCGCTCGGCCGGTCGGACCCGGAAACCGCGAGGGACGAGGGGTGGGCGACCGCGGCGCTCGCGCTGGTGTCGGTGGGCGGGGTCGGCCTCCTGTTGATCGGGTTCGCGAACCCGGTCGTCGCGGCACTGGGGGTCGGACGCTCCCCTGCCGCCCTGGAGTTCGCCGCGCAGTTCGCCGTCGCCTACGGTCTCTCGGCGCCGGGGCTGGCGCTGTTCGTGTCGCTGTCGGGGGCGCTGCAGGGCGCCGGCGCGACCCGGATCCCCTTTCTCGCGCGACTCACCGGAATGGTCGGCTTCTTCGTCGGGTTCTCGTACGTAGCGGTGACGTGCACCGACCTCGGGTTGATCGGCGTATACGCCGGAGTCGTGCTCGCACACGTCTGGATGGGGGCGACGATGCTCGTGGCGTTCCGCGATGCCGACTGGGCCGGGACGGCGGCGGGGCTCCTCCGGGAGCGCGGGAGTCTGCCGGCGGACGACGGGTGATCCGGCCGCGGGTCTACCGCTCGTCGAGCGGCGGGAACGGGCGGTCGGTCTCGCCGACGTACCGCGCTCGGGGGCGGATCAGCCGGTTGTCCTCGTACTGTTCGAGGACGTGGGCGATCCACCCCGCGACCCGGGACATCGCGAAGATCGGCGTGTACGCGTCGATCGGGATCCCCATCTGGTAGTAGGTCGACGCGGAATAGAAGTCGACGTTCGGCGCGAGCCCCTTCTCCTTGGAGATGTACGCCTCGATCGTGGTGGAGTAGTCGTACCACCGGGCGTCGCCGGCGGTTTCGGCGAGTTCCTCGGATTTCGCACCCAGGATCTCCGCCCGCGGGTCCGTGACGTTGTAGACACGGTGTCCGAACCCCGGAACGCGACGACCCTTGTCGAGCGCCTGTTCGACCCAGGTCCGCGGGTCGGTATCGCTGTTGTCGACCTCTTCGAGCATCCGCATGACGTTGGCGTTGGCCCCGCCGTGGAGCGATCCCGCGAGCGTCCCCACCGCCGAGGTGACCGCGCTGTGGAGGTCGGAGAGGGTCGAGGCAGTCACCATCGCCGAAAACGTGGAGGCGTTCAGCCCGTGGTCGGCGTGGAGCACGAGCGCCATGTCGAACGCCTCCGCCAACACCTCGTCGGGCTCCTCGTCGTTGAGCATATACAGGAAGTTGGCGGCGTGGCTCAGATCCTCGCGCGGGGCGACCGGCTCCTGGCCGTTCCGGAACCGCTCGAAGGCCGCCAGTGCGGTGGGGATCTTGGCGGTGATCCGGCAGGCCTTCCGGAGGTTGGCGTCGAGGTCGGTCACGTCCTCGTGGTCGGCGTCCTCGTCGTAGGCCGACAGCGCCGACACGATCGTCCGTAACGCCGCCATCGGGATCTCGTCGGCCGCCGCCAACTGCCGGATCTCGGTCAGGATCTCGTCGTCGAGCGACCGGGTGCCGGCCGTCCACGTGCAGAAACTCTCGAGTTCCTCGGCGTCCGGGAGCCGGCCGTGCCATAGGAGATAGACGACTTCCTCGTACGACGCCTCGCGAGCCAGGTCCCCGATGGAGTACCCCAGGTACCCCAGTTTCCCGGCGTCGCCGTCGATGTAGCTCAGGTTCGACTCGGCGACGAGGACGCCTTCCAGCCCGCGTTGGACGTCGTCTGACATACCTACTCACTTTTCAGCCACGTGGAAAAAGCGTTACCGTTTCCGGGCTCCGACGCCCGCACCCCCCAAGGGTATTAGGATCGGCCGCGAACGCCGGCGTATGTCCCCACGGGACGCGACGTACGAGCCGGTCAGCGTCAAGACCGTGCTCGCGGAGATGAAAGACACCGCGGAGCTTCTGATCGACCTCTCGTACTCCGCCGTCCTCAACGGCAGCGACGAGATCGCCCGTGAGGTGCTCGACCTCGAGGACCGAGTGGACCTCCTCCAGCTCCAGGGCCGGATGAGCCTCCTCATGGCGGCCCGGAGCCCGGAGGACGCCGAACAGCTCGCACCGGTGTTGGGCGTGATGGGCGCCGCGGAGAAGATCTCCGACGCCGCCGGCGACATCGCAAAGATCGTCCTCGACGACATCGGGACCCCGGATACGCTCCGGACGGCGCTGCCCGAAGCCGTCGAGGTGCTGGTGCGTGCGAGCGTCGCCACGGGCTCCGAGTACGCCGGCCGGACGCTGGCTGAGATCAACATGGAAACCGCGGCGGGCGTCCGGGTCATCGCGATCCGCCGGGAGTCCGCCACGGGCAAACGGCGATGGCTGCTCAGTCCCGGCCCCGAAAGCGAGTTGCAAGCGGGCGACTCGTTGCTGCTCCGCGGGCCACAGGACGGTATTGAGACGGTCTACGACGCCGCCACCGGTGACCCATACGAGCCACTCGACGCGGCCGGCCCGCCGATCGACGACCTCGAGCGTGCGGTTGGCTCGATCATCCTGATGAAGGACATGAGCGAACTCGCGGTGGACTTGGCGTACGGCGCGGTGCTCTTCGACAGCGAGGGCGTCGCCGAGGAGGTCAGGGAGTTGGAGGCGGAGGTCGACGCGCTGAAGTCCCGGTTCGAGGCGTGGACGCTCCGCGCGGCGGCCCGGGTGGAGGATCCGGTCGCACTCAGGGGGCTGGTCCACCTCGCCTCGGCGACGGAGGTCATCTCCGATGCCGCCCTCGAGATCAGCGAGGGCGTGCTGCGGGGGATCGACGCCCACCCCGTCGTCGCGGCCGCGATCGAGGCGTCCGACGAGGTGATCGTTCGGCTGTCGGTCGCGTCCGACGCCGCGCTTGCGGACACCACCCTCGGCGACGAGCGGGTGAAGACCCGGACCGGGATGCGGGTGATCGCGGTCCGGCGCGGCGACGACGCCGAGTGGGTGGTCCAGCCGGGGCCGACGACCGAACTCCGCGGCGACGACGTCATCATCGCGAAGGGGACCCGCGCCGGCGCCGAGCGGCTGGGCGAACTCGTCGGCGACGAACGGTAGTTCGAGGCGTAGGGGGTACCGTCCGGCTTACAGCCGTCGTGTCAGCCGAACCGCCTCGACGACTGTCAGAAGCGACGTCACCAGAAGCGCCGTCGACGTCGCGAGAACGAACGCCAGGATCAGGAACCACCCCGCCGGTCCCAGCCCCGGGAACGTCCGCGTGCCGGCGAACGGCCCGAGAAGCTCGAACACGCGGGCTGCGTAAGCCCCCACTGCGAGGGCAACGCCGACGCCGGCGCCGACGGCGCCGTTCCGCCGGACGCGAAGCGCCCGCACCAGCCCCGATCCCGCGGGTCGTTCGGGTACCTCGTCGCTCACACACGGGCTACGCCCGGCGGCGACAAATCCTCACCGGTCCGCGGTTGCGGCGCCCGCGGGGACTGCACCGGTGACAGGCGGTGTCCGGATACGCGATGGCTGCTCGGAAACCGCACCCGGGTGGGAGCCGAAGGGGGCCTCCGAGATATTCACGCCTCGGATCCGGATAACTCGACTCGTATCGGAACGACGGTAACCCGAGACCGAACCCCTAAAGTCCGGTGACTTCGAGAATTGAACAATGACGACGCTCGGTACGGCGAGTGCAGCCCCCGGCGAGGTCGACACGGGCCGACTCGCGGTGGGTGAGACCCGCGATGGAACGGCCGTGGGGCTTCCCTGCGCGGTCATCAACGGCGCCGCCAGCGGCCGGACGGTCTATCTCCAGGCGGCGTCGGACGGCGACGAACTCAACGGGGTTGGAGTGATCAACCGGGTGGTCCCCCGGCTCGATCCCGCTTCCCTTTCGGGGACGGTCCTGGTGGTCGGGATCGTCAACTACCACGCGTTCCAGACCGCAGACCACCGGAACCCGATCGACGACACGAAGATGAATCGCGCGTATCCGGGCGACGAGAACGGCACCTCCTCCGAGCGGATCGCGGCAGCGACGTTCGACGCCGCGACCCGCGCGGACATCGCTTTGGACCTCCACCAAGGGTCGACCTCGCGCATGATCGACGAGGTCCGGGTCCGGTGCGGCCGCCGCCACCGTCTTCACGACGACTGCCTGGCGCTCGCGAAGGCGTTCGGTTGCGGCTACATCCTCGACCAGAAGGGTCCCGGCGGCCAACTCGCCCGCGCCGCGCCCGACGAGGGGGTTCCGACCGTCGATCCCGAACTCGGCGGGTGTGTCGGGTGGGATCAGGAGAGCATCGAAATCGGTGTCGAGGGCGTGTTCAACGTCCTCCGTGAGTACGGGTTCCTGGCGGGCGGGACCACGGCCGACACACAGACCCGCGCGAAGGGGTTCGACCAGTTCGGCTCCCCGTCGGGGGGGTTGGTCCGGTTCCAGGTCGGCCTGGGCGACCGGGTCTCGGCGGGCGACCTGCTGTTCGAGGTCACCGACGTCTTCGGGAAGACCAAATCCCGCGTGACCGCGAACAACGACGGGATCTTCTGGCGCACCCGCCGGCTCCCGCAGGTCGCAACCGGCGAGTACGTCTGCTCCGTCGGCACCACCATCGACACCTACTGATGACCGTCGACCCCCTGGGTCTCGCGTGTTCCGTCTGTGATCGTAGCTACACCCGCGAGTCGTGGCAGTGGCGGTGTGACTGCGGCGCGCCGCTTGAGTTCGCGACGAACCCGTGGGATATCGACGCCGGCATTCGCGGTGCGGTCCCCGACGAACCGCCGGAATCCTGGGCCGACGCCGCAGCGGGGCTGTGGTCGTTCGAGAGGTTCCTCCCGACACCGGCGCACGTCTCGCTGGGCGAGGGGCGCACGCCGCTCGTCGACGCGCCGGGGTGGGACGCGGCGTTCAAACTCGAATACGTCTCGCCGACGGGATCGTTCAAGGATCGCGGTGCGACGACGGCCCTGTCGGTCGCCGCGGAGTTGGGAGTCGACCGTGTCGTCGAGGACTCCTCGGGCAACGCCGGCGCAGCGATCGCAACCTACGCTGCCCGGGCCGGGATCGACGCCGACGTCTACGTACCGGCGTCGGTCAAGCCCGCAAAGCGCCGGGCGATCGAGCGGGCGGGCGCTACCCCCGTCCCGGTGGAGGGGAGCCGCGAGGCTGTTACCGACGCCTGCGTCGACGCCGTCGAATCCGGACAGGCTTGGTACGCCTCCCACGCGTGGAACCCCGCCTTCCTCGCGGGGACGGCGACGTTCGCCTACGAGGTCTGCGCCCAGCGGGAGTGGAGCGCACCGGACGCGGTCGTACTCCCCGTGGGCCACGGCACCCTCGTTCTGGGCGCGTACCGCGGGTTCCGCGCGCTCCGGGAAGCCGGATGGACCGACGGGGTCCCCAGGCTGCTGGGCGTCCAAGCCGCGGGCTACGCGCCGATCGTCGCGGAGCGTCACGGCCGGGCGGCGGCCACCGGCGACAACGAGGTCGCCGACGGGATCCGGATCCGCGAACCGGTCAGACAGGACCAGATCATCGCCGCGATCGACGCTACCGATGGCGACGCGATTGCCCTCCCGGGGTCGGCGGTCGAGGACACGCTCGACGCGCTCCATCGGCAGGGGTTCTACACCGAACCGACCTGCGCGACCGCGCCGGCGGCGCTCGAGCGCTATCGCGACCGTGGGGTCCTCGCCCCCGACGCCGACGTGGTGGTACCGCTCACCGGGAGCGGACTGAAGTCCTGACCGGCGGGTCAGTCGCCGGCCTCACCGTCGACGGGTTCGGTTCGGCTGGTTGTCCCAGTCGATCCACTCCTGTTCCCAGCCGGTTTCGGCGAAGTAGCCCTGGGTGTCGCTGCGCTCCCTGTCCTCGCGCACGGTCCGGTTCCGGACGGGCGCGCTGCCCTGCTCGCCGTCGACCAACAGCGGGTCGAACGCGACGGGACCGGCGCGCTCCACCACCTCGCCCGCGGGGTCGACAGCCGCCAGGCTCTGGTCGGGGCCGCCGAGCGGGAGAACGAGTCGGCCGTCGGGCGCGAGTTGATCGACCAACCGCTCCGGCGGGGCGACGGCGGCGGCCTCGACGAGGATCCGGTCGAACGGCGCGTACTCCGGGAGGCCGTCGGCGCCGTCGCGGGCGTCGACGAGCACGCCGGCGTACCCCGCGGATTCGAGGTTCGACCGCGCGATATAGACCAACTGGCGATCGATGTCGACGGCGTGAACGCGGGCCTCGCCGACCAACTCCGCCAGTAACGCGGCGGTGTACCCCACCCCCGCGCCGACGACGAGGACGTCGCCGGTGGCGTCGGCGTCGCCCGCGTCGGCCTCGGGCGTCGCCGCCGCACGGGGAGTGACGTCGAGCGCGGTCAGGAGTCGCGCCACGGTGTCGGGTGCGAGCACCGTCGTGCCGGCGACGTCCTCCCCCTGGCCGCGGTAGGGCGCGTCGTCGACGAACGTTCGGCGCGGGACCGTCCGCATCGCGAGCGAGATGGCGGCGTCGATCGGGAGGCGCGACTCGAGGCCGTCGACCATCTCGTCGCGCAGGTCCCCTGGGTCCATATCCGACCTCAGGAGCGGGGCCTAATCAACTACTCGCTCCGATCCGGGATCCGCGGTCGGCACCCGGCCCCGAGCCGACGCTCAGCCCCGGATCCGGACGAACCGCACGTCCCCGTGGTCGGTCCGCTCGAACGACGCCGCTCCCCGCTTTTCGAGCGTGACGAGCGTCTGGCGTGTGGTCCCGACGGGCGCGATCACGCGGCCGCCCTCGCGCACCTGTTCGCGGAGCGCGTCGGGGATCCCGGGAACGGCGCAGGTACAGTACGCGCAGTCGAACGGCGCGTGCTCGGCCCATCCGCTCCGGCCGTCGCCGATCCGGACGGCGATCCGGTCGCCGTACCCGAGCCGCGCGAACGCGTCGCGGGCCGTCGCCGCGAGGTCGGCGTCGTACTCCACCGAGTAGACGTGTGCGTCGGCGCACTCGGCGGTCACCGCCGCGTGGTAGCCGCACCCGGTGCCGATCTCCAGGACGGCTGCGACGTCCGCCGGGAGCATGTCGCACATCGTGCCGACCATGTGCGGCGCGCTCACGGTCTGACCGTTCCCGATCGACAGCGGCCGGTCGTCGTACGCCCGGCTCCGAACCCCGGTCGGGAGGAATTCGTGACGCGGGACGGTCCGGAGCGCGGCGGCGGTGCGGTCGCTGTCGACGTGCCCCCGCTCCCGGAGCCGCTCGACGAGCGCGTCGCGCTCGGCCGCACGGTCGTCGCTCACGAGCGGGACGTTTCGGCGCCACCGAATCGAATCTTTCGGCGGTCGCGGGGGCCGATCACGGAGCGCTACCAGGCCGACCACGCGGACGTGGTCCAGTCGGTGCCGTAGAGGCGCTTGACGTCCCGTGCGTAGACCATATCCCCCTCGTGGTCGAGTTTCCCGTGGCGGTACTCCGGGGCGTCGTCGCGGACCTGGACCGCCTTCACCCGGAACTCCTCGTCGCCGAGGGATTCGGTCTCGCCGACCACGAACTCGTAGTCGCCGGGCACCTGGAGGTCGAAGCTCCGCGTGGACTCCCGGTCGCCGGTGCCCTCCTTGGGGTTGAGGGTCGTCTTCACGGTGACGTTATCGATGCCGCGGGTCCAGATGGTCGCAACGTCCTCGGCACGGGCCGTCTCGGCGCGCTCCTCAGGGCCGAGTTCCAGCCCGGTGATCCGGACCTGGAGGATGGCCTCGGCGCTGTCGACGATGAACTCGTCGCCGACCGAGAGGGTCTCCGAGGGCGGGATCTCGGTGCGGGTCGAGAACGACTCGTCGTCCTGGGAGACGACGACGTCGCGCTCGACTCGGGCGTCGGATTCGACCCGGACCTTGTGGACGTGGGCGCACTCGGTACACCGGACGGTGTGGCGGCCGCTGCCCGCCTTCAGTACCTCGTGGACGGTTGATTCGGCGGACGAACAGGACGGACAGTCGACCGCGAGGCGGTCCCCTGCTGTGCTCATACGCCGC
>CAZDEJ010000067.1:0-12161 GCA_964504395.1 uncultured Halobellus sp. | reverse complement strand
TTCCCCATCGCGACCGGGATCTGGTTGTGACCGGGGGTGATGTCGCCGACGGCGTAGACGCCGTCCGCCGTGGTCTCCATGCCGTCGTCGACCACGACCGTGCCGTCGTCGTTCAACTCACATCCGAGCTGGGTCGCGAGATCGGTGTTGTAGTCGGAGCCGTACATCGCGAACCCGCCGCGGTACTGCCGGAGGGATCCGTCCTCGAACTCGAAGGACTCCAGCCACCCGTCGTTGCTCTTGTTCATCCCCGAGATCTCGCTTTCGACGATGCCGACCGGGTGCGCTCGGAGCTGCTCGTCGGTCTCGTCGCTCCACTCTGGCTCCTCGCCGCGGAGGAGTACGTCCACGTCGTCGGTGAAGTTGAGCATGATCATCGCGACGTGGGCCGTCGCCTCGCCGGTCCCCATCACGTAGACCGGACGGTCGACGAACATGTACGCGTCACAGTGCAGGCAGTAGTGGAGGCCCTTTCCGGTCCGCGGGATCGGCGGCTCCGGTCGCCCGTCGTTGAACCCGACGCCGAGGACCACCCGATCGGCTGTGAGTTCCGTGTTGTTGCCGACGAGTCGGAACCCGCCGTCGCCGGTCCGCTCGGCGTCGACGATCAGGTCGCGGACGATGTCGCCGCCGTAGTCTTCGACCTGCTCTTGGGCGGTCGCGAGGAACTCGTTGCCCGAGACGTCCTCGGTGACGCCGACCACGTTGTGGGTGTCGAGCATCATCGCCGCGCGGCCACCGCCGCGGTCGACGACCGCGGTGTCGTGGCCGAGTCGCGTCGTATACAGCGCCGCCTGCAGCCCCGCAGGCCCTCCGCCGATGACGGCGACCTCGTACTCGCGGCTGCCGTTCGAATCACTCATTCTGTTCGTATCCACGAGCCCCGGGAACTTAAACGCAGAGCACGCGTGCGCTCGTGCCGACCAGCCGCACCGGGTGGTTCGTGTGCGGTCGGTCGGCCCCCCCGTCGTCCCCCGAGATAGACCACCTGCGAGTTCGATGATCATCCGCCGGGGGAGACCACCGCGTAACAGTTGCCGCTCGAGACTGTTGTCGCCACCACGTCGAGGCTGCTCGCGCGGATGTCGGCGGCGAACTCCGCGGGGTCGTAGATGTGGTAGAACCGCGGGAGCGACTCGCCACCCGGTAACGTCCACGGGACGGTGGTGTCGAACCCCGAGTCGGCGTCGAACCGGTCGTGGGCCGTCGACCACGCGCTCACGAGCGCCCGACCGCCAGGGGCGAGCACCCGCGACACGGCCGAGAGGCTCGCCACGCGGCGCGACCGCGGACGGAGGTGGTGGAGCGCCGCGACGTAGACCACGACGTCGACGGTCCCGGGAGCCACCGGGAGCGACGCGGCGTCGGCCTGAAGCAGGGTCAGTCGCGGGCGGATCTCGCGCTCCCGGGAGCGGGCCCGCGCGGTCCGGAGGAGTTCCGCGCTGACGTCGACCCCGACCACCCGGTCGACGACCGCCGACAGCGGCTCCGCGTGCCGGCCGTTACCGCAGCCGAGGTCGAGCCCGAGCCTCCGGGACGTCTCCGCGTCACCGGACGCAGCGCGGTCGAACCCGGGGACCGCACCGCCCGCAAGCGCGTCAACGGCGTCGTCGTCGAGCCGCGACACCGCGCTGTCGGCGTCAGGCCGGAGGAATGCGGTGACCTCGGGCCAAGGCGACACCCGTGTCGACGCGAAATGGTCCGCGATCCGGTCGTAGGTCCACTTGACCGGCACCCCGGTCGGTTCGTCGTCCATACGCCTGCCAGATCCCGCGGCGGGAAAGTCACGACGGTCGGTGGGGACCCGTTTCCCGCCTCACCGCGTCACAGGAACAGAAAGACGCCGTACGCGATGGTCAGAAGAACGGCAGCGTGCTTCACGCCGTCGGAGACCGTTCCTTCCCCTAGTTGCCCCGCCACGAGCCCCGAGGAAACCCCCTGGATAGCGGCCGCGTGGAAGAACAGTAGCTCGTAGGCGTCGGTTTCGACGGTACCGAGCCCGCCGAGCACGCCCGGATCGACCCCCGGCGCCTGCTCGGCGGCGCCGCCGCCGCCCGCCGTGCCGGCCGCTTCGATCGCGGGAATGAACGCGGTCGTCAACGCGGCGATAATGCCGAGGAAGACGAGAAAGGACACGTAGATGACGATCAGGTAGGTGAGCATCTCCTGTCTGCGCTCGCGCTCCAGCCGGCGGATCTCCTTTGCCTCGTCGGCCGCGATCCGGAGCACCGGGCTGATGTCGCCGCTCGCGGCCATGGCGTTCCGGATCAGAGTGACCGACCGCGAGACCGTGGGCGCGCCGGTCCGGCGCTCCATCCGTGCGAGCGCCTCGCCGACGGTCGCCCCCCACTCGACGTCCCGCCACACCCGCTGGATCTCGTCGCCGAGCGCCCCCAACTCGGCACTCGAGAGCCGCTGCAGGCTCCCCACGACGGTGGCACCCGCCTCGTTGGTGCTCGCCATCCGGTCGAGGAAGTCGGGCATCTCCGCCTCGATCGCGTTGACCTGCCGCTTCCGGATCTCGTGGGCCGTGGCGATACCGACAAGTACCACGATCAGCCCCTGGACGATCGGACCGTCGACGATCGCGACGAGCTCCGACGCCGACGCCGCCGACACCGCCGTCCCGCGGAGGACGACCCCGCCGGGGCCGCCGAACGAGACGCCCAGCGACACCCAGGCGACCACGAGCGCGATCGGGGCGGTGACAAGCAGCGAGAACACGGGGGTGTCGAGCATCAGCCCGATGGGGTCCGAAAGGGTCCGCCGGTACCGGCCGATGCGGTCGTACGCCGCGAGCCGGAGCCAGTTGTCCGCGTCCGAGTGCGTCTCCGAGCGGGCGGTCCGGACGGTTCCGCCGTCGGGCACGCCCGACACGCCACCGCCGCTGCCCGGGAGCCGTTCGGAGTCGTCCGCTGTGGGACCCGAACTTCCCGCCTCGGCGTGTTCGTCGTCGCCGCCGCTCCGGCTGATGACGGTGAGCCCCTCGGTGGTGCTGTCGACGTAGATGATGAATCCGAACGTTCCGAGCGGGATGCCGAGGTAGGCCACGAGCCGGATCACCACGAGCGTGTCCTGAATGACGAGGCCGACCACCACGAGGACGGTGATGAAAAACAGCGGTCCGGCCACCAGGACGGTGACGTACACCTCCGCGAACGTCGAGAGGAGGTCGAGATACTGGCGTTGTTGGGCCTCGACCTCCTCCTGAAACCGCTCGTACTGCTCGTGGAGAAACGCCGAGACGTCTTGTCCCGAGGAGAGCACGCTCGCGAGGTTCTCCGCGAACTCCTCCAGGTTCTCGCTGGGCGTCCGTTCGGCGGTCTCGTTCAGCGCCGTCAGGATGTCCGTGCCGAACGCGTCCATGTCCCGGACGGCGACGCTGAGTTCCGTTGCGGCCTCACCGTAGACGTCCTCGTTCCGGGAGAGCGTCCGGATCACGGTCTGGAACGGCATCCCCGACCGCGAGAGCGCGTAGACGAACGCGACGGTCCCCGGGAGTGTCGCGTCGATCTCGATCCCGCGAGCACGTGCCCGCTGGTCGAGCACCGTCCACCGGCCGTAGTACGTCCCTGCGGCCAGGCCCGCCCCGAACAGCCCGCTGACGAGGAAGAGGAGGACAAACAGCTGCAGTAGCGACAGCTCTACGCCCGACACGAGCCCCGCAAGCGACGCGAGTTGCGCCGGGAGGCGCCCCGCAACGGCGTCGGGGCCGAGCGAGAGCGAGCGGAAGATCGCCGCCCCGACGTAGACCCCATAAACGCTGCCGACGACACCCGCAACACCCGCAACGAACAGCGTCTGCGACTGGAACACCCGGTGGCTCCGACCGACGAACGCCGCACGCATCCGCCTGACTTGGTCGGAGCGCCGCGGGCTCGACTCCGCGACGTACCCGCCGAATATCGGGAGTGCGAGCCGGGACACGAGCAGCTTGGCCCGGGTGCTGACGGGCACGAGCGCGACGAGGATACCGAGCAGTGTAGCGAGACCGAGCGGGAGGTAGACCAGGATGTCACCCGCCGCCATCCACCTCGACCCCCTCGTCGCCATAGATCGAACCCGATCCCCCGACCGTCGTATCCGCCGGCCCGGGGTCGGCGGCTTCGAGCCGTTCCATCACCCCTTCGGGGTCGGCGTAGTATTCGTTGACGAGGGCGGTGAACTCCCGGAAGTCGGTGGTCCCCAGGTCCGAAAGCAGATGTAGGAACCGCTGTCGCCGGCGCATCTCCTGTTTGCGCTCCGTCCGCGTCCACCCTCGCTCGCGTTGGATCTCGTCGAGGAGGGTCGAACTGGAGTGCTCGAAGGTGTCGGACTCGGCGTCCCAGGTGAACGCCCGGGAGTAGTCGAGTTCGCCGGTTCGCTGGTCGATATCGCCGATCTCGCCGATGGCCTGCGACCGCCGGACCCGTCCGCCGTCGACTCGGGTGAGCGTCTGTACACAGAGGAGATCCAGCGACTGAACCATCGCCCGCGGGACGTTGATCGGCTCGTTCTCCAGCCGGTTGATGACGGTCTCGATGCTGTCGGCGTGCATCGTGGAGAACGTGGTGTGGCCCGTGTTCATCGCCTGGAACAGCGTGACCGCCTCGTCGCCGCGGACCTCCCCGACGATGATGAACTCCGGGCGGTGGCGGAGCGCCGACCGCAGCAGGTCGTACATGTCGATGTCGCTGCCCTCGTGGAGGCGCTCGCGCGTGACCGACGACAGCCAGTTGTCGTGGTACAGCGACAGCTCGCGGGTATCCTCGATGGTCAGCACCTTCGCACGCGGCGGGATGAACATCGACACCGCGTTCATCGAGGTGGTCTTCCCCGAGGCGGTCCCGCCGGCGAAGATCAGGCTCTTGTTGTTCTCGATACAGAGCCAGAGGTACGCCATCTCCTCGACCGAGAAGGTCCCGTAGTCGATCAGGTCGATCGGGGTGAACGGCTCGTCGGCGTACTTCCGGATTGTGAACGCCGACCCACGCGGGGTCACCTCCTCGCCGAGTGCGAGTTCGACCCGGGAGCCGTCGGGCAGTGTCGTCCCGACCACGGGGTCGCCGACGCTCACGTGCCGGCCGGACTCCTGGGCCAACCGGATCACGAAGTCGTCCAGCGCGTCCGCGCCGTAGACCACGTTCGTCTCGATGTCGGTGTAGTCGTCGTGGTAGACGAAGATCGGGAGGTCGTAGCCGTCACACGAGATGTCCTCGATGTGCGAATCGTGCATCAGCGGGTCGATCCGGCCGAACCGACGGAAGTCCCGGGATAGATAGTACAGGATCGCGTGGAACGTCCGCATCGACACGTTCACGCCGTATTGCTCCAAGAGGGTCCGAAGCTCGGCTTTGAGCGTCTCCTCCGCGGTCGGATCCTCGTTGGTCCGGTACAAAAGCGGGTCCCGAATGTCGACTTTCGCGCGAGTGAGGAGTTCCAACTCGAACTCGTCGAGTTCGGGCTCTATCGCGTAGTAGTAGTGGTCGCTCTCCTCGTCGTCGTGTGTGATACTCACGTAGGCATACGGGGCGTTGACCCAGTACTGATCGATCACCGTCTCGCCCGGCGGCGGCTCGAACTCGGCGAAGACACCGTCCTCGGGGCGATATGGACGAACGTCGAGCGCGGAGCCGCGGAGGACGCTCACGAAGCGTTCGAGTCGCGTGCGGAGCCCATCGAGTGTACCATCCGAATCCGTCTCTGCCATCGTCGCACCCGTATCCGGGTCGGTCATCCCGGTGTATGCATCCGTCGAGTCGCCCGCCTTCGACGGCGCCCGGGCTGGGTCGGCCTTGCTGTCAGCCTCGTCGTCGTCGCCCCGATCGGTCCGTGCCATCGTACGTTTGTGGCAGTGCCACCACTTCTCCGCGAAGTGACTTATACTGTCGGCCGGCTGGTGGCGGGAGTTAATCCTGTCCGGAGGGCGTACGTTTATTCCCGATGCCGGGGCCACACCCCGTGTGACGTAGGTGATACCCCGCGTCGTGCAGCGGGTGTTCGGCACGTCGACGCGGGTCACCGGGGTTGGACGTTGGTCGCCCACGCCCGAGCGACCGAACTCGGTTCCCGGAGTTGTGCCGACTGCTCGCCCCAGCGTCCCGACGGACGGCCGTCCGCGACTCACCCGCCGAGGAAGTCCTGCCGGACCTGCTCGTCGTTCAACAGCGCGTCGCCGTCGTCCATATACCGGTTCTGTCCGTTGGCGAGAACGTATCCCCGGTCGCACCGCCGGAGCGCCTCCTTGGCGTTCTGTTCGACCATCAACACCGCGGTGCCGCTCCGATTGATCCCGTCGATCCGGTCGAACATCTCGTCGACGAGGTCCGGCGCCAGTCCCGCGGAGGGTTCGTCGAGCAACAGCAGCGACGGCTCCAACATCAACGCCCGCCCCATCGCGAGCATCTGCTGTTGGCCGCCGGACATCGTCCCGGCCTTCTGCGACTCCCGCTCCTCGAGGATGGGGAACCGGTCGAAAACCGCGTCCAAGGCCTCCTCGGGGAACGTGTCCAGAATGTACGCCCCCATCTCGAGGTTCTCCCGCACGGTGAGCGATCCGAAGATGTTGTTGTTCTGGGGAACGTAGCCGATTCCCTCCCTGATGATCTCCTCCGGCCGGAGTCCGGTGATGTCCGCGTCCTCGAACGTCACCGTGCCGCCCATCAGGTTCGTGAGTCCGAACACGGACTTCATGACGGTCGATTTCCCGGCGCCGTTGGGACCGACGATGGTGACGTACTCCCCGTCGCCGACGTCGAGGTCGACGTCGGTCAGGATCTGGAGGTCGCCGTACCCGGCGTCGAGTCCGCGGACTTCCAGGAGCGCCTGACTCTCGCGGTCGGGGATCGTGTCCTGTGAGACCGCGGCGTCGGCGTCGACGTCCGCGATATCGACGTCCTCGGTGCTCATACGTTGCCTCCCAAGTACGCCTCGATTACCTCCTCGTTCGCCTGGATCTCTGCGGGGGTTCCCTCCGTCAGGATCCGACCTTGATGGAGCACGATGACCCGTTCGCAGTTCTCCATGATCAGGTCCATGTCGTGTTCCACGAGCAGGAAGGTGTACCCCTGTTCGCGGAGCTCGTGGATGTGCGCCAGGAGCCGCTTCTCCAGCGAGGGGTTGACGCCCGCGAACGGCTCGTCCAAGAGCAACACGTCCGGGTCGGTGAGCAGCGCTCGTGCGAGTTCGAGCAGCTTCCGCTGGCCGCCCGAGAGGTTGCCCGCGTACTCCTCGGCGATGTGGTCGATGTCGAAGAACTCCAGTACCGCCCAGACCCGGTCGAGGAGGTCCGACTCCTGATCGACCACTGCGCCGCGGAATCCGGGTGTCACCGACCGCCACAGCGACTCGCCGCGTTGGCTCTTCGGCGCCAGCATCATGTTCTCGAGCACCGTCATGTCCTGAAGCTCCCGGGCGATCTGGAAGGTGCGGACCAGCCCGCGGTTTGCGATCGCGTGCGGCGCCAACCCGGTGATGTCCTCGCCGTCGAAGGTGACGGTGCCGGCGTCAGGTTCGATCATCCCGGTAATGAGGTTGAACGTGGTCGACTTTCCGGCGCCGTTGGGGCCGATGAGCCCGGTGAGGCTCCCGCGTTCGACCTGGAAGGTCGCGTCGTCGACCGCGGTGATCCCGCCGAACTCCTTCCGGAGCCCGTCGATCTGCAGCGGGTACGCCTCGCCGATTCCCGGCCCGCCGGAGCCGAGGTCGAGGCCGTCGGATCCGGCGTCGTCGGCGCCGGGAGGGGCGTCCTGCTCTGGCGCTGCCGCGGATCCGTCCCCTGTACCGGCGGCGTCACTCATCGTCGTCACCGTCGTGGCCGGGCGAGGTGCCGCCGTCGGTCGCCGCCTGCCCCTCGTTTTCCCGCCGTGTCGTCAGCGGGACGCCGGCGGCGGTTTCCTTGCGGTGTCCGAGCATGCCCTCCGGGCGGTTGTGCATCAACCAGATGAGCACGAGCCCCATGAACACCAGTTGGAGTTGCCGGATACTGTCGAGCGTGTAGAAGAACAGCGGTGCGGGGTCGAGGTTCGAGAGCAGCGGCGCGACCGCCGGCCCGAACCCCGACGGCGCGTCGGTGCTCGGGAGAACGGCGTCGATGAGGTTCTTCAGCGTTCGCGGACCCTGGTAGAGCAGGGCGGCGAAGACCGCCCCGCCGAGGACGCTGCCGGTGTTCGACCCGGCGCCACCGATGATCAACGCGATCCAGATGAAGAAGGTGATCCGGGGCCGGAAGGTGTTCGGGGTGACTGCGCCGCTCCGCATGAACCACAGGATGCCCGCAAGCCCCATCAGCGCGCACCCGAGCATGAACGCCGTGATCTTGAACCGGTTCGTGTTCTTCCCCAAGGAGTTCGCGACGTCCTCGTCCTCCCGGATCGCCTTGAGTACGCGGCCGAACGGCGACTCGCCGGTGCGTTTCAGCAACCAGTAGTACGCCGCAACGGACGCCAGAAGCAGCGCGCCGTAGACCAACCCGTCGACGATCGGCTTCGGGTTGCTCGGGATCACAACCTCGAACGCCGACACGAACCCGAGGTAGGCGTCCCAGAGCCCCACGAACGAGAAGAACGCCTCGATGGGGTCGGTGTAGTCGAGGATGAGCCCCGACCCGCCGCCGAACCCGACGCGCTCGCCGAACAGCTGGAACTGCTGGAGCTCCCCGGAGAGGAACGAAAACCGAACGATCTCCGACATCGCGATCGTCACGATCGCGAGGTAGTCCGCCCGGAGCCGGAGCGCGGGCAACGCGACCACCAACCCGAGGAGGGCTGCAGCGGCCACCCCCGCGAGCATCCCGACGACGATCGGAAGCCCGAGCCCACCCACCTGCGCCGCGCCGCCGGCCTGATACAGCGGTTTCGAGACGAGCGCCATCACGTAGATCCCGACCGCCATGAACCCGACGATGCCGATGTTGAAGAGCCCGGTGTACCCCCAGTGGAGGTTCAACGCGAGCGACAGTATCGCGAAGACGCCGATGAAGAACGTCAGGGTCGCGATCGTGTTGAGTTGCCCCCGGAGGGAGAACCCGAGGCCGACGCCTGCGAGCACGTACGCGGCGTATATCACGAGCAGGACCGCAACGATGAGCCCCGTGTCGCCGCCGGGGATCCGGTCGGCGACGTCCTCGCGCACGCTCATGCGGTCGACCTCCCGGTGAAGATGCCCTCCGGCTTCACCAGCAGGATGACGATCATCACGAAAAACGCCGCCGCGCGCGAAAAGGCCGAGGGCAACCAGATGACCGACATCGACGCGGTCAGCCCGATCGCGAGCCCGCCGACGATGGCGCCGTAGATCGACCCGATCCCCCCGAGGATGACCGCCGCAAAGACGAGTAACAGAAGGAGCCACCCGTCGTTGAACCCGAGCGTTCCCTTCCAGAGCACGAACATGTATCCTGCGACACCCGTGAGCCCGCCGCCGACGATCCATACCGCCCGGACGACCCGTTCGGTCGGGATTCCGGTGATCCGTGCGAGGTCCTCGTTGTCCGACATCGCCCGCATCGCCGTCCCGAGTTTGGTGAGTTGTAGCAGGAGGTGGACACCGAGCATCAGCCCGCCAGCAACGGCAACCAGCGCGAGGTCGTGGGCGTTGATCCGGACGACGCCGTCGACGAGATACAACGAGACCGAGGGGGGTTGTGCGGTGGTGCCGCGCACGCTCGAACCGAAGACGAACTGCATGATATACCGGAGCGCGAAGGCCACGCCGATGCTGGTGATGAGAAGCGTGATCCCGGTTTCGTCGCGGATGGGTTTGAACACCGTCCGGTCGACGAACAGCGCGAGCGCGACGGTGAACGCTCCCGCCACCACGGCCCCGGCGACGACCGCAAGCGGGGTCCCGGTAATCCCGATTCCGAGCGTCCCGCCGAAGACCGACCCGCTGGCGCCGACTAAGAACAGCGCCCCGATGTCGGCCCGACCGACTCCGGCGATCACGTACGTCGTCGCCCACCCGGAGAACGCGCCGGCGGTGATGTAGTCGCCGTGGGCGAAGTTCGCGAAGTTCAGGATGCTGTACGTCATCGAGAGCCCGATGCCCGCGAGCCCGATCACCAGCCCGCGCATCAGCCCGTCCCACACGAGCGACCCGATGCCGCTGAACGAGTTGTCGCCGGTGGCCAGCCCGACGGCTAAATCGAACAACAGCACGGCCACGACGAGTCCCAGGAGGACGGACCCGGGGCGTGCGACCGCGACCCGACGGCCGCGAGTGTATGTCTCGGCGATCCCCATTGATAACTATCCGTTAGATGAGAGGCGTCGGGAAACGGTGTTAAGTCTTTCCTCCTTGAGCGGCGGCGCGGGGGTTCCGACGGGGATACTGTCGGCTCTCGTCGCGCGAGTGGTTGCCGAAGGTATCGGAGAGTCGCGCGCAGGGACAGTCGGCAGAGAATCCGGCTGGGGTCACAACGTAGGTCGAAAGCGGGTGCCAGGGCGGGCGAGGGTCCGACCGCTCACTCGGGGCGGGGACGCGCCACGAACAGGGTCTGGACGATACTGAACGGATTGTAGACCGACTGGTGACACTGACAGTACACCTCGTTCTCGCCGCCGAACTTGGCCGAGCCCTCGCTTTTGTATTTGGGAACACAGCAGAAGTGGGTACACTTGTTGAGCCACGCGATGAATCCGTCCTGTGTCGACGCCTCGAGCCACGGATCCTCTTGGGCGAGTTCCTCGACCCGCTCGGACCGGACGACCTGAATGGGGATGACGTCCTCGGCATCCTCCGAGCGCCACCGGCCGGTCGCCCCCTTGCCGATCCCGGGGTCACCGACGCCGTTGGTCCACTCCCGGTAGTCGGAGAAGTCGTCGACGTGGAGCCGGTCGCCCTCGGAGTAGGCCTCGCTCTGCCACTCGTACCCGGGGTTCGACCCGACCCGGAAGTAGTTCTCCGAGTCGTAGTCGGGCTGGATCCCGGCGTACGACTCGACACCGCAGTACTGGAACCATTCGGTGGAGTAGGTGGTGCCGGAGCCTTTGAAATCCTGAATCTCGGCGATCTGGACCGGGATCCCGCCCTGCTGTTCGGTGGTGACGTCGGGCCAAACGCCCTTGAGGAACCCCTCGTCGTCGATCTCGAGCGGGATCTGTGGCATCCCGCGGGGCGCGGGGCCGGAGGTGTTCTCGATTGCGTACGCCTGCGTGGACCCGCCGCCGGCGCCGCTGGCCTGCGTCGCGGAGTTGATCGCGGCCGCACCCGTCGCGCCGACACCCGCGAGTGCTGCGCCCCCAACGACGCCTTTGACGAACCGGCGGCGCCCCGATTCCGCCGGGTACTTGTCGCTCTCGCTCATGTTCGACTCTCCCACCCCGCCGGTAAAAAGGATGACGACCTGCGTGTCCGTGTGGGGGAGCGGGCCTCCGGGCGGGGGCGCAGCGCCACACCCGTCGGGTCGAAACCGCCGGTCTCGGTGGTTTTTACTCGGGTGACAGTATACGCGGTTGTATGGATCTGCATGGCAGGGACGTCAACCAGGACGTCCGGGAACTCGGCGCTCTCCTCGGCGACGTACTCGCCGACCAGACGTCGGAAGAATCGTTCGAGACGGTCGAAGACATCCGGAACGCCGCGATCTCCTACCGGGAGGGGACCCACGGCTCCCGGGCGGAACTCGACCGGCTACTCGAGGGGCTCTCACCCGACGGCGAAAGCATCGTCGCGCGGGCGTTCACCACTTACTTCGAGCTCATCAACCTCGCCGAGGAGCGCGAGCGCGCCCGGGTCGTCCGCGAGAGCATCCAATCCGGCGACTTGGAGGACGGGTTGATCGCGACCGTCGAGACCCTCGTCGACGCCGACGCCGACCCCGGGACCGTCCAGCGAGTGCTCGACGACGTCCTCATCGAGCCGACGTTCACCGCCCACCCGACGGAGGCACGCCGGAAGACGGTGAAGGCGAAGCTCCGGTCGATCGCGAGCCGGCTGGAGGAACTCGACGAACACCGGCTCACCGACCGCGAGTACGATCAGCTGTGGCGGAAGGTCGACGCCGAGGTCACCAGCCTCTGGCAGACCTCCCAGGTCCGGGAGCGCCGGCCCGAACCGCAGGACGAAGCCCGGAACGTCCAGTGGTACCTCGAGTCCATCCTCTTCGACGTCGTCGGCGAGGTGTACGCCGAACTCGAGGACCTGCTGGGCGACGAGTATCCCGACGTCGACGTGCCGAAGCT
>CAZDEJ010000066.1:0-12410 GCA_964504395.1 uncultured Halobellus sp. | reverse complement strand
AGTTCCGCTCACAGATCCTGAGCTTGGTAAACTTCCTGAAGACCGAGGGCGCGACGGTGCTTCTCACCTCGCAGACGGCCGACTCGATGCCCGACGACGACCTCCAGTTCCTGGTGGACGCCGTCATCAACCTGGAGAACGGCCGGGATCGTCGCACGATCCACGTCTCGAAGTTCCGCGGCTCCTCGGCCAGATCCGGGCCACACACCCTCCAGATCACCGACGGGGGGATGCGAGTCTGGTCGCGGCTGGATCCCAACCGCCACGGCCGCGAGCGGCACTCCGAAAAGCTGTCCTCGGGTGTGCCCGAACTCGACTCGCTTCTGTCCGGGGGACTCACCGCGGGGACCATCACCTTCCTGAGCGGGCCGACGGGCGTCGGAAAGACGACGACCGGCCTCCAGTTCCTGAAGGAGGCCGCGGGACGGGGCCAACGCTCGGTCCTGTACAGCTTCGAGGAGAACAGGGATACGCTCTTCCAGCGTGCGGAAGCCGTCAACATCCCGATCACCGACATGGTCGACCGGGGAATGATCCAGGTGGAGATCATCGGTCCGAGGGGGCTCACGGTCGACGAGTTCACCCACCGGATCCGGAGCGAAGTCGAGGACGACGACGCGTCGTTCGTGATGATCGACGGGACGAGCGGGTTCGAGCAGTCCCTCCGCGGCGTCTCCGAGGACCCGATCGGGGACCTCGTCAGGATCGGCCGGTACCTCCGAAACATGGGGGTTACGGGGCTCATCACAAACGAGGTGCACCAGATCACCGGCGAGTTCCGCGCGACCGACCAGGGGATGAGTTACCTCGCCGACAGCATCGTGATCCTTCGCCACGTCGAGTACAGGGGCTCGCTCCGGAAGGTGATCGGCGTGCTCAAGATGCGCACCAGCGACTACGAGAGCCAACTCCGGGACCTGGAGATCACCGAACACGGGCTCCGGGTCGGGGAGTCGCTGCCGGAGCTCCGGGGGATTCTCACCGGGACACCAGCGTGGGACGACGATGACGCGTGACCGGATGCGGTCCTGCCGGGCGACACGCCCCGACTCCCTCGGCGGCGCAGCGCCGACCGGCCGGAGGCGCGTCCGGCGTCGTGGCGGTCAGCCGAGCGGGGCCGTTATACCGTCGCAGCACAGACGGAACGAAAACGGAGTGAACACCACTGACACGAGCCTCTGAGGAGGCACTCGACTCCGAGTACCGCGTGTTCCCGCTCGTCGTCGACGACGGCAACCGTCGGTTGCTCACGGAGTGGCTCGGCCAGCACCCGTCGTACGAGGCGGTCGACCCGGCGGACAGCATCGAGGAACCCGGGTTCGACGTGTGTATCATCGACGAGGCGGCGTTCAGCCGACACCTCGACGTGCTCCGGGAACGGAAGGCGGCGGCGGCCCCGGTTTTGCTCCCGTACCTCCTCCTGCTCCCGGAGTCGGGTACGGAGATCGCCGACACGGACGCCGGCGACCTCGCGGACAACGTGGTCACGGACACGATCGACGAAATCGTATCGCTGCCGATCCAACAGGCCGAACTCCACTGGCGGCTGTCCGCCCTTCTCCGGCTCCGGGAGCAGTCGCTCACGCTCCGAGCCCGGGAGCGGGAGCTCGAACGGCAGGTCGACCTGTTCGAGCGGGCCCAGGACATCGCGGACGTCGGTGCCTGGGAGTACGACGTCGACGCCGACGAGGCCCTGTGGACCGACGAGGTGTATCGCATCCACGGGCTGCCGACGGATACGGTGCCGTCCCCGGACGCGAGCCTCCAGCACTACCACCCGAACGACCGACCGGTCATCGAAGCCGCGTTCGAGGCGGCGATCGAGGACGGCGAACCGTACGATGTCGAAGTCAGACTGATCGACACGGACGACACCGAAACCTGGGTCCGGACGCGGGGCGAACCCCAGTACACCGACGGGGAACTCACCCACGTCCGGGGCACGATCCAGGACATCACTCAGCGGAAGGAGCGTGAACGCGACCTCCAGCGAATCAAGCAGGCGGTCGAATCCGCGGGCCACGCCATCTACATCACCGACCCCGACGGGGTGATCGAGTACGTCAACCCGGCCTTCGAGGAGATGACCGGGTTCTCCGAGGCGGGGATCGTCGGCGAGACGCCGCGCGTGTTGGACTCCGGGGAGATGCAGGAGAGCGACTTCGAACGGCTCCGGGAGGCGGTTCTGTCCGGCGACGTCTACAAGGAGGAGGTGATCAACCGCCGGAAGAACGGCGAGACGTACGTGGCGATGCAGACGATCGCGCCGGTGACCGACGGCGACGAGGTTCACGCGTTCGTGGCGATCCAAGACGACATCACCGACCGCAAGAAGCGGAAGCGGACCCTTACACGGCGGGAGCAGGCGATCAACGAAGCCCCGGTCGGGATCGTGATCACCGATCCGACCCGGCCCGATAACCCGATGGTCTACGTGAACGACGCGTTCGTGGCGATGACGGGCTACCCGCGCGAGGAGTCCGTCGGGCGGAACTGTCGATTCCTCCAGGGCGACACCACCGACCCGGAGACGATCGCCCGTATCCGCGAGGCGGTCGAGGCCGCGGAGCCGGTTTCGGTCGACATTCGCAACTACCGGCAGGACGGCACGGAGTTCTGGAACCACCTCGAAGTCGCGCCCGTGACGAACGACGCCGGCGAGGTTGTGAACTACGTCGGCTTCCAACAGGACGTGACCGACCGCAAACAGCGCCAGGAACAGATCGCGGTCCTCGACCGGCTCCTCCGGCACAACCTCCGCAACGACATCAACGTCATCCGGGGACACGCCGAGACGATCTCAGCGGAGGCGTCGAACGCCGTCGCGGCCTCCGCGGAGACGATCCTCGACACGAGCGACCAACTCCTGGGGTTGGCCGAGAAGGAACGGCAGATAACGGAGCTGTTGCTTGAAAAACCCACGCAAAGCGAACTCGACCTCGATACCCGTCTCCGGGACGTCGCGTCGACCGTCGAGTCGGAGCACCCGGACGCGAGCGTCCGCGTTTCGTGTCCCGACGGGCTCACGATCCGGGCAACCACACAGTTCGGGCGGGCGCTTCAGGAGCTCGTGACGAACGCGGTCGTTCACGACGACTCCCCGTCACCCGACGTCGCCGTCACCGTCTCCCGAACCGACGAGGCCGTGCGGATCGACGTCGCCGACACCGGGCCGCCGATCCCGGAGATGGAGCGGAACGTCCTGACGGACGAACTGGAGCAGACGCCGCTGTACCACGGGAGCGGGCTCGGGTTGTGGCTCGTCAACGTGATCGTGACCCGATCGGGCGGCGTGCTCTCGATTGCGGAGAACTCGCCGACCGGCAACGTCGTCGGCATCGAACTGCAGCAGTGACGGCTTCGCCGGAGCCACGCGCCGCCCGGCATCCGCCACGGCCACCGGGACGCGCGGCGTTCGTGTCGGCTCCTCGCGGCTACGGCGCCCTGGGGTCCGGAGTGGCCTCGTAGGCGGCGTCGGGCCGGCCGACGGCGTAGTACACCACACCCCCGACGACGGGAACCAGAAAGCAGAGCGCGGTCCAGGCGGTCGCGGCGTCGCTCCCCCTCCCGGTCGCGTCGAGGTAGACCCACCCAGGGAGCACGACGTGGGCCGTCAGGAAGTAGACCGCGAACCCCAGGAAGTACGCGAACGTCCCGATATCGGAGATCACAAGCCACATTACGAGCAGCGGGAGGAACGCGACAGCGACCAACCCGCCCAGCACGGCGATCGGGGAGCGCGTCGTTGACATCGCTCCCAGTTTGGGGCCACGGGGGTATGACGCTTTCCGGTCGGCGGTCACGTCCCAGAAGTCATATGCCGGCGTCGCAACTGCGTATCGGTATGGACGCCTACGACCGGATCACCCGGAATACAGCCGAGGTGGTCACCGACGAGGAGGTACGCGCCTTGGCCGACTCCCCCGACGGGCAGCGGGCGTACGTCGGCTACGAGCCCTCCGGCGTCCTCCACGTCGGGCACATGCTCACCGCGAACAAGCTGATCGAACTCCAGGAGGTGGGTTTCGAGGTTGTGGTGCTCCTCGCCGACGTCCACGCCTACCTCAACGGCAAGGGGACGTTCACGGAGATCAGGGAAACCGCAACCCGAATGCAGGAACAGTTCGTCGCCTACGGGCTCGACCCCGAGCACACCGAGTTCGTGCTCGGATCGGAGTTCCAACTCGACGAGGAGTACGTGCTGGACCTCCACGCCCTCGAACTGGAGACCTCCCTGTCGCGGGCCGAGCGCGCGATGGCCGAGATCGCGGGCGGTGACACCGTTACCGTCTCCCGCGCGGTCTACCCGCTGATGCAGGCGCTGGACATCGTCTCCCTCGACGTCGACCTCGCGATCGGTGGGATGGAACAGCGGAAAGTGCACATGCTCGCCCGCGACACGCTACCGGGCATCGACGCCGACGCGCCGACGTGCCTCCACACCCCGCTGATCGCGGATCTGACCTCCGGTGTCGGCAAGATGTCGTCGTCGGAGGGGCTCTCCATCTCGATGGAGGACTCCGAGGCCGACATCGCCGGGAAGGTCGAGCGAGCGTACTGCCCGCCCACGGCCGACCCCGACCCGACTGACGACGGCGAGGAGCGGGAGAACCCGGTGCTTCAACTGTTCGAGTACCACGTCTTCCCGCGGTTTGCGGAGGTCGTCGTCGAGCGCCCGGAGCAGTACGGCGGTACCCTGCGCTACGACAGCTACGCCGACTTGGCGGCGGAACTCGAATCCGGCGAACTGCACCCCGCCGACGCGAAAGGCGCGCTGTCGACGTACCTGAACGAACTGATCGCGCCGGGCCGCGAGCGGATCCGGTCGGCGGAGTGAGCCGGCGGGTTTCCTACGCTTCCATCGCGTCGTCGAGCGTGAACGCACCCTCGTAGAGCGCGGTCCCGACGACAACTGCTGCCGCGCCCGCCTCGCGGAGCGCCCGGATGTCGTCCAGCGACGCCACGCCGCCGGAGGCGACGACGGGGATGTCGACGGCCTCGGCCACACGCCCCGTTACGTCCGTCTGGACGCCCGCCTGTTGACCTTCGACGTCGACGTCGGTAAACAGGACCGACCCCGCGCCCGCCGACTCGAACCGCGCGGCGGCGTCGGCGGGGTCCAGCCCGGTCCCCTCGGTCCACCCCGACACCACGACCTCGCCGCCCCTGGCGTCGAGGCTGACCATCACCTGACCGGGGTAGTCCGCGGCGATATCGCCCACCAACGCCGGCTGTTCCACCGCAGCGGTCCCGATGATAACGCGTTCGACCCCGCGGTCAAGCAGGTCGGCCGCGTCCGCCGCGGTCCGGATCCCGCCGCCGAGTTGGACGGGGACATCGACCGCCTCGACCACCGCCCCGACCGCGTCGGCGTTCGCGCGTTCACCCTCGAAGGCGCCGTCGAGATCGACCAGGTGAAGCGTCTCCGCGCCCGCCGTAACCCACCGCTCCGCGGCCGCAACGGGGTCGCCGTAGCGTGTCTCGGTCCCGCGTTCGCCCTGAACCAGCTGGACCACCTCGCCGTCCTGCATGTCCACCGCAGGTACCACCTCGAACGCCGGAAACGGCTGATGCATACCGACCCCTCTGCGGGGGAGTCGCCTAAACGCACCGGACCGAAGAGGTACACCTTTGAGCGCGGCCTGCTGACTACGACCCGATGCAACTGTTCGGGTCGAGCGGCACCCGGGGCGTCGTCGGCGACGGGCTCTCCCCGGAGTTCGTCCTCCGGATCGCGAAGGCGGCGGGCACGGTCTGGTCGGCCGACTGCGTCTTCGTCGCCCGCGACACGCGGCTCTCGGGTGAGATGTTCGAGAACGCGGCCGCCAGCGGGCTCGCGAGCGTCGGCGTCGACGTCGCCCGGTTGGGGATCACCCCGACGCCCGCCGCCGTCCGGTACGCCGACGTCCACGGGCGGCCGGGGCTCGTGATCACCGCCTCACACAACCCCCCAGAGTACAACGGCGTGAAGCTCGTCGGTGCCGACGGGATCGAACTCGGCGTCGACCGGCTCGAAACGGTCGAAGACCACATTCTCGCCGAGGACTTCGCGATCGCAGCCTGGGACGAGGTCGGCGCGGTGGATCGGGTCGACGCCGTCAATCGCGAGTACGTCGCCACGCTGCTCGCCGCGGTCGATCGCGAGGCGATTGCCGCGGCCGACCTCACCGTCGCCGTCGACCCCGGCCACGGCGCCGGCGCACTCACCAGCCCCGAGTTCTTCCGCCAGTTGGGGTGTGACGTCGTCACGGTCAACGCCACGCCCGACGGTCACTTTCCCGGCCGGCAGCCCGAACCGGTGGCCTCCCGGCTCGACGACCTCCGATCGCTCGTGACCGCCGCCGACGCGGACGTCGGGATCGCCCACGACGGCGACGCCGACCGCGCGGTGTTCGTCGACGAGACCGGCGCGTTCGTCGCCGGCGAGGCGTCACTGGCGGCGCTGGCTACGGCCGAACTCGAGCCGGGCGACACGACCGTCGCCGCGGTGAACGTCTCCCAGCGGCTGGTGGACGCCTGCGAGCGGGTGGGCGCCGAACTGGAGCTCACACCGATCGGATCCACGAACATCATCACCCGGATCCGGGAGCTCACTGCGGCGGGCGAGCGGGTTCCGATCGCGGGTGAGGGCAACGGCGGGGTCTTCTTTCCGGACTACCGGCTGGTCCGCGACGGTGCCTACGTGGGCGCGAAGTTCCTGGAACTCGTCGCCGACCGCCCGGTCAGCGAGCTCGTCGCGCCGTACTCCGACTACGAGAACGTCCGGATCAACCTCGCGTACGATGCGGACGCGGAGCTCGACGCGATGCTCGAGGCCGCCCGCACCGTCGCCGCGTCAGCCGACGCCGAGCCCGACACCACGGACGGCTACCGGCTCGACTACGGCGACGCGTGGGTGTTGGTGCGACCCTCCGGCACCGAACCCAAGATGCGGATCTACGCCGAAGCCCGCGACGCCGACCGCGCCCGGAGCCTCGCCGAGACCGCCGCCGAGCCGCTCCGCACGGCGCTCGATGACGCCCGGATCGACCGGGAGTGACCGACTACGGCCCGATCACGCCGAGCAGCGGACAGCACGCGCCGAGCACCGGCAGGACGAAGCCGCGTTCGATCGATCCCGCCTCCGGGAACGCCCGCTCCGGCGTGACTCGGGGCGCTTCGGACGCCCCCGTCCGGTCAGCCGGGCGGCCCGGGCGGTCCCGACGATGACTGCACAGCCGGCGCAACGCCCGACCAACCCGGAGCGACCGGCCCCATAGCGGTACACACGAGTCCAATACCGACCACGAGCATCGCCTCAGCCGCCGCCATCCCCGTCGAGAACGGCCATAAGCCGATCGCGGACGTCGCGCAGCCGCTCCAACTCGGCGGCCGCCGCGCCCGACTTGACCGCCGCCAGTTCGTCGGCGTCGAGTTCGGCGTGCGCGCGAGCCGCGCGCCGGAGGGTCCGGTAGTCGTCCCGACGGGTCAGATCCCGAACGGTTCTGAGTCGGGCGATCACGTCCTCGCCGGCGATCCGCCCGACAAGCGACACGAGTTCGCGGGCTCGAAACCGAAGTCGGCCCGAAGATGGCGGCGGCAACGACACCGTCAGCGGGTCGCCCGAGAGGCGTTCGAGGTAGGTCCGGTGGACCGCCACGGTGGTCTGGAGCAGTCCGGGGTCCTCGGCGTAGTGGTCCAGCTTCGACCCGGTGTAGTCGGCGTATTCGAGGAGTGTCGGGATCGGCTCGTCGGCGTCGGGGCTCTCGGTGGCGAACGTCCGGAGGTCCCGCGGCGGCGACTGGAAGTCGACGAGCGGGAACGACTCCGTGCGGTCGAGGAAGTCGACGACGTCCGCGATCGACGCCGACGCGTAGAAATCGTCGAACGCCGCGCGCACGGCGTCGTTGTACGCCTCGATCGGCTCGGTCAACTCCCCGACCGGCGCGTCGAGGTCGGCCTCGCCGACCGCCAGCCACTCCGCCCGCGCGTCGATCTCGGCGTCGAGGTCGCGGCGGCAGAGCCGAGCGTCGCGCGTGGCCGTCCCGACCGCTTCCTCGGCGTCCTCGCGGCGTTCGAGCAGGTCGACGTACGCGGCGGCGGGCGCCAGGTCCTCGCGGGCGGCGTCGAAGTCCGACTCGCTCAGCCGGCGCTGATCCAGCCGCTCCCCGGCCGCGGCGAACGCCTCGCTCGCAGGCGTGTCGTCGTCGCGGTCCTCGACCAACCCGAGGAACTCGTCCTGAAACTCCACGTACGCCTGGAAGTCGCCGGTTCCGGTGGCCGACCCCTCGTAGCGATCCAGAAGCCGGATGGCCTTCCGGTAGGTGTCGGCGACCTCGACCACGGCGTCCTCGCCAACGGACTCGATCTCGGATTCGACCGACGCCAGTCTGCGCGTGGCGTCCTCGAGGGCGTCGATCCGCTCTTCGGCCTCGTCGATCCGGGCCGCCACGCCGTCGGGCGCGTCCCCGTTCTGCTGCCCGCCGTCGGCCGAGTCCAGTTCCGACATCGGCTCAGCCGTACACTTCGTCGGGGTCGAACACCCGTTCGCCGACGTGGTCGCCGTCGGCCGTGCGGTAGAAACACGACCGGTGGCCGGTGTGGCACGCGCCGCCGGTTTGGTCAACCAGGTACAACAGCGTGTCGGCGTCGCAGTCGACACGAATCTCCTCGACCGCCTGGGTGTGGCCGCTGGTGGCGCCTTTCTCCCACAACTCCTCGCGGCTCCGGGAATAGTAGTGGGCCCGGCCGGTCTCCCTGGTGCGTTCGAGCGCCGTCGGCGAGACGTACGCGACCATGAGCACTGCCCCGGAGTCGGCGTCCTGTGCCACGGCCGGCACGAGCCCGTCGGCGCCGAAGTCCACGTCCACGCCGCCGTCCACGTCGACGTCGCCTGTCATACTCCGATCCAGGCGGGTCCGGCCGATAGGTCTTTTGCCACGCCGGCGCGGCCGGGATTCGGAGATGCTGATCCGCCTTAGCCGTCCGGCGCGGGAGCCCCCGTTTCAGATGATCCCCAGAGCCCCTAACGCCCCGAAAATCAGGTCGCCATAGACGAAGGCGACGAGCGTGCCGACGAACATCGGGACGATGAACGGGATCCCGGGGGAGATCCACACGACGTCGCGCTCGGTCACGACCGCCAGGCCGTCCCGGAGTTTCTCCGGAGAGGTGCCGTACGCCGTCCCCTCGATGCTACCGAGGAAGGCGTCCGCGCCCCAGGGGTCGTCGGGGTCAGGGTCGCCCTCGAGCTCGCGGGCGTCGCCCGACGGTTCGGGGTCGTCCCCGCCGTCGCCGACGGCGCCGTCGGTCGGGTCGTACGTCTCGTCGATGCTCACGGGGTCACGGGCGGACCCGGGGTGCGCCCGGATCGCCTCCAGGTTCGTCCCCCGCCACCGGAGATACATCCGGAGGGCGTCGATGTCGAGGCCGGTCCGGGTGTACCCGTCGGTAGTCTCGAGGAGTCTGCCGTGCGCCGTCGATAGCGCCGACACGCCGATCCGGCGGCCGAACAGCGCCACCGGGAACGCCACCTCGCCGTCGGCGACGTTCCGGGCGAGGAACACGAGTGGGTACCCCGCGGCCACCACCACCGTATTGGTGAGGATCGTCATCGAGAACACCCCCAGCGTGGTCACGACGCTGGGGAGAGTAAACCCCGAGAAGTAGTAGGTCGGAAACGTCGGAAGCAGGATCGAGATCGCGATCAGCGCCTTCGCGTCGGCGCCGCCGAACCCGCCCAGCCGCCAGAACAGGTACGCGATCGGGGCGACCAACAGGAGGCTGATCCCCACGCGGAGGAAGAACAGGCCGTCGGCCGCGGTCGAAATCGACAGGTGGCCGACGGCGTCCCACACGAGCAACACCCCGCCGAGCACGACGAGCGGGTACCACGTCCGACTCGGCACCCGGCGGGTCTCGAGATCCTGCCACGCCGCCCACCCGAGCACCGGCAGCACGGCCAACCGGAGGGCGTCCGGCACGCTGGCGACCATACAGGCAGGCTATCTCCGGGGGAGTTGTAGTTTGTGCTTGCCAATCGACCGGCGGCGACCGCGGCACGACCGCGGCCGGGCGGGTCGTGGAGGATTTAATACCCGAGCGCCCATATTCGTGGTCGATGCCCGAACCAGGAGACACAGCACCGACGTTTTCGGCGACGCGTGGCGCGACCGACCCCGAATCGTTCGACCTCGAGGACGCGTTGGGCGACGGACCGATCGTTCTGGCGTTCTTTCCGGGGGCGTTCACCCCTCCGTGTACGAACGAGATGATCACGTTCCAGGATCGACTCGGCCAGTTCAGCGAGGCCGGCGCGACCGTCTACGGCGTCAGCGCCGACTCGCCGTTCTCCCAGGGGTCGTTCCGCGAGGAGCACGGGATCGAGTTCGACCTGATCAGCGACATGGACGGCGAGGCGATCGGGGCCTACGACCTCACGATCGACATCGCGGACCTCGGACTCCACGACATCGCGAACCGGGCCGTGTTCGTGATCGACGACGAGGGGACGATCACGTACAGTTGGGTCGCCGACGACCCGACGAACGAACCCGACTACGATGACGTCCTCGACGCGGTTCGAGCGGCCTGATACGAACGTTGCCGCGGGTCACCGATCGTCGCCGACCCCGGCCGCGAGCGTTCCCGGTGTGCGGTGACTCCGACGCCATCGCACACCACACTGAGAGCTAGTTGTGACGGAACGCCGCACACGCCGGAGCGTCCGAGCGACGGTCACGGGCCTTCTCGCGCTCGCTCGCGAAGACTTCGCTAACGGGCGCGTATCGAGAGTGTTGCGGGGTCGCGTTCGCTACGGCCCCACGAGACGGTTCGCTCGGGACCCGAGCGGGTCACACCGTCGGTTAGATGACGCGGTTCTCTTTAGATTTCCTCAACCACCGTAGTTTGAACTACGATAGTTTAGACTACGCTATCGGCGCGTTTTATGTGCTGGTGAGTCGAAAGTGGAGGGATGTCCGCGTTCGTCAACCGAGAACAGGAACCCGACAGACTCCACGAGTTATAGGCTGAACAGGCGCAATACCACGGCGTTCACACCGTGGATACGCGCCGTCGCTTGGGGGAAAGTATCCACGTTCGACAGTACTCTGAGTTTCAGAATACTGGCATTTAAAACACAAGAAACCCTATCAATCGGAACGGAGCGGATTCCGAACCGTCCTTCGGAGGTGGCCTGTCCACCCACGTAATAAGACAGTATCCGAAAGGGTAGTCGGTGAACACACATGCTAGAAGCGTGTGCCCGTGCCGACTGCTCAAAGCGAATCAGAAGATACCTCCGAGTCCGCTGACGCCTGCCGACGTCCCCGTGGCACGAATAACACCGGGACGCCATATACGGTTGAGGATAGGGGTAACGGCCACTTGGCAGAGCCAGCAGTGCACCAGTCCGACGCTGTGGGACTACCCGTGCCCGAAAGGGCTGGTAGTCCGGTAATTGTACTGCAGACCTGAAACTCCCACCGCTCGGGGTTCCTCCGCGTTTACGCGGAGGAGGATGTCAAACGAGAGTGGGTCCGCGGAGTTGAGCGTCGTCTACGGACGTCGTCGGATGGGGAAGACAGCGCTCGTCGTCAAATCCATCGAAGACCGTGACGACGCGGTGTACCATCAGGCTGCACACGGGACGACGGAGCAACAACTCGACTCCTTCATTGCTGATGCCGCAACGGTGTTCCCGGGAGTCAGTCGGATTCGGAAGGACTGGGAGAACGTTCTCACGTACCTCGCTGAGCAGGACGCGGTCGTCATCCTCGACGAGTTCCCGTATCTCGTTGACGAAAACGAAGCGCTCCCCTCCCTCATCCAGCGAATCTGGGACCACGAAGTCGCTGATACGGCTGCGACCTTCGTGCTGACTGGCTCGGCGATCGGGATGATACACAAGATCGCACTCGACGGGAGTTCACCGCTGTACGGGCGGATATCGAAACGGCCGAACGGGAACCTCGAAACCGGTCCACTCCCGTTCGTGGCTGCGATGGAGTTCTTCCCGAACTACACGCCAGCCGAACAGGTGATCGCGTACGGTGTGTTCGGGGGGACACCGGAGTACCTCCGAGCAGTGGACGATACGCAGTCACTCCGAGGGAACATCACGGAGACCTTGCTGCTCAGGGATGGCGGCCTCCACGAGGAGCCCGAGGACGTCCTGTACCGGGAACTGGACGAAGTGGACCGGTATTTCGCCGTCCTGAAAGCGATGGCGGAGGGGAACCACAAGCGAAACGAGATCATCCAGGCGGCGGGCATCAACGCAAACAGCGCGAGTTACTACCTCTCCCGCCTGCGGGAACTCCGGATAGTCGAGCAGGAGTACCCAGTAACCGTTGACCGTCCCGGAGTCGAAACGGCCGGTATCGAATCAGGGACCAACTGTTCGCGTTCTGGTTCCGGTTCGTGCACGG
>CAZDEJ010000065.1:0-12864 GCA_964504395.1 uncultured Halobellus sp. | reverse complement strand
GTCATATCGACCCACCGACAGCAGAATCGTGGCTTCAAGCACTCGCTGTCCGGCACAATTCACGCCAAAGTTAACGCGACCGTCCGCGGATAGACTGCCCCGCAGTCCGCGCGTAGCGGCCACGGTCCGATGTGGCAACCCCGTCGCTATCGGGTGGGTTGTGTAGACGCCCTGCGTCGTGCTCCGACGGTGTGCCAGCGTCCTCGCGTGGGTTACAGCCGGTCGCGTGATCCCACCAGCACCGGCCGCCACACGCGGGACACCGCCGACAGCGCCTCACCCGACCGACGGTCGGAAGACGATCTCCATCGGCAGGTCCCGGGGATCCGTCTCGGGATCGGCCGGGAGCGTCTCCAACCCGGCGCCGTCGCCGCGGGCGGTGAGTGCGACCGCGAACGCGTCGAGCAGGTCGTCGTCGGAGGCCCCGCACTCGAGGCCGGCGGCGGCGTCCCACAGGTGGTCGTAGACGTCGGGCTCAACCGCCCGGAGGACCGCCGCCCGCTCCCAGAACGCTCGTTCCGGATCCCCGGTTTTGGAGTACGCCATCGGGGTGCCGGCGAAGGCGTTGAAACACACTTCGGGATGCGACTCCCGAACCGTCCCCCGTGCCGCGGGCGCCTCGAGCAGGAACCGGTCGACCGCGTCGATCTTCGGGATGATCCCCCAGGTTTGCCGGTTGAGGCTACCGTCGGTCAACCGCTCTTGGACGGCCTTTGCTCCCGCATAGGAGTCCTCCCGGGCGGCGGCCCGTACCGGTGTCGGGAAGACGCTGCTGTGCCGGTCGGGGGCGAGTACCGTTCGTGCCGCGGTATCACACGCCCGTGGCTCGCTCGAGTCCTCACGCAGGCCGATCGGGACGTCGATCAGGATCCGGTCGGCGTCGCGGTGTGCGGCCCAGAGGTCCGCGATAGTTCCGTGAAAGTCGGCTCTCCGGAACCCCGAGTCGGCGTAACACACCGCGAGCCAGCCGTCGGGACAGCCATCAACACCAACGTACATTCTTACCAGGCCCTCACAGCGATCATTTCACCCTCACGCATGTAAGCACGACGAGTGCGACTGTCTGTATCGCACGACGCACGACGGCCGCCCGTTGGGCGGTCGGATCTCCTGCGTACGGCATTCCGGTGCTAAAAAAAGACGATGGCCAGGACGTTCTCGCCGGGTATCGTCGCCGCGAACCCGGCCAGCCCGGCCGTCATCCCCGACCCGACGGTGCGGTAGTTGCGCACCCACACGATCGTGAGGATCCCGAGCAAGACGGCGTCGACCGCCGAGAGTCCGGGGGAACGAGCAGTCACGGTCCCACTCACATCGCCCCCAGTACGCTCGAACTCCTCACGGTGGTGTTCGACCCGGTCGATCAGGAAGTGGAGTTTCCCGCAGTCGTCGCCGGACTCGATCACGTCGTGTTCCCGTAGCATATCGGTACGATGTCCGACCGTGTTGTAATCGAGGTCGGGACGCTCCGCGAGCTGGTCGGCGTTCCGCGGCCGCTCGCCGATGGCGTCGATGATCCGCGTGCGGGGTTCGCCCCCGCGCCCCGATCAGCAGATACCAGAGTGCCTCCTCCATCCGTTGGTGGTGTGCGAACAGGGGCTATACTGTCGGACCCCGAGGCACCACACCGGGGTGTCTCCGGGTCGGATCCGCAGACCTGTGGGGTTCCCGGTCGGCGGCGACGCGCCGGATCACCGGTCGATCGACTGTCGAACCCACCCTGTGGCTCCGCTGGGGAACGAATCGGTGGCTTCGGCGGTCTGGACGGTCCCCTCGCCGTCGACCGCCCGGACGACGACGTCGTCGACACCGTCGGGATCGAAGGCGTGTCGCCACTGCCGCCAGACGTCGTCGCCGGGTAGCGGGTCGGAGAGGTCGGCGGCGATCCAGGAGTCGCCGTCGTCGAGGGACACCTCCACGCGGTCGACGCCGCGGGTGCCGGCGTAGGCGTGACCGGCGACCTCGACCCGGCCGTCCCCGAGTTCGGTCGTGTCCCAGAGCTTCGCGACGGTATTGACCGGGCCGGTGCCGTGCCACCCCCGCCGTTCCCAGTAGCCGTCGGCTTCCGCCTCGAGGAGTTCGATCTCGTCCAGCCACTTGACGTTGGTCTCCCCCCAGTGGCCGGGGACGAGAACGCGAACCGGGTGGCCGTGGGATTTCGGCAGCGGCTGGCCGTTCATCTCCCACGCCAGCAGGCCGTCCTCGAGCGCCTCCACCGGAAACTGTACCGAGTAGCCGTCCTCGGCGTGGAGCATCACGCAGCCGCACTCGCCTTCGGGGTCGGCCGCGTCGAGCAGTGGCCCGATCGGCGTGCCCGTCCAGACGGCCGTGTCCATCTTCCGGCCGTTGAGCGCCTCACCCACACACCGGAGCGTCACGTATCGGTGCTCGACCGGCATCTCGGTGAGCTCGGCGTACGTGACAGCCACGTCCGACCCGACCTCGCCGGTGATCGACATCTCCCAGCCGTCGGCGGGGACGTCCGGGTCGAACTCGTTGATATCGACGTTGTAGAAGTTCCCGATCGAACTGACGAGGCCGGGGAGGTCGTCGCCGGCGATGTCGAGACTCTGCTCGTCGGCCCGTCGGAGCCGTTCTTGCACCGCAGGCGACGGGACGACATCGGCGGCGTCCGGTCCCGCGTCGTCCTTCGACTGCTGCCGTCCGATACTGCTGGCGACGCCGGCGAACCCGAACACGCCGACAGCGGACGCCATCGCACGCCGGCGGGACGAGTCGTGGCCGGCAGCCGCTCCCGGTGCCGCACCGACGACGGTGAGAAGCGCCACCGGGACGCCGGCCGCGACCGCGAGTGCCGGCTCCGCCGTCGTCCCTGCGGCGACCCCCCACGCCAGAACACCGGCAAGCGCACCGCCGGCTCCGGCGCCGACGAGCGGCCGCCGGATCCGTTCGGCGGCGACGATACCGATGAGCGCGGCACCGCCGAACAGTCCGGCGGCGATCCCAACCGACAGCGCGATGTGGAGGAGGTGGCCCTGATCGCCGACGGTTTCGATCACGAACGCCACGACCGGGCCGGGGGTGAGCCGAACCACGAGGGCATCGATCGGGGCGACAACGAACTGCCGGGTGTAGCCTGCAACGGCGAACGACCCCGCGACGCCCGTGATCCCCGCTAGAAGCGCGAAGAGCACGTCGGTCCGTGAGACGCGTGTGTTCATACGGAACGGGCGGGCCCCAACAGGGAAGTAGATTGTTCAAACTCCAAGCAAAACTCGCTCGTAGCGTCGGGTTAGCCCTTGATATTACACACCGGGAACGTCCGCGCGACCGTGTCCCCGATGCCGAGCGCCTCCGAGACCCGGACGACCTCGTCGACGTCTTTGTACACGCCGGGGGCCTCCTCGGCAACCGTCCCGCCCGACTGGGCTTTCACGTAGATCCCGTCCCCGTCCTGCAGTTCCGCCCGGACGGTCTCGCCCCGATATTCGTGTTTGGCCTGCGTCCGGCTCATCGTCCGGCCTGCCCCGTGGGCGGTCGACCCGAACGCGACGTCCATCGAGTTGCGGCCGCCGCGGAGCACGTACGATCCCGCGCCCATACTTCCGGGGATGATGACCGGCTGCCCCACGTCGCGGTAGGCGGCGGGGATTTCGGGCCGGCCCGCGGGGAACGCCCGCGTGGCGCCCTTCCGATGGACGTAGAGCTCCCGATCCTCGTAGTCGACCGCGTCGGCGTCGGCGGCCGGCCGACCCGCTGCGTCGACAGGGACTTCGTGAACCTCCTTCTTGCCGATGTTGTGTGCGACGTCGTAGAGGAGATCCATCCCCAGGTCCTCCCACCCGGTGTCGAACACGCGCTCGAAGACGCGCCGGGTTCGGTGGGTGATCAGCTGGCGGTTCACCCACGCGAAGTTGATCGCCGCGCACATCGCGCCGTAGTAGTCCTCGGCCAGTTCGGAGCCCGCGGGTGCGGCTGCGAGCTCCCTGTCCGGGAGGTCCTCGAGTAAGTCCGCGTGCTCGCGCTCGATATCCCTGAGGTAGTCGGAGCACACCTGGTGGCCGAGCCCGCGCGACCCGCAGTGGATCAGGACGACGATCCGGTCGCGCTCGAGCCCGTATGCGTCGGCGACCTCCGGACGATAGATGTCGGTGACGCGCTGGACCTCCAGGAAGTGGTTGCCCGACCCCAGGCTGCCGACCTGGTTTCGACCGCGGTCCTTGGCCTTCCGTGAGACTGCGTCGGGATCGGCGTCGGGCCGTCGCCCCTCGTCCTCACAGTGCTCGAGGTCGTCTCCCACCGCGTACCCGTGTTCGAGCGCCCACTCGACGCCGCGGTCGAGGATCGCCTCGACGGTGCCGCGGTCGGTTTCGACGACCCCGCCGCCGCCCAGCCCCGAGGGAACGTTCGCGAAGAGCGCGTCCACGAGCTCGGCCTCCCGACCCCGGAGGTCGTCGTCGGTCAGGTTCGTCCGCACCATCCGGACGCCGCAGTTCGAGACGACGAAGCCGTCGGCGACGAAGTTGTGGGCCTCGTGCGCCACGCCGATGTCGTAGACCTGGCACGGCGCCCGGTCCCGGACCGCCTCGACCGTCACCGGAACGGCGAAATCGTCGCCGACCCCGATGGCGTCGCAGAACTCCTCGAACCCGGGGAAGTCCTGACCAGGTCGCGGGTCGGTGTCGCGGCCGTCCCAGATGCTCCGTTCGATGAACCGATCGTCGACGTCGAACGACTGCTTGATCTCCGCAGCCGACATCCCGCCGTCGGCCATCGCTTCGGCGTCGGCTGCGATGCGTGCCCGCTGGTCACGCTGGTACTCTTTCCGCTTCAGGTATACGATCGATTTTGCTGCCGCTCGTCGTTTCTCCCTGTTGTACCGGTACCCGACCCGCGAAAAGAATCGAATCAGGTTTTCCGAATCGTTTTTGATACCCACTCGAAGTCGAACGGTTTCGTGACGCTCGTTGGAGTCCGTCTCGAACTGCTCGATGTTGTTCGTCTCGATGCCTACGTCGGACAGGAACGATGCCATATCGCGCAGGAACGCTTCGCCGGCCGCGGCAGTCTCAGCCGTGCGGGTCTGGCTCACTTTCGGACAGTACAGGTTCTTGTCGTGTTGGGCAGCAGGCTTGCTCATTTCGGCACCGAAGTACGCCGAGTAGTACAGCGCACGCTGCCAGTTCGCGAGCCGATCGAGGTACGCGGGCGTGGAAAACCCGGATTCGACCTTCGGACCCTCGGGCGCGCCGAGTTTCTTGAACACCAGTTTGAGTGCCCGCGACGTGGTTTTGAAGCTGTACTCGGTTCGTTCGAAGGTTGTCCCGTCGGTGTCGTGGTTCCTGCTGCGCTCGTAAACACGCGACGGCTCGAATCCGATCGCTCGGACGTCCTCTCGAACGTCTTCGAGATCTTCCGGATCGCCGTAGAACCACGTCATACCCTCCGAGCCGAACGCCCCATCGCCAGTGATGAACCCGACGATCTTCAGGAGGTGGTTGAACGTCTCGTCGGTCGAGCGGAGTGGCAGGATCCCACGTTCGTTCAGGACGCGGCGGATTTGTGGGTTCTCGTCAGCGAAGTCCTCGTCGGTCAGAACGGTGAGCCCTTCGGGCGTCCGATCCTCGATTCCCACGAACGGCTGTACGGAGACGGTATCGCCGGGCGACAGTTCGGAGATCGGCCGCATACCGCCCGGCGTCCGGACCGGATGATCACGCGACGCGCGCAGGGTGTCGCCGGTCTCGGTTTCGACCTCACACGTGTCCTTCTCACCCGATTCGGTGAACAACCGGATATCGGATGGCACGTACTCCTCGCCAGCGACCATCGCTTGCTCGTTCTCGAACGACCCCTGAAGCTCCCCGATGGATTTGCGGCGACCGAACGAGAGCGTGACCTCGGCGTCGGCCGGCAAGCAGTTGATATCATACCCGATCGCCCCCGGCGAGATGCACCCGGTTTCGACGTCGGTCGCCCCGACGCCGCCGACCGGGAAGCCGTACCCCTGGTGGCCGTCGGGCATACACACCGCGGGCCCGACGACCCCTGGGAGGTGGGTCACGTTCCGGAGCTGCCGGAGCGACCTGTCGTCGCCGATCTGCTCCAGCAACGCCTCGCTGGCCAACACCCGGGCGGCCGCCTCCATTCCGTCCTGCTGGGGAATCTCCCAGACGTGCTCGCGAACCCGTTCGAGCCGGATCCCGTCGAACTCCCGAACCGCAGCGTCGTCGGTCATATCGGGTTGCACGTCGGCCCCGGGGGAAAGCGTTCCCGTTGGAGGCTCCGGAGATGCTGCGCGCGGCGTGGCCGCCTACGCCGCCCGCTCTGAGACCCGGTCGACCCACTCGGCGGCCGACCCGGCCCGGTTCCGGAGCCACGCGTCGACCGACCACTGCCCCGCACCGGTCACGAGCAACGCCGACGCGAGCCCGAACATGGAGATGTGGGCGAGCACCGGGTCGTCGGGGAGCCCGAACAGCGTGGTGGTGAACAGGAGGAAGGCGACCGCCGACGCCCCGCGGGTGAACGCGCCGAGGATCAGGACCGTCCCGACCGCCGCCTCGGTGAGTCCTGCGCCGACGACCCACAGCTCGGGGCTCACGGGCACGACGGCGGTCAGGTTGTACTTCGCGACCACTGCAGTGGCGTTTCCGGGGTTCATCAGCTTCTGGGTAAGCCCCAGGTAGATGAACGAGATTCCCAACCCGATCCGGACGATCACGGGGACGAGCACCCGGTACGGGTCCACGCGCTCGACGAACGGGACCGCCACCGCGCGGTAGAAGGGATCGATCCGCGAGTAGGCCGTGTCGGCCGCCGCGAGCCGGGAGACGACGTGGTCGGCGCTCGGCCGCCCGCCACCCAGAAGCGCGATCGCGGCGAGGGCGGGCACGTACTCGAACGCGAGCAGCAGCGTCGGGTACGCCGGGAGGGCAGCCACGTACCCCACCAGCCCGACGAACGCCATCAGCCGCGTCCCGAACCCGAAGAGGAGGAGGAACCCGACGGTGATCCCGAACAGCCGGACGAACGTGGGTGATCCGAGGGTCACCGCGGGCGAGAAAAAGTACCCTGAAAACCCCGCCCCAACCAGCGGCAGCCCGATGCTCAACCGGAGGAGCCACGGCAGCAGCTCCCGGTATGCGGCCATCGTTTCGCGGAAAACCGCGAGGTCACGCTGGAACGGCCTGAGCCGGAGGTACACCGCGACGACGCCGACGCCCGCGACGCCGCCGACCGCGAGTGCGGCGAGGTTGAACGGGTTCATAAGTGCCTCACGGAGGAATTCGGCGACGGCCATGGGGTCGCCGCCGGGCGTGACGTACCGGACGTGTGCGGCGGCCCGTCCGGCGAGAGCCGGGACGGTGAGAAGAGCCGCAAGCGCGACGGCGACGCGTCTATGGTGCAGTTGAAAGTCCATGCCGGAACTGGGTACCCGGGGGTAAAAGAAACACCGAACACGGCCGAACCGCACCGGGGTTGTCAGCACGTGCCACGCTACCGGGTCCGAACGCAGGGCCGCCCGGACGGACACGGCGACCGCGGCCCGACGCCTGCGCTACTCCTGGTACGCGATCCGGACCTGCTCCCACTTGTTCTTCGACTCCAGGTGGCTCTGGAGCGCGTCAGCGTACGCTTGGGTGAGTTTCTTCGCGGCGTCGACGCGGTCCTGATCCACGCCGTTGCCGCCACCGCCCAGTCCGAGCGCGCCTTTCAGCGACTCGACGATTCCGCCGCCTGCGCCCGCGTCGTCGCCGGGAGCCCCGCCCATCTGCGACATCTGCGAGCGGACGTTCTCCAGTTCGGGCATGATCTGCGGGAGTTTCTCGGTGTCGGCGACGATCCGGGCCCGTTCGGGGTCGTCGGCGTGCTCGATATCCAACTCGGTCGCGGTCATGATCAGTCCCCACTCCTGGCTAGTGAACTCCGAGTTCGTCACGCGGTCGTCGAACTCCCGGTCGACAGTCATCCGGTCTCCGACGATGCTGTCGGTCCAGTCGGTCATATTCTCCGGTACGGTAGGTGTCGGTTTGAGCGTTTCCCCCCGGACAGTCACGCGGTGTTCCGACAGCCCCGGGCTCGGGCGGAGTCACCACGGAAAAGGACTTCTCTCCGCGGGGTGAGTGGTGCGTATGGACCGCTACGACCTCCTCTACCGTCTCTACGAGAACACCGAGACCGATACCCTCCGGGACCTGCGGAACTTCGTCGACCTGTTTCCGCCCGTCGACTCCCGGGTTGCCCTCGACTACTGGGAGGACGCGAGCGACGAACTCGACGCCCGGAAGCGCGACATCGAGGAGGCGTACACGGCGGGAGAGTTGCTCGCTGAAATCGCTGCCCGGGCGACCAGGGACCAGACGTTCACGGCGCTGGACCTCCACTCGAAGTACGGCCGCCCGGTCAACGCCTTGGTGCTCGACGTCGACGAGACGCTCCGGTCGGCCGGCCGGACCGACAACGAAATCCCCCGGGAGACGCTGCACCTCCTGACGGAACTCCACGAGTCCGGGCTCCCGATCGTGATCTGCACCGGGCAGACCCTCGAGAACGTGAAGGGGTTCATGATCCAGGGGTTGGGGACCGAACTGGTCCACTCCGGCGGGTTCAGCATCGTCTACGAGGCCGGCACCGGGGTGTTCACGCCCGGCCACGGCTCGGACACCAAGCGACTCCTCTACGAGGGACTCGACGACGCGGTTCAGGCCGTGTTCTCGCGGATCCGATCGCGGGCGCTGACCGCCGCGCCGCCCGAGCTCCGACGGTCCGTCCACCTCCAAGGTAACGAGTTCAACGTAACGCTGAAACCCAACTTCGACGTCGGGACCGACGCCGCAGCGCGGGTGATCGACCGGGGACTGGTTCACCTCGTCGACCTGCTGGGCCGGGCGGTTATCGAGTCGCTGGCGGAGTCGGGCCCCGACGGGGACGGCTCTCACCCCGCCGACGCCGACCGCGCGGCGGACTGGGCTCGGGCGTACTACGCCGCCGCGGACCCGGAGGTCGCAGACGTCCTCGACGGCGAGGACGCGACGCCGACGCGGGAGGTCGACGACGTCCCCGAGGCGGTCGGGGAGCGCTTCGATCGGATCGACGTCGCGTACTACCACGCCGACGCCGCGGAGATCGGATCGCTCGATCTCGACAAACCCACGGGCGTCCGGGCCGCGCTCGAAGTACTGGAGATCGACGACCCGTTCGTGGTGGTGATGGGCGACAGCAAGTCCGACCGCCGGGTGATGGAGTGGGCCGACCGGGCCGACGCCGGGATCGCCGCGGCGCCGAGCCACGCGTCGGCATCAGTCCTCACCCACGTCCGTGCCACCGACGACTTGGTGTACGATCCCGGCGACGCGGGATCGGTGCTGCGGATCGTGTCGGTGCTGAATCGGCTCGACGAGTGGTGATACTCCCGGTTGTTGGCAGTCGACAGCAGCCGTCGACAGTCGGCTGTCGGCAGTCGGTTGTCGACGTGTCGGGTATCGAGTTTCGGCGTGTTGCGACGGCTGATCCGTGACACTGGCCCCGATCCCGGGAGTATATGTGGCCATCGCTACAAACGAATCCGATGACTGACTGGATCGGCGACACGTTCACGAGCGACGTCGGGTGGGACCACCTGGAGACGCTCGTCGACATCGACACGCGGATGGCGGGCAGCGACGGGGAGCGCCGCGCTGCGGCGGCCACGCGCGACGTCCTCGCTGCGGTTGGCGCGCGCGATGCGCGGCTGGATCACTTCCCGATACAGGGGTGGGCGCGGGGGCGCTCGGCGGTCGAAGCCGGCGACACCGTTCAGGACTGTATCGCGCTTCCACGAAGCCCGAGCGGGGAGGTGACGGGGGAGTTGGTCGACATCGGGCACGGCCTCCCCGCCGACTTCGAACAGGAGTTGGAGGGTGCCGTCGTGCTGGCGGCCAGCGACGTGCCGGGGTGGTACGACCGGTACCTCCACCGGCGGGAGAAGTACTACCGCGCGGTCGAGGCCGGCGCGGCGGCGTTCGTCTACGCCAACCACGTCGAGGGGTGTCTTCCGCCGACGGGGAGCGTCGGCACCGAAGCGGCGCCGATCGGGGAGGTCCCGGCGGTCGGCGTATCGAAGGAGGTCGGCGCCCGACTGGCTCGCCGGTTCGAGGGCGAATCCGTCTCGATCTCGGTGGCGGCGGAAACCTCGGAGGCGACGAGTCAGAACGTCCACGCCGAACTCGGGCCGAACACCGAATCTGAGGTCCTGGTAACGAGCCACGTTGACGCACACGACATCGCCGAGGGCGCGGCGGACAACGGCGCCGGGACCGCCACAGTCGTCGAGATCGTGCGGGCGCTGGCCCAGCGGGAGGACGAGTTGGACACCCGCGTCCACGTCATCGTGTTCGGCGCCGAGGAGGTTGGTCTCGTCGGATCGCACTACGACGCCGAACGGCGGGACCACGATTCGATCCGCGCGGTCGTGAACAACGACGGCGTAGCGCGCGCCCGTGACCTGATCTGTACCACTCACGGGTTCGACGACCTCGCCGACGTCGCCGGCCGGGTGGCCGCCCGCATGGATCACCCGATCGACACGCCGCCCGAACTCGGCCCGCACAGCGACCACTGGCCGTACGTGACCCGCGGAGTCCCGGGATACTACGTTCGCGCGGACACCGGCGACGTCGGCCGCGGGTGGGGACACACCCACGCCGACACCCTGGACAAACTCGACCCCCGCGACCTCCGGGAGCAGGCGATCCTGCTGACGGAGTTGGTGGTCGAACTCGCTGCCGAGGACACGACGGTCGCCCGCCGGTCGCCGGACGCGATCGCCGAACAGCTCGAGGCGGAGAGCCTCGCCGAAGGGATGCGGGTGGTCGGCGACTGGCCCTACTGACCCGGCCTGCGAACACGCGACTCCGGCACTTCTCCAAAGAGTTACCTCACAGCGAGTAAATGACTAATCATGGGTGTCGACTACGCCGACTTGCACGATCCGAACGCGGAGTACACGATGCGAGAGCTCTCGGCCGGCACGATGGGGGTCACGGGCGACCGCGGCGGCGGCCGCGACGTCGAGATCACCGACGTCCAGACCACGATGATCGACGGGAACTTCCCGTGGACGCTCGTCCGGGTCTACACCGATGCCGGCGTCGTCGGCACGGGCGAAGCCTACTGGGGCGCGGGCGTTCCGGAACTCATCCGCCGGATGAAGCCGATGATCGTGGGGGAGAACCCGCTCGACGTCGACCGACTCTACGAACACCTGATCCAGAAGATGTCGGGCGAGGGGTCGATCGAGGGCGTGACCGTCACCGCCATCTCGGGGATCGAGATCGCGCTCCACGACCTCGCGGGGAAGATCCTCGACGTTCCCGCCTACCAGCTTCTGGGCGGGAAGTACCGCGACGAGATGCGGGTGTACTGCGACTGCCACACCGCCGAGGAGGCCGACCCCGAGGCCTGTGCCGACGAGGCCGAGCGGGTGGTCGAGGAGCTCGGCTACGACGCGCTGAAGTTCGACCTCGACGTACCCTCGGGGCTCGAGAAGGACCGCGCCAACCGCCACCTCCGGCCGGGCGAGATCCGGCACAAAGCCGAGATCGTCGAGCGGGTCACCGAACGCGTGAAGAACCGCGCCGACGTCGCGTTCGACTGTCACTGGACGTTCTCGGGGGGCAGCGCAAAGCGGCTCGCCGACGCGGTCGCGGAGTACGACGTGTGGTGGCTGGAGGACCCCGTGCCGCCGGAGAACCTCGAGGTCCAAGCGGAAGTAACGAAATCCACCACCACCCCGATCACGGTCGGTGAGAACCGTTACCGCGTCACCGAGGAGCGGCGGTTGATCGAGGACCAGGCCGTCGACATCATCGCTCCCGACCTCCCGAAGGTCGGGGGGATGCGGGAGACCCGAAAGATCGCCGACGTCGCCAATCAGTACTACGTTCCGGTGGCGATGCACAACGTCTCCTCGCCGGTGGCGACGATGGCGTCGGCGCACGTCGGCGCCGCGATCCCGAACTCCCTGGCGGTCGAATACCACTCCTACGAGCTCGGGTGGTGGGACGACCTCGTCGAGGAGACGGTTATCGAGGACGGATACATCGAGATTCCCGAGAAACCGGGGCTGGGTGTGACGCTGGACATGGACGCCGTCGAGGCGCACATGGTCGACGGTGAGGAGCTGTTCGATCCGGTTTGAGCCATCCACGGCTGAACGGATGGGGTTTCGTCCCGTTCGTCGCACGATCGGATCGGGCCCGCCGGACGGCCCAACCGGCCTCGGCTCAACGGATCGGCGTGGAACCGACGCCCGTACCGGCGAGTACATCAGTGTAGTCGTCGTAGGCGAGCTGGACGACGTAGCTCGCAACGGTCTCGGCGGTCTCCCAGTCCTCGTCGGTCGCACAGACAGCGTCGAGCAGCCCGAGGCCCCGCTCTTGCGCCTCCCGAGTCTCGGCTCGTAGGTCGCGAAAAACGTCGGCAGCGTCCCCGGCGGCCTCGTCGGTAAAGAAATCGATCACCTGAAGATGAGCGCGGTCGCTGACCAGCGTTCGCCCCACCAGCCCACCCGCGAGGCGTGCGGCGGTCCCCTCCCGCCCCCGGAGATACGCGTGCATCGGGCCGCGACCCGGCGACGCCACGTCCTCGCCCAGGAGGTCGACCACTCGCTCGTAGTGGCGCTGCTCCTGATCGACGACGTCGGCGAACAGGTCGGCAGCCGCGTCGTGGGGTTCGTCCGCAGCCCACGCCGAAAAGGTTTCACGGGCGGCACCCTCGCTTGCGGCGGCGGCTCGAAGGACGCTCCCGCGGTCGAGTTCGGCGTCGGTCAGCGCGATCAGGAGTTTGCTCGACCCGAGACGCTCGAGTTCCGTCCCCTTTGCCGTCTCGACGGCGGCCCGGAGATCGTCTGCGTTCATGCCG
>CAZDEJ010000064.1:0-12923 GCA_964504395.1 uncultured Halobellus sp. | reverse complement strand
AACGAGTGTTCGTGCTCGATTGAACACCCACGCCCCGACTCGGCCGAGCGCGTACGTGTAGGTCCGATTGGAACCCTCGTCTAACGGTCAGCCTCCTGGGGGTCGCTGCCATCCGACGTGCTCCGGTCCCTCGCGCCCGTGAGTCGTGCTTACAACTGTCCGGTGAGCACGCCGCCGGTCCGGACGACGAAGTAAACCACGAACGCGCCCGCCAGCGCCCAGTGGCCGGCGCGGACGTCCCGAGTCTCCCCGGCGGCGAGTTTGACGAGCGGGTACGACACGATCCCCGCGGCGATGCCGTACGCGATGGAGTAGGTGAACGGCATCACCAGGATCGTCATCCCGGCGGGGATGGACTGGGTGAGGTCGTTCCACTCGATGTCGATCACGTTCCGGAGCATCACGACACCGATCACCACCAGGGCGATGTGGGAGGCGTACAGCGGGATCGCGGCCGCGACCGGGACCAACACGAGGGAGGCGACGAAGAGCCCGGCGACCGTGAGCGCGGTCAGCCCGGTCCGGCCGCCCTCCTCGACCCCCGACGCGGACTCGATGTACGTGGTGACCGTCGAGGTGCCCAACGCGCCGCCGATGGTGGTCCCGACCGCGTCGGCCATCAGCGGCCGATCGATGTCGGGGAACTGCCCGTCGTCGTCGAGGAAGCCGCCCGCCTGGCCGACGCCGACCAGCGTGCCGGCGGTGTCGAAGAAGTCCACGAAGAAGAAGGTGAACACCACCAGGGCGAAGGTGAACGCCTCGACGTTCGCGAGTCCCGAGACGAACGCCCCCGCGAGCGGGGTGATATCGTAGGTGACCGCGGCGCTGCCGGCGACGAGGCCGGCGTCCGGGGAGACCGGGCCGAACCGCGTGAGGACCCACCCCGCCACGGTGGTCAGGACGATGCCGACGATGATCGACCCGGGGACGTCACGGGCGTAGAGCGCGAACGTGAGGAACAGTCCCACCACCGACAGGATCGCGACTGGGTCGGAGGCGACGCCCCCCAACCCGATCAGCGTCGCGGGGTCGTCGACCACGATCCCCATCGCCTGGAGCCCGATGATCGCGAGAAACAGTCCGATGCCGGTTCCGACGGCGAACTTCACCGGTTTCGGAAACAGCCCAACGACGTACTCCCGTGCGCCGACCGTCGTGAGTACGACGAACAGTACCCCCTCGACCACGACCGCGGCGAGGGCGGTCTGCCAGGGGACGCCCAGGGCGCCAACGACAGTGAACGCGAAGAAGGCGTTCAGCCCCAAGCCGGGCGCCTGCGCGAACGGACGGTTGGCGTACAGCGCCATCACGAGCGTCGCCGTCGCCGCCGCGATGATCGTGACCACTGCGAGCATCGACTGGACTTCGCCCTGTGAGACTCCCTGCGGCGTGATGGCACCGGAGAGGATCGCGGGATTGACGACAACGATGTACGACATCGTCAAGAACGTCGTCACCCCGGCGAGGAGTTCGGTCCGGACGGATGATCCACGTTCGTGCACACCAAAGCGGTCTGCGAGGGAATCAGCCGGCCACATAATACACGTCTGGGTATATCCGACATCACGCGCATAAACGTTTCCATCGACACCGGCCGTGTCCGTCGGTCACCCCGGATCGAACGTCGAGAGCGCGCCGACCGGAGCGTCAGTGAGGTCGCGGGCGCGATCCAAGCCGGCCTCGCCGATCGCGATGAGCGCGAAGACGCCCGCGACCGTCGCCCCAGCCTGCTCGGCGACGTCGAGCAGGAGCGTCTGTGTCTCCCCCGACCGGATGAGGTCGTCGACCACGAGCACGGTGTCGGTCGACGACAGCGCCCGGGCCGGGAGGTAGTAGGTGAGCTCGATTCCCGGCGAGACGCGCTGGCGGGACTCGATGAACTCCTCGACGGCGGTCTCCTTGGACTTCTTGGCGTACACGACCCGGGCGTCGAAGTGGCTCGCCATCGCGGCGCCGAGGGTGATGCCGTCCGTGGCGGCGGTCAGGACCACGTCCGGCCGCTCGAACCCGAGGGCGTCGGCGGCGACGGGGGCGACCAGGTTCAGGAACGTCTGGTCGAACACCACCACGGAGTTGTCGACGTAGCCGTCGTCGTCGAACGTCACCCGCGATTCGAGCTCCGACGCTAGGGCGTCGCGGCCGACGTCGTCGACCACGGCGCGTGCCCGCTGTGTACCCGGGAGGACGTGGCCGTTGACGTACCGGTTGAGGTCGCCGGCGGGGAGGCCTGTGCGGTCGGCGAGCTCGTCGTATGTCCGGGTCTCCTTGAGCATCCGCAGAACTGTGACCGCTTGGAGCTGGAGGGCCGCTTTCTCCGCTCTGTCCATACCTGGTCTGCGAGGTGGGGTCTGTATGAATATATCGATCCGAACCCGGGATCGAAACCCCACGAACGTGGATTACTCCCGGTCGTCGGCGAGCAGGTCGGCGGCGGTCACCAACGCGTCGAGTTCCACGTCGGCGTCGGCCAGCAGTTCGCGGGCACCCTCCTCCCTGTCGACCACGACGAGCACGCGGTCGACCGTCGCGCCGGCGTCCCGGAGCGCCTCCACGGCGTCGAGCGCACTCCGGCCGGTCGTGGCGATGTCCTCGAGGACCACCGCCGACTCGCCGTTGGAGAGGCGGCCTTCGATCCGGTTGCCGGTTCCGTACTCCTTGGCCTGCTTCCGGACGATGACGTACGGCGTGTCGGTCTCGGCGCTCGTGACCGCGACGAGGGGGACCGCGCCCAGCGCGACGCCCGCGAGCGTCTCGTCGCCGACCCGGCCGGCGAACGCCGACGCGATCAGTCGGAGGCAGTGGGGATCGGTCTCGAAGAGATACTTGTCGACGTAGTAGTCGGAGGTCCCGCCGTGGGAGAGCTCGAACTCCCCGACTCTGACCGCGTCGGCGCCCCGAAGCGCGGCGATGAGTTCGTCGTTCGGCATTGCTCGGAGTGGCGCGTGCAATCCGCTTAAACCGGACGGTTCGGGGAGGTCGTGGGTAGCGTCAGGGTGACCGCACACGCCGATCCACGCACCCCCGGACGGCTTTTGTCGTCACGGCGGCAACCCCGGGTATGTTGCTCGTTCGTGGTCACGCCGGGGGGACCGCCCTCACCGGAACGGTGTTCGAGCGCGGGGAGTCGGCGCCGTCATACAAGGGCGCGCCCGACGAGGACGCGCCGTACGTGTGGGTGTGCGACGCGTTCTACGAGGTCGAAAGCGGCGGATCCGAGACCGAAATCGACGGGACGGTCAAACACGTCGCCTTCGAGTCGCCGATGCCGCGCGGGTTCGAGACACGCGAGCGGGCGGTCGAGGCCGCGGAGGCCCACGTGCGGACCCAGTTCGCCCGCGTCGGTGTCGCGGAGTCCGATGTACGGATCGAGGTCATCAGGACCGAACCGGGGTCCGAGCGGTCGTAGCCGCCTCCGAACGGGCCGCTCACTCGACCTCGCCCCACCGAATGTCGTCGTAGCGTCTGACCTCGTCGGTGTCGAGCGTCTCGGCGAACCGCTGGCGGAGCGCGGACTTCTCGGACGCGCTGATGCGCGCCAACCCGTCCGCCTTCGCGACGGCTTCCGGCGGACCGCGGCGGGCTGCGACCTCGCCGACGATCTGTCGAGCGATCGCCTCCCGGGTATCCGCCTCGCGGGCGAACGCGTAGGGGGTTTCGACCCGGTAGAGCACGTCGGATCGGGGTTCGTACACGCTGAAGAAGCACGTCTCGTAGAGTTCGGGGTCCAACTGCCGCTTCACTCCGTAAGCGTCGCCGTCGGCCGCGACCGTGGCGTCGACGCCGCCGCGTGAGACGAACCAGCTCGTGAACGAGAGTTCGTCGGTCCGCCTGTTCTCCGGGCCGCGACGACGACCGTCGTCGTCCGTCCGTCGCTCCAGTAGCCGGGTAAACAGCGCCGTGTCGTCGGTCCATGGCACGTCGATTCCGTGGTCGCCCTCCCGGAGCGTCCCGACGATCCGCTTCGAGGCGGGGTTCTTTACGAACCCACACAGCGGGATGTCGCGCTCGACGAACGACTCCACCAGTCGGATGTAGTTTTCCACGATCGACCGCGGCTGGAGCTCCTCGGCGAGCGCCCGGAGTTCCGCGTCGCGATCCCGCCAGTTGAGGAGTTCGACGGGGTATAGCGGGCCGTCGAGCACGAGCAGGTCCGACACCGCGTCGGCGTGCTCCAGCGCGTGGGAACTCTCGGCGAGGTACAGCGCCAGCGCGTGGACGATCCCCTCGGCGTAGCGGTTGACCCGTGGGATCCGGAGCACCCGCCACCGGCAGTGCCCCTCGTCGACGGTCCGCCAGGGTTCCTCCAAGGCGACCGTGCTGTCGTTGACGTGGGTCGCGGCGACGATGCTCCGGCACCGGTGGAGGTCCAGGTCGGAGGGGGCGGCCGCCATCGCGGCCTGCGCGAGGTCGACCACCAGCCCGTTTTTGAACGTGGTGGGGTTGATCGTGCCCGAGTCCAGCCCGTGGGTGGTCTCGAAGGGGGCGTCGGCGAGTGCGATGTCCTCGGCATCGACCGTACGGAGCCGCTTTTCGCCGACGGGGTCGAGCACCGCCCGCCCCTCGGGACCGTACAGCGGGTCGAGGAAGTCCGCCCAGACCCGCGCCGCCACGTCGCCGTGGTCCGTGTCGTCCACGTTGCGCGCGAGATACGCCGCAAGGTCCGCGATACTGTCGACGTGGACGGGATCGAGAGTCACACCAGTCGCTAGGTGAGCCGACGAGAAAAGTCATACGTCCACACGGTCTACTGGATAGCGTGACGATCACCGCGGTGGGGTTCGACCTCGACGAGACGCTCGCCGTCCCGGCGCGCGACCGGGCGACGATCCTCGACGACGCCGTCGCGGCCGTCGGCGCTCCGTCGCTGACCCGGGAGGCGTATCTCGACGCCCACGGCCGGCACCTCACCACCGACACGCGGGAGCCGATCTTCACGGCGCTGCTCGAGGGCCGCGACACCGACGTGGCGCCCGAGCGACTCGCGACCGTGTACCGACGGGAGATCGCGGACGCACTGGCTCCCGTTCCGGGGATCGCGGCGTTCCTCCGCCGGCTCCGCACGGAGTACAACGTGGGACTGCTCACGAACGGGCCGAGCGTCGCACAACGCGACAAACTGGCGACGCTCGGGTGGACCGACCTGTTCGACGCCACTCTCGTCACCGGCGACCTCGACGCCGGCAAGCCCGCCCCGACGGCGTTCGAGGCACTGCTCGACGCGCTCGGTAGCGACCCCGGAGAGACCGTGTACGTCGGCGACGACGTCGACGCGGATATCGCCGGCGCGGCCGACGCGGGGCTGGTCCCGGTCCAGGTCACCTTCGAGGGCGGCCCGTCGCCGTCCCCGCGGGCGGCCGCCCACCTCCCGCGGGACCGGGTCGTAACGGAGTTGTCCGACCTGCTGGCGGGGCTGTAGCGGCGCTTCGTGACGGCCCCGAGCGTCCGCTCCTCCGGGCGTTTCCGAGGTTACGCCGACACGATCGCCCGGAGCGTGGATACCAGCCACTTGACCTGGGCGCCGTTCTCGACGAACACCAGCGTCCGCGGCGGCTCGACCGCCTTCGGCCGGACCCGAAGGCCCGCGTCGCTCGCGGCGTCGGCGGCGACGTCGACCGCGCGCTCGAACTCCACGCGGATCCGGTCGGGCTGGACGAGGACCGTCGCCACGCGCCCGTCGTCGCTGTCGATCCCGTACGCGAACGCCCCGTCGGGTGTCGGCTCCACGTCCGGGTCGGCGTCGGTGACCGACACCGTCGCGAGGGCGTCGCCGTGACCCGTCACCTCGGAGGCCAGAAGCTGTGCGATCCGGCGGCCGTCGGTCAGTCGCTCCTCGACCATGCGGATTGGTGGCGCGACGGCGACAAGAACGCTCGGGTCCGGGGCTACTCGCCGAGCTGCTCCGCCGCCGCGCGTGCCGCGTCGTCGACATCGACACCCTGCTGCTTCGCGTACAGCGCCGCGGCCGCCTCGACCGAGACCCCGACCCGGCGCTGGCGCTCGTTGATCGCGGCAACCGCCTCCTGTTTGTCGTGGCCCGCAGCCACCAAGGCGTCGAGGATCCGCTCGAAGACCGACTGCTCCCGGAGGATCGACTCGTCGGGTTCGTACGCCTCCGGGACGGTCACGCTCGGCGGGTCGAACCGCGCGACGACCTCGCCGTCGACGCGTTCGAGGAGCCCTCGTCCCGTCGCGACGTCGATCAGCCGCTTGGCCTGATCGGGAGAGAACCAGTTCCGGTCCAGCGAGAGCGCAACCACGAACTCCCCCTCTCCGAGTCTGGTCGCCCCGCGCTGTTTGAACGGGACGGCGACCGCAACCTCCAGGCTCATACCGGGAGTATTGCCACGCCCCACAAGGAGCCCCCGGTTTCGCCGCCCCGGCCCCGCCGGCCGGGACGCCGGGCCAGGCTTGGCGCAGTCACTCGCCCGTGCCGAAGTCGGCCGCCGGCGCGCCGTAGTCCTCGCCGTCGACCGCGATCGGGAACTCGCCGGTCGCGTCGCCGTCCGCCGTCGTCGGGAGCACGATCGTCGCCCCCGCCAGGATCGGCGCCACGACCCCGGCCACCACGACCGCCGGGTCGGTCGGGGGGCCACGGAGCAGAACCTCCGTTCCGGGGTCGATCCCGGCGTCGGTCACAACCTCCGTGGCCGCGACGAGGACCTCACTGTGGGTGTAGGTTCGGGTGTCCGTCACGAACAGGGGATCAGCCCTGTCGACCGCGACCGGGTGGACCGCGGGGTTCTCGCTCCACACCTCCGTCTCCCAGTGTGTCGCGGCGGGGTTCGCCGGCTGGTCGCCGTAGACCGCGAGGTGGTGGCCCGGCGGGAGGTCGAACTCGGCCTCCCGGTCGGCGGGTGCGACGGCGACACGCGGGGGGTCTCGTCCGACGGTTCCGAAGCGCGTCACCGCGCCTAACTGCGCCGCCCCGTAGAACGAAAGCACCGGTTCGGGGGCGTGCTCGGCCGCCACGTGCACGTCGTCGCCGGGGCGGACGCCCAGGTGTCTGAGGACGTTCCCGGCTTGGTACGAGGTCGTGATGAAATCGCGGTAGGTGTACGTCCGACCGGACTCACGGGCACGGAGCGCGGTCCCCGAGGTTCGGCGGTTGCGGGCGACGGCGTCACCGAGAGTCCCGGCGTCGAGGCACGGCGTCGGGAAGTCGGCGTCGGCGTCGCGGGCAGGTGGCATGACCGGCGTTCCGTGGCCACAACCCAAAATACCGTCGGCCGGAGCGCCGCTACGCGGACGCTCGGTCCGGTGGCGGTAGCGGTAGCAGTCGGGTATCGTTTGCCCCTGACGGCGGCTACTGCGTGGGCGTCAGGGTCATCTCCGGATCGCGGTCGAGACGCGTTCAGAACGGCAGAAGCGCCCGCAACTGCGAGAGAATCCCCCCACCGGACTCGCGGTACTCCTCGAGGACCGGGTGTAGCGCGTCCAGGAGTTCCCGCTGCGTTTCGAACCGTGTCGCGCGGACCGCCCCGAGCGCCTCCGAGAGCGCCACCGTGTTCCCGTTTGCGTCGCACGGGATCGCGGGGTCGTTGAGTTCGCGCACCACCTCGTCGGCGGTCGCGGGAAACGTGAGATCCGACTCCGAGAGGTACGGCGAAAGCGCCGCGATTCCGAACTCGAGGGAGTCGGGCTCGTCGCCGTCCTGCTGCGGTGGTCTGACAGCCATCATCGGTTGTTACGGCTGCGGGGATGGAAAAACCCCCGGCTCCCGCGCGCGCCGTCCGAGCGAACCCAAAGCCGTCGGACTCGACGGAATCGGGGTCCAACCGCCTCCGGCTGTATGCTTGGTCATACTGTCGGCTGTAGTCGCGTGAAGCGTTTCGACACCCCCGGGGTGTGGGAAACCTTCACGTAGGTATAGCCGGCAGTATCAACCGTCGCACATCCGAACACGGGTCCCCGGTGTGACGCCGACCGGCGAGCGGGGGCAGTGGCCGCCGGCGGGACGCGACGACGAGTCCGCACTGTTTTGTCCGCGGGCGCTCTCCTCGGAACCGATGACCGACTACACCACGGTGTCGATCCCGAAGGACCTGGCCGACCGCGTGGACGAGACGATCGAGGGCACGAGCTTTTCGAGCACCAGCGACCTCGTGCGGTTTCTCCTGCGGAGCATCGTGATCCAGTACCAACGCGAGGGCGAACTCACCGAGGCGGAGTTCGAGGATATCGCGGAACAGCTCACGGATCTGGGGTATCTGGATCGGTAGCCGGCACCCCGGCTGTCGCGTGCGGACGAGCACGAACGGACACCGATCGCCGGCAGGCGCCGACACTGCCGTCGGGGCTACTCTACCAGCGTCTCCTCCGGCGGCTCGGCGTCGACCACGTCGAGGTCGAGTTTCCGGTCGTTCCGGTCGAAGGCCGCGATCGACTCCGTGTTCCACGGCGGGACCGCGATCAGGAGGGCGGCGGCAAACGTGTCCTCCCGGGTCGCTTCCAGCCGGCCGGTCGGGTGCGAGACGAACCGGGCCCGTCCCTGCCCCGCCGGCGTCCCGAGGTCGACACCGAAAACCGCGTTCACCGACCCGCTCGTCTCGGGGAAATAAAAGTGTGTCAGCACCGCCGTGTCGGCGTCGAGGTCGAGGTCGGAGTCGATCCCGCCTTCGAACTCACCCACCGGCGTCGAGGCGAGCACGACGCTGATGTCGTCGGGGTCAGCCGCCGCCGCCATCTCCAAGAGCGCGTCGAAGAGCCCGCGGGTGATGTAAACCACGACCTCCGGAACGGGGGCACGACTCAAAACACCGTCGGACACGCGGCCGGACGGACGCGGGCGAGGGGTACCGTAGCGGCGGTGGAGGGAATGCGTCAGCAGGGTGCCCGGTCGGACGCCGCCGACCCGGTGGGGGGCAGAGGGGTGGGTCGGGTGCGTCGGTGGGGACCGGATCGCGGGCGGCCCAACCGGGACAGTTCGGAACACGGGACCGTCGGTTGTAAAGCCGACTGAGCCTCAAAGAGGCGTTTTAGTCTCCGACGACACTGGCGGCCGGCAGCAGGACCAAGGCCCCGGGGATCGACAGCGTCGCCAGCCGGAGCGGGTTCGCCCGCACGTCGAACTCCGGATCCAGCGGCTGAGCCTGCACCTCGGTGATCTGCAGCGACGAGTAGTAGGCGATCACGTGCGTGAGCAGGTAGCCCGTCGCGAACGGAATCAGAATCGAAACCCGGACTCCGGCCACCGCAAGGAGGTCGAAGCCGACGGCCGTCACCGACGACACGGCTAAAAGGTCGCCGAGTTGGAGCGAAACCCCGGTGAAAGCCGTGACCGCGGAGTCGACCGACGAGGACGTCGTTGGCGTGTAGGCGAACGCGACAACGACGCTGGCGGCAACGAGCGCCATCCCCGCGACCAACCCCACGACCGGGTAGACGTACTCCATTGTCCGATATACACGCCTCTGCGGTCATATTTTTTCGCCTCGGATCTCACACGTGATGTCGTCGGAGCACGGGCGACCGCGGCGTGACGTCGTCGGATCGGTGTGGACAGTACACCCGCCAGGGCCGATGCGGCGGCGTCTCCGCCACCGCCGGGGCGCTGGGCGGTCAGTCCGGGCGGATCCGTCCAGCGCGTGGACCGGGAGACCCCGGTCCCGTCCCACGGGACGTTACGCGTCCTCGTCAGTCGGCCCGAAGTCCTCGTCGGGGGGCACCAATACGTTCTCGCGACCCAGCCGGAACGCCCCGGGCGCGTCCTCGTCGCGCGTCTTCCGGACGACCTGGCTGGTCTTCGCGTCGGTCCACTCCGGCGTCTGCGCGGTTTCCTGCTGTTTCATCCGGCCACCCCCGTGATCTACGAGCGCGATCACCTGCTCCTCGTTGCTCAGGAGTTCGTCCGCCCACGGCGGGTCGTCGCCGTCGTCGGCCGCAGCGGCACCGGCCGCAGCACCTGCGCCGTCTCCGCCGTCGTCGGTCGGATCGGCCTCGGGATCCGGCGCGTCGGCATCGGCGACGCCGGCGGATTCGGCTGCGGTCCCTCCCCCGTCTTCCGACGCGGATGCACTCGACTCCGGCGCGTCGCTGGGGACCGCCGCGTCGCCGTCCGTTCCGCCCGGGGCGTCTCCCGCACCCGTCGACGAGTCGGGTCCGTCGGCGGAGCTATCCCCGCCCTGCTGGCGGTAGAGGACCCCGGCCGCGACAGCGATCACGACCCCGAGTGCGGCGATGGTACCGGGGGGAAGACCGCCACCACCACCGCCAGCGTCGCCGGTGCCGCCACCGGCGTCGCCACCGTCGCCCGTGGCCGACCCGGTCGCGCCGATCCCGGCGACCAGTACGGCGACGACGGGGGCACTAGCAGTCAGGCACGCGACACGGTCGGTCGTCTCACTGAACCGCGACAGGGGGAACACGAACGACTTCTGAGATCGGGTGCCGTCCGGCGTGGCACGCGACTCACACGTCGAAGACGACGTAGACCGTCCACCCCGTGTCGGTCGGCTCCACCCGCATCTCCGAGTACGTCACCGCCTTGATCTCCCGGGCGTCGACTGTCGCGAGCGGGACGCCACGGGCGGTAGCCTCGAGGCGCCACGCGGTGCCGTCGCTTTCCGCCCGGGCCGCCGGGCCGTCGACCGTCGCGCGGTTCCACACCGGGAGGACGCCGCGCACGTCGCGCTCGTAGATCAGTTGGTCCAGGTAGTCGAACAGGAGCGCCTCCCGGCCTTCGGCGGCCACCGACACCCCGAACTCGGCCGCCGCCGTACCCGGGTCCGGAACGTCGTCGCAGGCGGCCGCGGTGAGGCCGTCGGCGACGGCCGAAAAGGCCCCCGCGAGGTCGGAAGCGGTCGCCTCGACGGCCACGTCGGCGGTGTGATCTCGGAGGCGAAACCCCATGCATACGCGCGGTGACGCCGCTACCTATCGGTTGCGGTCGTCGGGTCGTCGACGCCGTCGTCAACCGTGGCGATTTATGCCCGTCGCAGCCGGACTCGGTGTATGCCGATGAAGGGCGGCGACACTGACGGGTACCGCGAGATCGACCGATGGGATCGAGGTGTGGGGTGGATCGCCTACCCCGGCGAGACGATGCAGCGCGCCAGCCACGCGGTCGTCGGCGACGACGGCGGCGTCTGGGTCGTCGACCCCGTTGACGCCCCCGACCTCGACGGCCTGCTCTCGGCGTTCGGCGACGTCGCGGGCGTGGTCGTCGGCCTCGACCGTCACAAACGCGACGCCGACGCGGTCGCGACACGACACGACGCCCCGGTGTACGTTCCGCGGTGGATGTCCGGCGTTGCCGACTCGCTTGCGGCGCCGGTGGAGCGGTTCGGCGGCGAACTCGCCGACTCCGGGTTCGAGGCGGTCAGGATCCGGGACTCCGGGATCCCGCCGTGGCAGGAGGTCGGGCTCTTCCACCCGGAAGCGGGCACGCTCGTCGTCCCGGAGGCGGTCGGCACCGTCGGGTACTTCCGCGCGCCGGGTGAGACCTTGGGGGTGCACCCGATGTTGCGGCCGGTCCCGCCCCGGCGTGCGCTGTCGCGGTTCGATCCCGAGCGCGTGCTCGTCGGCCACGGGGAGGGCGTGCACACCGACGCCGCCGCCGCGCTCCGCGGGGCGCTCGACAACGCGCGGTCGAACCTGCCGGGGGCCTACGGCCGGGCGCTGAAGGAACTCCTGTCGTAGGGCACCCGATCGCCATCAGTCAGTCGTCGCCGAGTAACGCCATCGCCTGCGCCCGCGTTGCGGCCATCGTACCGGAGTTGTCGATCGTCGCGTGGGGGAGCCGGACCGAGTCGTACCGCTTCCGGAAGTCGCGGTACACCTCGATGTCGGCGTCGCTGGCGTCGTTCTCGCGGGCGGCGATCCGCGACTCGACCACCGGCGCCTCGCAATCGACGACGACGACGCCGAGGGTTGCGCCGGCTTCGGCGGCGAGTTCGACGGCGCGTTCGCGGTCCGCACGGTTCCGGAACGTTCCGTCGAGAACGACACTCCGGCCGGAGCCGATCGCGTCGCGCGCCCGCGAAAACAGCTCCGTGTAGACGCGCCGCCGCTCCGCGGGGGTGTAGTCCGGGTCGGAGACGCAGTCGGTCCGAACCGTGTCAGTCCGGAGCAGGCGGGCGTCCAGTCGGTCGGCGAACTCACGTGCGACGGTGGTCTTGCCGACGCCGGGAAGCCCGATCACGGCGAGCAGCCGGGGCGTCATCGGCGGAAGCCAGGGGTGGGATTCGAACCCACGAAGTCTCGATTACAAGTCGAGTGCATGCACCGCCCATGCTCCCCTGGCGCAGGTCGGAGTATTCAGCCCTCCTTTGAGTGTGTGTCGTTTTCGCCGGACGCGGGGGCCCCGCCGTCGACCCGCGTCTCGAGTTCCACGCGGTGCGGGGCGTAGCCGCGCGCGCGGTAGAACCGGCGGGCCTCGTCGTTCGCCGCCATCGCCTCGAGGGCGACCACCGACGCCCCGGCGTCGGCGAGGGCCGACTCGGCGGCCGCGAGCAGGTCACTCCCGATCCCCCGGTCCCGGTACTCGGGGACGACGTAGATGTTGTGGACGATCCCGCGGGTCTCGTCGCTCTCGTAGGCCCCCCGTTCGAGCGCGAAACTGACGAACCCGACGGGAGTGCCGTCGTGTCGTGCAGCCCGGACCTCGTCGACGACAGCGTGTCGCGCGAGGGTGTCGCGGACCGACTCGCGGTTCGGCTCCGGCAGGATGTGGGAGCCGTGTGCCCGTTGGCCGGCGGCGAGGTCGATCCACAGATCGACCAGCGCATCGATCGCGGCGGCGTCGACGGGTTCGATCGTGATCGGCGACGTGTCGTCGACGCCGTCGCCGAGTCGGTCGTCCGGATCAACCATACCTGCTGTTCGTGCGGCGGGGACATATACCCTGATACGGATTGGTGTAGTCAGTTACCGGTCGGTGTCGATCCCGTCTCCAGCGATGACGGATAATTCGTTGTAATAATTAG
>CAZDEJ010000063.1:0-12962 GCA_964504395.1 uncultured Halobellus sp. | reverse complement strand
GCCCATCGGCCGGACCCCGCGGTCGAACCCCGCGACCTACACCGGCGTCTTCGACCACGTCCGGAAGCTGTTCGCGGAGACGAAGCTCTCGAAGCAGCGCGGCTACGAGAAGGGTCGGTTCTCGTTCAACGTGAAGGGTGGGCGGTGTGAAGCCTGCGGGGGCCAAGGAACCGTAAAGATCGAGATGAACTTCCTCTCGGACGTGTACGTCCCCTGCGAGGAGTGCGACGGCGCGCGGTACAACGACCGCACCCTGGATGTGACGTACAAGGGCAAGACCATTGCCGACGTGCTCGACATGGAGGTTTCGGAGGCGCTGGAGTTCTTCGAGGCCAACTCCCAGCTCCGGCGGCGGCTCCAGTTGCTCGAAGACGTCGGCCTCGGATACATGACCCTCGGACAGCCCTCGACGACGCTGTCGGGCGGGGAGGCCCAGCGCGTGAAACTCTCCGAGGAACTCGGGAAGAAGCAGACCGGCGACACGCTCTATCTGCTCGACGAGCCGACCACCGGGCTCCACAAGGCCGACGAGCGGAAGCTGATCGAGGTGCTTCAGCGGCTCACCGACGCCGGAAACACCGTCGTCGTGGTCGAGCACGAACTCGACCTGGTAAAAAACGCCGACAACATCGTCGACCTGGGCCCGGAGGGCGGCGAGGGCGGCGGCGAGGTCGTCGCAAGCGGCACGCCCGAGGAGGTCGCGCGCGTCGACGACTCACACACCGGACGGTACCTCAGGGGGCTCCTGCCCGACGTCGACATCGAGGGGCCGCGGTCGGACCGGCGGGCGCCGGCGATCGTCGATGATGACGACTGATTCGGCGGCCGCCCACGCCAAGCGTTTATACACTATTCCGCAACCACTCGGCGTGTGCGATAGTTACGGTCCCGCGTCGGGTAGCGGTTGCTCGGCACGTCGACGCGGGCGGTGGAAGTGCCGACTGTTCGCTCCTACCCGACCCACCCCGACAGAGAAGGTATTTGACCGCGCGGCCGATACGGTCCGATAATGTACGACTTTGCGGTCGTCGGCGTCGGTCCCGCCGGCGCGCGGTTCGCCCGGCGCGCCACCGAGGCCGGGTACGACGTTGTCGCGTTCGAGCAAGGGACCGTCGGGACGCCGCTTGCGTGCTCGGGCCACGTCAGCACGGACATCTGGGGGTACGTTCCCGACGACGCGGCGGCGCGGCTCCGACAGAACCGCGTTTACGGCGCACGGTTCCACATCGGTGGTCCCGACACGGCCGCCCACCCGTTCTACAAATCCGAGGCGATCTCGAACGTGATCGACCGGGTCGAACTCGACCGGACGCTCGCGGCCTGCGCCGAGGACGCGGGGGCGGATATCAGGGAGCATCACACCGTCGTCGACATCGACGAACGCCACGACGGCGTGACGCTCACGATCTCGCACGCGGACGGGACCGAGACGGTCCGGGCGAAGATGGTCGCGGGTTGTGACGGCCCCACCTCCCGGGTCCGGCGGCAGTCGGACCTCCCGGAGCCGGAGGAACTCCTCCACGGTGTGCTCGCGTTCGATCCGGAGCCCGACGACAGCGACTTCGTCGACGTCCACCTGACCGCGCCGCGCTTCTTTGCGTGGCGGATCCCTCGCGGCGACGCGGGCGTCGAGTACGGGCTGGGTGCCCCGCCCGGCGCGTCGGTGAACGAGTTGTTCGACCGGCTGACCGAGGTATACGACGTCGAGACCGAGCACTTCCGTTCGGGCGCGATCCCGATCGGGCCGCCGGAGCGGGTCCACACCCGTCGGGCGTTCCTGATCGGCGACGCCGCCGCCCAGACCAAGCCGTTCACCGGCGGCGGGATCCTTTATTCGATGACCGCTGCCGACCGTGCGGTCGAGACGGTCGCCCCCGAGGATCCCGGCTCGCTGCGGGACTACGAGTCGGCGTGGCGGTCGGACCTCGCACGGGAGATCGCGCTCGGACACTGGATCCGGCGGGCGTACTCGCTGCCGGAGCCGCTCCAACGGGCCGGACTCCGGACGCTCTCCGGCGAGATCGGTGTCCATATGGACCGGCCCACGTCGTTTTTCTCCCGGGAGCACCTCGCGAGGCTGGCCGGCCGGTAGCGGCCTCCGAGGACACCCGGAAACGAGCTACGCCTCCACGTACGTCGGGAGCCGCTCCGAGACGGCACTGCCGTCGACGAACGGAAGTGCCGCGCGGACGGCGTCGATCGCGCCGTCGTCGGTACCGACCGACATCGGCTCGCCACCCACATCGAACCCGGCGTCGAAGTCAACGAGCGCGAGCGCAATCGTCGCTTCGAGTGACGGGCTCTCGACGGCCCGAGTCACCTCGCCGATCCGGTCGCCACCGGCGGTAACGGCCGCACCGGGATCCGGGAGCCGGTCGTCACCGCCCGGATCGAGCCGGAGCCGGAGTCCGACGAGCCGCTGGCTCGGCCGCCCGCGGTTCTCGACCTTCGAGACGATCTCCTGGCCGACGTAACACCCCTTCTCGAAGTCGAGGGCGTTCCGGATCCCGAGCACGTTCGGGATCCGACCGTCGAGTTCAGTGTCGAAAAGCGGCGTACCGGCCTCGAGTGTGAGCGTGTCCCAGGTTCGGTAGCCGAAAGGGACCGCGTTCATCCCGAACGACAGCAGCGTCTCGAACACCCGGTCGGCGGCGTCGGCAGCACAGACGATCTCGTAGCCCTCCTCGCCCACGGGGCCGTCGCTCGCGATCACGGTCACGCCCTCGCCACCCATCGACCCGCGGACGAAGGTGAGCTCGGGTTCGGGCGATCCCGCGCCGTTGAGAACGCTCGCAACCTTCTCCGTCGAGTTCGGTCCGTGGACGCCGAAGACCCCGAAGTCGGTCGACGCGTCCCTGATCTCGACGTCGCGGATGAACACGTTGCCCGCCCACTTCTCGGCAAGCGGTCCGGCCCGTGTCGGCGGCGTGAAACACAGCAGGCGTTCGCCCGCGTTGTAGACGTAGAGGTCGGTTTCGATGCGCCCCTGTGGGTCCAGAAGCAGCGCGTAGACGCCCGCCCCGTCCGCTCCGGGGACCCGGTTCGAGACGGTGTCGTCGACGAACTCGACCCGGTCGTTGCCCTCGACTACGACCACCCCGTACCCCATCTCGATCACGCCGACCCCGTTGCGGACGGCGCGGTGTGTCCGCTCCGGACGGCCGTAGTCCCCGACGACCCGCCGATCACCCCGGTCGAGGAACCCCGCACCGTACGTCTCGTGCATTTCGGTGACGACAGTCATTGCTACGGGTTCGACGGCACGCGGGTAAATGCGTTCGGCACCGACCCGAGGTCACACCCCGACAGCCCTCCCGACTCCCCGCGACTTACAGCCCGAACCGGTCCCGGATGGTGTCGAGAAACCCCTGTTCCTCGTGGTGATCTACCTCGGGATCGGGGATGACACGGTCGTCGGCCATGATCACCACCCGATCGTCGCCACCCTCGACGGAGATCAGGTCGTCCTGTTTCAGCGCCGCCAGCGCCGCCTCGATGTCGTCGATGTCGGTATCGACGGCGGCGCGCACCTCGAAGACGGTCATTCCCTCGCCGCCGCGGTCGACGAGCGCGTCGAGGACTTCGACCTCGATATCCCGCCGGTCCCGAAACTCGCGCCGCGCTCTCATACGCTGCCATTCGCCCGCATCCGGTATACGCTTACCGCTGTGTCCGGAATCCGTTCCGAGCTCGTCGGGCGCAAACGTGTCTGCCGTCCGTCTGACGCAGGAGGTACACTTTTCATGCTGAGCGCCGCAAAAACGCGTAATGGGCTTCAAATGTCGTCTCTTCGGGCACACGTACGGAAACCCCGAGGTCGAGCGCAGCCGCAAGGAGGAGGGTGACGAGGTCGTCGTCACCATCCGGAACGTGAAGCGGTGTGAACGCTGTGGGGACGAGAAGATGGTGAACCAGACAAAGGAGGTCACCTCGGTTCGGAGTCCGGAGGAGGTCGGACTCGACACCTCCGATGCGTCGTCGACGGCCCCCGGGCCGCCGGATGCGAGCGACTCCACCCCGGACCCCTCCCGGCCGGGGGAGGCGACAGGCAACGACGACGGGGAGTCACCGGTAACGCCAGTGGACCCCGAATCCGAGCCGCCTTCGGCGACGGGGCCGGCGGCGACACCGGACCCGGAGGCGTCCGCCGACGTGACCGTAAGACCCGACGTTGCGCCGGGAACGGACGCGCCCGCCGACCCCACGGGCGTCGGACCCGACGACGGTGCCGTGGCTGCCGACGACACCGCCGCGGCCCCACAGGACGGACGCGGTGTGGACGACCATCCAAACCCCGCGGATTCCCTGGAATCCCCCGCCGACCGGGACGATGACGCCGCCGTCGAGGCGGTCGAGGGGGCTACGGCGGCCGACGCCTCGGACGCGGCCGACCGGACCGACGCGTCGCCGACCGAGGAGCCGGCGGATGCCGAAGCGACCGACGACGGCTGGGAGACGGGAAGCGACGAGTGGGACGATGTCGACCCGGACCCCGACGTCGACGACGCGGTCATCCTCGACGCCGGGGAGACTCAGCGGGACGAGGTGCAGTGGCCCGAGGAGTCCGACGCCACCGCCGACCCCGAGAGCGCGACCGACGCCGCCGACCCGGACGCGCCGGAGCAGGCGGCCACCGACGCCGAAATCATCGATGCCGACGAGTCGACGGCGGGCCCGGCCGAGGCGACCGCCGGCGGGTGGCCAGAGCACGAGGACACCGACGCGGCGGGGAACTGGCCCGCCCACGACACCGCGGACGAGGGGTACTCGGCGGCACCGAACGGCGACGTCGACGCCGACTTCGGCGGAAGCGGGCTAACCCCGGAGGTAAACGGCGGCGCGCCGCAGGACCCGGCCGCGGTCGACGGCATCGCCGCAGGCGGGGCCGACAGCGGGGCCGTCGAGCGACCGGCCGCCGACTCCGACACCGGAACGGACCCCGAGTTCGGCGAGGGGTTCGTCCGCGCCGGGGACTCGACGACGGGGGACGTTCCGGCCGACCGGGTCGAGTTCTACTGCCCCAACTGCGGCCACGCCCGGGCCGCCGGCGCCTCCTCGATCCGCGCCGGCGACATCTGCCCGGAGTGCAAACGCGGATATATCGCCGAGCGCGAGCGGTAGCTCCCCGGGACGAAACTGGTAAACCACGGCCTTTCGAACCGAATCCATGAAGGAATACAAGATGCGTCGCGGGGAGACGCTCGCGGAGCGAATCCCGGACATGGAGTCGACCGTCGAGGCGTACTTCGGCCCGATCACCGGGACAGTCGAACACAATGGAAGCGACCTCTACGTGGTCGCGGAGCCGGAGAACCCGGTCTTCGAGCGGATCGTCGCCGGAACCGTCTCCTACGGCAGCAAGAAGGACCGACTGGGCGTGGAGTTCGAGGAGCGTGATCCAACGGAGCTCGGCCCCGACGAACTCGAAGCCGCTGGGGAGGCTGTCGACGCGAAAAACGACTTTCTGCTCGAGGCGACCGGCCGCGACGCGAAGTCCCGCCGGGACTCGATGAAACGCGACGTCGAGGACGACGCCCCCGACTACTGATACGGATCGTTGTACCGGATCACCGATCGCCGCCGGAGAGTCGGTGATGACTGGTAACTGACGCCGACGATCCACACGAACCGACGCTGCTCCGGCCGCCGCCGGCGCCGTGTGTCGGCGAGTCACCGCCGGCTCGTCCGTCCGCTCCGCCGAACCCGCTCAATTAAGTGTCGCGCTTTCCCCTAAGAACACAATGGCCAACTACGTTGGTGTCGACCTGGGCGCGACGAACGTCCGGGCGGTCGCCGCCGACGGCAACGGCACACTCCTGGGGACGGCCGCCGCCGACACGCCGCGCGGGCCCACCGGCATCGGCGTCACGGAGGCCGTCCTGGGTGTCGTCCGCGGGGCGTGCGCCGAGGCGGGGATCGACCCGGAGTCGGTGGCTGCGGCGGGAATCGGCGCGATCGGGCCCTTGGACCTCGCGGAGGGTGCCGTCGAGAACCCCGCGAACCTCCCGGACACGATCGACCGGATCCCGCTCACCGGGCCGCTGTCGGTGCTACTTGACACCGACCGGGTGTACCTCCACAACGACACGAACGCGGGCGTGATCGGCGAGCGGTTCTACTCCGAGCGCAACCCCGACGACATGGTGTATCTCACCATCTCCTCGGGGATCGGCGCGGGCGTCTGTGTCGACGGCCACGTCCTCACCGGCTGGGACGGTAACGCCGGCGAGGTCGGGCACATGACCGTCGACCCGCAGGGCCGGCTCACCTGCGGGTGTGGCCACGACGGCCACTGGGAGGGGTACTGCTCCGGAAACCACATCCCGCGGTACGCGGCGTACCTCCACGACGCCGACCACATCGAGACCGCACTGCCGATGGACGACCCTTCGTTTTCGGCGGCGGACGTCTTCGAGCACGACGGCAGCGACGAGTTCGCGACCCACGTCGTCGACCAACTCGCACACTGGAACGCGATGGGCGTGGCGAACATCGTCCACGCGTACGCGCCGCTCGTCGTCTACGTCGGCGGCGCGGTCGCGCTCAACAACCCCGAACGCATCCTGAACCCGATCCGCGAGCGGATGGCGGGGATGGTGATGTCGAACGTCCCCGAGATCCGGCTCACGACCCTCGGCGACGAGGCGGTGGTGAAAGGCGCCTTGGCGAGTGCGATGACCGGCGGGACCGGGGACCGGTCGCCGGCGTGATGCGACGGCGTCGCTTCCTCCGCGGGGCCGGGGGTGTCGCGGGATCGATCCTCGGAGTCGCGGGCGGTGCGTCGACCCGCCGGGTCGCCGCCCATCCCGGCCCGTACGAGCCCTACGGATCGATCGACATCGAAGGCACGAAGGAGGCCGTCGTCGGCCCCGACGGCGAGGTCGCGTATCTCGCGACCACGACCGGGTACGCGACAGTCGACGTGTCGGTACCCGACCGCCCCGGGATCCTGGCCGACGTCCGCGACCCGCTTGCGGACCGCGACGGCGGCCCGCTCCGGGTGCTCTTCGACCTCAAACTCGACGTGACCGACCCGACGACGCTGGTGGTCGCCGGGCCCGCAAACCCCCGTCGCGGTGCGATTTCGGGCATCCTGGTGGTCGACGTCTCCGACCCCGCCCGCCCCGTGGAGGTGGCGTTTCACGCAACGGAGTTCCCGGTGCACAACTGCTTCGTTCGCGACGGCCTCGCGTACCTCACCGGCAACGACGGCGGCCGGAACCCGCTCGTGATCGTCGACGTCGAAACGGGCGCGGAGGTTGGTCGGTGGTCCGTAGCGGGCGTCACCGACGCGTGGGCGGCGGTCCCGAGCGGGCTCCGGAGCGTCCACGACGTGTACGTCACGGGCGACGCCGCGTTCGTCGCACTCTGGGACGCCGGCACCTGGATCCTCGACGTGTCGGATCCCGCGACCCCGACCGCCGAAGGCCGGGTGGACGCCCCCGACCCCGACCCGCTTGCAGCGCTTCCGGAGTCAGCGGTCCGCCGCCGGGCCACGCTGCCGCCCGGAAACCACCACTACGTCGCGACCGACGAGTCGGGGACGCTCCTGGGCGTCGGTCGGGAGTCGTGGGGTCTGCGAGTCGAGGACGACGCTACCGCGACGGCGACGCCCGCGACCGACGTGGCGGCGAACGATTCGACGCCGACCGCCGGCTCCCCGGCGGCGGTGACGGCCGCTCCCGGCGCCGAATTCGTCGGCGGCCCCTCCGGGATCGACCTCTGGGACGTGTCGGATCCCGCAGCCCCGGTCCCGCGTTCGACGATCCCGGCGCCCGCCACGCCCGACCCGACCTACGGCGGCGTGTGGACGACCGCACACAACTTCGAGCTCTCGGGGGACGTGCTCTACGCCGCGTGGTACCGCGGCGGGGTCACGCGCCACGACGTCTCGGACCCGGGCGCGCCCGAGCGGCTGTCGTGGTGGCGCGACCCCGAGTCGACGAGTTTCTGGACCGCACGGCTGGCGGCGCCGGGCGACCGGGCCGGCTTCTTCGTCGCCAGCAGCATGGGTGTCGGCGACGTCCCGGCCGGGCTGTACACGTTTCCGGACCACGCGGGCCAGCAGGCCGACCCCCCGAACGTGCTGCCGTCCGGGACCGCGACGCCGCGACCGCGGTACGCCTCCACGACGGCGACGGCGGAGGGATCGACGGCGACGGCAACGCCGGACGCGGGCGTCGACGGCGGGGTCAGTGCCCCGGGGTTCGGCGTTGCCGCCGGCGCGGGCGGCGTTGCGCTTGCGGTGTGGCGGCTCGCCCGGCGGGCGGCACCCCGAACCCGGGACTGAGACTGTCGGCTATCGTCACGTGACGGAGTTCGACTCCCCGAGGTGTGGAAACCCGTCACGTCGGTGTAGCCGACAGTATGACCCTCCCGACCGGGGCTCAGCGTTCGTCCGTGTACGTTCGTGACACACTTTTCTCGGCGTCGCGTCGGCGTGATCACAACCGCAAGGTTCCAAACCGTCGGGGTCGTATGGCGGACGATGAGCGATTCCGAGAACTCCCTCCAACACCGGATCGAGGAGTGGATGGTCGGCCAGATGCCGATCATCCGGATGCACGGCGGCGACAGCGTCGTCCGGACGGCGGACGAGGACACCGGCAAGGTCGTGGTGGAGCTCGGCGGTGCGTGTGCGGGGTGTGGGATCTCCGACATCACCGCCAACAACATCAAATCCGACCTGATCATGGACTTCGACGCCGTCGAGGACGTGACGGTGAAGGTCCCGAGCTCCGGCGACCACGGTAGCAGCACCGTCGAGGGCGGCCGCGGCGGGGAGCTCCAGTACGGCACCGACGACCCGGGTCACTTCTGAGCCGCCGTTCCGGACGCGGATGACGCACACCGGTTCCCCACGGGAGTTCGGCTTCGAGTTGGCGCTGTGTTCGGCCCTCGAGGAGCGGACCGACTGGGTGCTCGGCCGCCAACTCGGCGCGGCGGTCGACGACCCCGGCCGCCGGATCGCGGACGTCGTCGGCGTGGTCCCCGGCCGGGCCTTCGACACCCGCGCGGCGATCACGCCCGACACGATCCCCGTCCGCGCGGTCGACAGCGACGTCGGCCCCGGACGGGCGGTGCCGGAGCGCCGGACGGTCCGCGAGTCGCCGACCCTCCGGGAGTCGACCGTCGACGCCGCGGTCGACGCGAACTTCTTCGTCCGCGAGCGCCGCGACGGCCGCGAGCACGTCCGGCAGGCCACCCGATATCCGGACGGGTGGTTCGACCGGCTGGTCGGAATCGAGAACAAACCGGACCTCGGGGCGCCGGGGTCGCTCGAGCGACAACTCCGCGTCGACGTCGAACTCGGGGTGTTCGATCGGGTGGTGCTCGCAACCGCGAGTCACGTCACCCGCGCACACCTCAACCGTCTCCCCCCGGAGGTCGGGGTGTGGCGGTTCGACCCGGACACCCGTGACCGGACGGTCGTCCGCGAGCCGACGCGGCTTCCGGTCGGCGATCCCGGCGTCGAGATCGCCGCACACCGCCCGCTCGAAACCGAGATCGCGGTCGTCGACGTCGACGCGAAAGCCCGGGCCCGCTGCCGGATCGCCGAGCGCGCCTACGGGAAGGGGTGGCGGACCTACGACCTCCCGGCGTGTGCCCACGCCGACGCGACCGACGAGGGGCGGCCCTACTGCACGTGGTTCGACCGCGTCGTCGACCCCCGACGGGAGTGTGGCCCCGACTGTCCCGGCCACACCCCCGGACCGCCACCCGACGTCGACGCCGACAGCCTCAGGGACGCACGGACCCCGTGGCGGCGCGACCCGCCCGGCGCGGTCCGTCGGCAGTCCGGACTCGACCGATTCCGGACGAACAACTCGGATCCGAGTTCTTGACTCCGGGGTCCCGGGAACGAGGGCAGCGTTCTGCACGGGACGTTCGGGGGGGACTGGACGGCGGCCCTCCGCATCATCACCGGCTACTGGATGCTCCACGCCGGCGTCATCACGATCGCGTTCGTTGCCGGCGGACCGTTCGACGCCTCGTGGCGGCTGCTCAACGCCACCGGCGGGAGCCCCATCCCCGGCCTCCTCGCGCGGGTGGGGACGCCGTGGCTGCTGGAACTCACGACCGTCGTGCTCCCGCTCGGCGAGACCCTGATCGGGGTGGGGCTGCTCGCCGGCGGACTGGTCCGCCTGGCGGCGTTCTTCGGGGGCGTTCTGATGACGTCCTTCCACCTCGGGAACGCCGCGGAGCCACGGGTTCGTGAACGGCGACCTGATGAGGCTGCTGCCGTTCGTCACGGTCGGCGTCCTCGGCGCAGATTGGGTCCTCGGACCCGACGCGCTGCTACGGCGGACCGACATCGGTGACACCCGGGCGGCGAAGCTCCCGCTCGGGTGAGCCCGGTGGCCCCGGGCCCGCTCGCGGCCACCCGTCGGTCGGGAGGCCCGGCACCTGCGGGCCGCCGATCCCCGGTGTTTCGACGGGATACCGACAGCAGCCCGCGTCACTCGTCGGCCGCGACAGCCGCCCCCGCCGGCTCGACGCCGGTGATCTCGAACCGTGCGCCGCCGTCCGACCCCGCGGTCGCGCGGATCGACCACCCGTGAGCGTCGACGATCCGCTCGACGATCGCGAGTCCGAACCCGGTCCCGGTGTCGGCGCCGCTGTAGCCCTTCTCGAACACCTGCTCGCGCTTTGCCTCCGGGATCCCGTCCCCGTCGTCCTCGACGTAGAACCCGGTGGCGCCACCCACATCGACGCCGACGCGAACGGTCACGTCGGCGCCACCGTGTTCGACCGCGTTGGCGATGAGGTTCTCGAAGAGCTGTCCGAGCCGGTCGGGATCCGCCCGGACCACGGCGGTCGTCTCCACCACCAGTTCCGCCCCCGTCCCGTCGACGTGCCTCCAACACTCGGTCGCGAGCTCCCCGACGTCGACCGGGGTCATCTCGCCCACAGTCTTCCCCTCGCGGGCGAGCGTCAGCGTGTCCTCGAGGATCCGTTCCATCCGTTCGAGCGCGGATTCGACGTTGTCGAGGTGGGCCCCGGCGGCGTCGGGGTCGGCGTCCCGGGCGAGTTCGAGGCGTCCCGTCGCGACGCTCAGCGGGCTCCGGAGGTCGTGGGAGACGATGTCGGCGAACTCGTCGAGGCGGTCGCGCTCGCGCCGTAACTCCTCCCGTCTGATCCGGCTCCGCTCGGCGTCGAGTTGGCGCTCGACGGCGCGGGTCTCGAACACGCCGATCAGGAACCCGGTCCCGCCGCCGATCGACACGGCCCACCGCGCCCAACTCACGAGAATCGCGACCCCGCCACCAACCGGTCGGGTGCTCATGATCCCGGCGTTGATCAGGAGGAAGGCCGTGGCACCGCCCACACACCACCGGGCGATTCGGGGGTACCGGTCGGGGTCGATGTCGCTTCGGTCGACCCAGTAACTCCCGTAGAGGAGGATCCCGATGAACGGTAGCGACGTCACGAACCCGCTCACGTACTCGTCGACCAGGCTGTAGGTTCCGACGCTGACGGCGACCGACTCCGTAACGAGAGCTGCAACGAGGGCAATACCCAGCGCTACGGGTACCCACAACCGTCCGTCCCCAGCCTCCGGGTCGAATCTCACGGTTCCGTACTCGATTCCGGCGTTTGTGACGCCGGCTATTCAATCACGGGGATGACAGGTTCGCCCGTTCCCGGTCGCTCCCTCGCAAGCGGTGGCCGCCAGCCCCGTCGTCACCGCCCGTGTGAGTGGCCCTCGTCGCCGCGGGTGAACTGTCCGGAGAACCCGCGCTGGACGACCTCCGAGAGCGCGGGGTGGATGTGAACCGACTCCCGGATGTCCCGGACCGACCCCGACCCGGCTGTCATCGCCACCACGACCTCCTGGATCAGGTTCGACGCCTCGGGGCCGACGATGTGACACCCCAGGATGGTGCCCTCGAGGTCGATGATCGCCTTCAGAAAGCCGTCAGCGTGCATCGCGTCGCCGCGGGCGGTTTGGTCGTAGGGGTACGTCCGCGTTGCGTACTCCCGCCCCGCGTCCTCCAGTTCGGCCTCGGTCGCGCCGACGCCGGCGACCTCCGGGGAGGCGAACACCGCCCACGGCATCGCGGTGTAATCGACCGCTCGGAGGTCGTCCCCGAGGATGTTGCGTACGGCGGTCCGTGCTTCGTGGTTCGCGCTGTGTTTCAGGAGGAACTCCCCCGCGATGTCGCCGAGCGCCCACACGCCGTCGGCGGTCGTCCGTAGGTACTCGTCGGTCTCGACGAACCCCCGCTCGTCGACGTCGACGCCGGCGGCCTCGACATCGAGGACGTCGGTGTTCGGCCGGCGCCCCGCCGCAACGAGGAGTTCGTCGCCCGTCACGGTCACCCCGTCGCCGTCGCCGTCGCCGACGCCCCCGCCGTCGCCGTACTCGTAGGGGCGGGCGGTGAGTTCGATCCCGTCGCCGGTTTCCTCGACCGACGTGGCCGCGTGGCCGGTGTGGACGCTAAACCGGTCGGCGTACCGCTCGGTGAACGCGTCGGCGACCTCGGGGTCCGCCTCGGGGAGGAGGGTCGGCCGGCGGCCGACGATCGTGACGTCGCTGCCGAACGTGCCGAAGAAGTGGCCGAGTTCCGCCGCGATGTAGCCGCCGCCGACGATAACGAGGTGTTCCGGCGGGGTTTCCAGCCGGAGCGCCTCGGTGCTTGTCAGGTACTCGACGGCCTCGATACCGTCGACGTCGGGGATCGATGGCCGGGTCCCGGCGGCGATCAACACCGTGTCGGCGCGGACCCGCGCGCCCGTGTCGTCGCCGTCGACGATCTCGAGGGTCCGGTCGCCGACGAACCGGCCCTCGCCCGCGTAGAGCGTGTGGCTGTCGGCGGACTCGAGCCCGCGGCGGATCGACGCGGCGTCCCCGCCGACGTCCTCGTTCACCGTCCGGACGATCGTCGCGAAGTCGACTCCGTTTACCGCCGCGTCGATGTCGTATTCGTCGGCGCGCTCGATCGTCTCGACCACGTCGG
>CAZDEJ010000062.1:9368-12979 GCA_964504395.1 uncultured Halobellus sp. | reverse complement strand
CCCGTGACCGGCACTGAACGGTACTTCGGTACAGTATCCGTATGTGACGGCGCCGCGGGGCGGCACCCACCCGGATTCGCCGTCGATCGATGACCGGAGACACGCCCGCCGGGACGGGTCACGACGGGGTCCTCCGGCGAACGCGGATCCGGCAGATCCCACGAATGCGGTCCGCCTCGGTCGCGGCGACGTCGGCGCAGGGAGCAACGGCGCCCACGCCGACAGCCGAGCGTGTCGGCGCCAATACGGCCGATATCGTCGCCGACACCCGGGAACTCGGGGCACCCGACGGGCCAACGGTCCCGGTCGGGTGCGAGTGGGGTGCGCCGACACGCCCGGAGACGAGACTACTACTGTCGGCTATACCGACCTGAAGGTTTTCGACACCCCACGGTGTCGAAATCCATCACGCGACGATAGCCGGCAGTATCAGAAGTGTGTGTCCCGTCACCGAACCCCGTCGAAACGATGACGATCGCTCACGATATGTGTTAACGACCGGGTTAAAATGGGTTTACATGCCTGCAGAACGTACGTTCTGTCAATGTCAAAGACGTGTCGCCCCTCCCCGCCGACGTTCGAGTCGGAGTGGACGGTGAGGCAGGTGGTGTCCCGCGACGAGTGGGACGCCACGACCGAGCGGTGTCCGGCGTGCGGCGACGTCGTCGACCTCCGGGTGCCGCACTACCAGGTCGAACTCGACCGTGAGCGGCCGGACGCGGGGAAGACGAAACTGACGCACGAACGCCGCCTCCTCTCGTTCTGTGACGAGGTGTGTACAAACGCGTGGCTTGACGACGTCAAGGGCCGGTAAGGCAGGGTAGACATCACGGCCGGCGCCACCGCAACCGATTTGATCCCGCCGGCCGCATCCCGACTGTGACGCGGGTTTGTCTGGTCGGCCCGACGGGAACCGACGTCCAGTACGAACTCCTCTCCCGGGAGACCGCCCGGGAGGCGCTCTCCACCTACGAGCGCCACGCCCCCTTCGAGAACTCGCTCGCGGTCGACACGGTGAGCCTCGGCGCGGCAGTGTCGCTCTGTAACGACCTGAACTGGTATCTGGTCCGGTTCGTCGACCTCGCGCTGATCCGCGACCCCAGTGTCTCGGACGCGGAGTGGTTGAGTCGGGCGCTCGCAACCGCGATCCGCGACGGTGACGTCGACCCCGACGAAACGGGCGGTCGGGTGGCGGTCTACGGTGTCGACGACGGTCGGATCGTCGAGCCGATGTACGTGACCCGCCGGCCCGACGGGACGGTTCCCGACTACGACCTTCGGGCGGTCGATGGGACTGTGACCGTCCGCGTGACCGGGTCGGAGTTCGAGGCCGGCTGATCGCTGCGGACGGCGGTCCGGGAGCCCTCGTCCGACCGCGCGTATCGTCTGACGCACGTCTGCCACATCGGGTCGGGACGCCGGGTGTTGCGACGGTTGGCTGCGAACAATTAAGACGGACGCTTACGATCACCGGAGTATGGACGACACACCCCAAAAGATCACAACGCTCGTCGGTCGTGAGGTATACTCGAACGAGGGCGTCTTCGTCGGCGAGGTCGCGGACGTCCGGTTGGATCTCACTGACCGTCGTGCCGTCACCGGGCTGGCACTCACACAGCTCAACAGCGAACTCTTCTCGGAACTGGTCGCCGGACAGAAGGGGGTCATCCTGCCGTACCGGTGGGTCCGGGCCGTCGGCGACGTTATTCTCATCAACGATGTGACACTCCACGACGTCATCGAGCAGATGACGAGCCCCAACGGCGAGGAACCCGACGACTCCGCGATCGCGTAGTCGGCGCCGGGTCGGCACCGTCGTGTCCCCGCTCGGGTTGTGATCAGCCGAACGGGACCGACCAACAGCCATTTGCGGGACGACGGTGTATGCGGTGGTATGTCGGACGATCCAGACGACACAGCCGGAACTGACGCCGACGAACCGACCGATGCCGGCGAGGCGACCGACGCCGGCGACGACGGCGAGTCCGCAGGCGAGGAGGAGAAGTCCTTCCGCGAGCGGGTCGAAGAGATCCGTGAACGCCGCGCCGAGGAGGGCGAGGAAGGCGGTCGCCCCGGTGCCGAGGAGATGATGGGTGGGGGCGGCGGCCCCGGCGGTGGCGGCGGCAACCCCTTCGCACAGATGATGAGCGGGATGATGGGCGGTGGCGGCGGCGGGCCGCCCGGAATGGGCGGCGGTGGCGGCCCCCCGGAGATGGGTGGCGGTGGCGGCCGCGGCGCCGAGGAGGGAAGCGACAACGAGGAGCTTGTCCGGGAGGTCCGGCAGCTCCGCGACGAGGTACGGGACGCGACCCGCCAACTCCAGCGGATCGCACAGGCGGTCGAGGATCTCGACGACTGACCTCGCCGACGCCATCCGTCACCCGAGTCGGCCGTAGAGCGTCGCGAGCTCCGCGACCGCGTGGTCGACGCTGATCTCCTCGCGGCGATCCAGACACGACGCTGACAGCGACGCCCGCTCGTCGAGGACACGCCGGATCGCGTCGCGGCACCCCGCCACGTCGCCGTGGACGTAGTGGTAGCCGGTGACACCGTCGTCGACCGTGTTCGAGAGCGCTCCCGCGTCGACCGCGACCACCGGCGTCCCGCAGGCGTTCGCCTCCAGCGCGACGAGCCCCTGTGTCTCCACCGGACTCGGGAAGACGAGGGCGTCGAGCGCGGCGTAGAACCCCGGGAGGTCCTCGCGGGGGAGAAACCCCAGGAACCGCGCGTCGAGGCCGAGGTTCGTGGCGAGTTGTTCGACGTCCGCTCGCGCAGGGCCGTCGCCACCGATCACGACCGTCGCATCCACGCCGTCGGCCGCACGGAGAAACTCCGGGAGGTTCTTTTCGTAGCCGTGACGGCCGGTGTACCCGATCAGCGGGCCGTCAGGGAGGTCGTAACGCTCCCGGAACCCGTCGGCGTCGCTGGGGGTGAAGAAGTCGGTATCGACGCCGTTCGGGACCACGATCGTGGGCGTTTCGACCGCGACGTCGTGGTCGATCCGGGCTTTCGTGTCCTCGCTGGGGCAGACGATCGCGTCGGCGTGTGACAGGAACCACCGCTCGTATCGCTCGGCGAGTCGTCTGATCAGGCCTGCCACCCGCGGCCGCGGGGTGAGATACTCCGCGTACTCCGCGATCGGGGTGTGGTACGAGGCGACGAGTGGCAGGCCTCGGCGGCGGGCGAGTCGGGCGCCGCCGAGTCCGACAGTAAACGGCGTATGGGCGTGGACGAGGTCGACGTCGGCCACGGCGTCCGGAAGCGTCGGCGCCCCCAGCCGGAACCCCTCGTACATCGGGAACGGAAGGCTGCCGACGGGGTGTTCGTCGCCGTCGGGGTCGTACTCGTCGCTGCCCGGAAAGACGACCGCCATCCGGCCGCCGCGGTCGCCCCATCGGTCCCGCCACGTCCGGACAGTGTAGGAGACACCGTTGACCGTCGGGAGGTATGTGTCGGTAAACGCCGCGACCGAGGCAGGAGCCATCAGGTGTGGTTCTCGGAGCCGCCGTTAATCAGTTGTGATACTGTCGGCCATGGTCACGTGACGGAGTTCGACACCCCGGGGTGTCGAAACTCTTCACGTCGGTATAGCCAACAGCATGGACCCACGG
>CAZDEJ010000062.1:4422-9268 GCA_964504395.1 uncultured Halobellus sp. | reverse complement strand
GCCGATCACCCGCCGACACCGACCGGCCGTCCCGCCAGTGTCGCGTCGCGGACCTCCCGGTACGTGTCGACGAGCGTGTCGCCAACGCGGTCGAGGCTGTGTTCCGCTGCCGTGTCTCTGGCGTTTTCGCCCAACCGCGCCCGGAGTGCCTCGTCGCCCGCCAGCCGCTCGACCGCCTCGCGAAACTCGGCGTCGGTCCCGCATTTGAGGCAGTCGTAACCGTGGGTGTAGAACTCCTCGAACACCGGGATATCGCGGAGGACAACCGCCTTCCCGCACGCCATCGCCTCGAGAACCGCGATCCCTTGGTTCTCGGTTTTCGTGGGGAAGAGGTAGACGTCGCCCGCGCCGTACGCTCCCCGGATGTCGTCGATCCACCCGGTGAAGGTGACGTTGTCCGGCGGGTGCTTCGTCCACCGCCGGACCGGCTTCGAGGCGTGCGGGCCCGTGTCGTACGGCCCGAACCACGCGAAGTCGTAGGGGGTTGCCTCCGCGACCCGGCAGAAGGTCGACAGTCCCTTGCGCTCGAAGACGTTGCCGACGAGGAACACGACCGTCCCCGAGAGGTCGTAGCGGTCGCGGTACGTCCCGCGGAGGTCCTCGAACCCCGCCAGGGCGTCGACGTCGACGCCGTTCGTCATCGGTCGGATCGGCGCGTCGACCGGATACGACTCGAGGACGCGCTTCGTGTACTCCGAGGGGCACAGCACCAGATCCGCCTGGGAGTAGAACCACGTCAGGTACCGACCCAGCGCCGGCGCGACCGTCGTCGACCCGCGGAACGACTCCGCGAAATCCTCGCGGGTGACGTGGGTGTGGAGCACCAGGGGGATGTCGTTTCGCGTTGCGTGTCGGACGACCCCGAGCGACCCCGGGCCGACCAGATTGCAGTGGGCGAGGTCGTACTCGCGAAACAGCCCATCGCCGCGTGCAAGCGACCGGAGCCCGGCCGCCGGGTTGCCGCCGCGCCACGGCGACGTGACCACCTCGACGTCGGTGCGCGCTAAGGCGGCCCGCTGGTGGTCGGTGGCGGTGCCGATGCCGCTGCGCGACAGCCGGGATTCGAGTTCGAGGTAGTTGAGCGCGCGAAGGGCCACGTCGTCGCCGGTTCGGCGGGGGCGGCATAGAGGCTGTCGTTTCACCGCCGACGCGCCGCGGGTTCGGAATGCCTTTGCCGTTGCCACTGCCCTCACGGGTATGGACATCCCGGCCGAGCGCATCGATCGGCTTCAAGAGCTCGCCCGGGCGGCCACCGCCAACGGCAATCTCGACCGCGCCCGGGAGTACGTCCGGCTAGCCCGTCGGATCGGCGAGCGCCACCGGATCAGCCTTCCGCGGCGGTTCCGCCGGTTCAGCTGTGACGACTGCGACGCGTACCTCCGTCCGGGCGCGACCGCCCGCGTCCGACTCCGATCGGGTCACGTCTCGATCCGATGTCTCGGCTGTGGCGCGACGAAGCGGTACCCCTACGACGGGAGCTAGTTCCGGAGCCCCGTCGGGTATCCTCCCGACCGAAAATCTCAACGTTCAAACCCAACGCCGACGTAGCGGACGGGTATGAACCGACAGAAGCTGCGAAAGCAGGCCCACGATCTCGACGTGACGCTGTGGGTCGGCAAAGGCGGAATCGACTCGGTCGTCGAGGAGGCGGCCGATCAGTTGTCCGACCGCGAGCTGATCAAAGTCAAGTTCCTTCGGGCGGCCCAGGGCGGGACGACTGTTGCGGATCTCACGGCGGATCTCGCCGATCGGACCGACGCCGACGTCGTCGAAACCAGGGGGAACACGGGAGTTCTGTACCGATGATCTCGGGGGGAGCCCTCCAGGTGGGCGTCGGCTTGAGCGGGTCGATCGCCCGGATCCTCGCGCGTGTCGGGCTCCCGGACACGGTTGCTGGACTGCTCGGTCAGGTGATCGCGTTCCTCGCCGTCTTCGTGATCGTGTACCTGGTGGGTCGGAGCGTTCTCATCCCCCTGATCACCCGGATGATGACCGCCCGAGACCTGGAACCGCACGCGAAACGGCCGATCCGGCGGCTCCTGCTCGTCCTCGTCGTGTTCGTCGGCGTCACTGCCGGGCTCGGGGCCGCCGGGTACCCCGACTTCCTGCGGTCGCTCGCGACCATCGCCGCCGCCGCGACGCTGGCGATCGGCTTCGCGATGCAGAACGTTCTGCAGAACTTCGTCGCCGGAATCTTCATCTACACTGACAAGCCGTTCAGGATCGGCGACTGGATCCAGTGGGACGGCAACTCCGGAATCGTCGAGGACATCAGCTTCCGTGTCACACGGGTCAGGACCTTCGATAACGAGCTCCTGACCGTACCGAACTCGTCGCTGACTGACGGCGTTATCAAGAATCCCGTCGCGAAGAACCGACTCCGCGTCCAGATCCCGTTCGGGATCGGCTACGACGACGACATCGAGGCGGCCACCGACATCATTCTCGAGGAGGCGCGTGATCGTGACGACATCCTCGAGGACCCGGCGCCGACCGTCCGGCTGACGGAACTCGGCGACTCGTCGGTGACGCTCACCTCGCGGATCTGGATCGACGACCCCAGCCGGTCGGACTTCGTGCGGACCCGCGCGGAGTACGTTCGGACGGTGAAACGCCGGTTCGACGACGCGGGCATCGACATCCCCTACCCCAACCGGACGCTGGGCGGCGAACTCACCATCGCCGGGTTGGGCGACGTCGAAGCCGAGGAGGAGGAGTGATACTGTTGGCTATCGTCGCGTGACGGATTTCGGCACCCCGGGGTGCCGAAAATCTTCACGTGGTTGTAGCCAACAGTACGAACTGGGCCGTAGACGGGCAGGAAGTCACAGTTCGACCCGCTCGACGAGCGAGTCGTCGCTCTTCGTGTTGACGGCGACGATGCGAACGTGATCGTCGAGCCCCGAGTCACGGAGTTTCGCCTTCAGAAGGTTGTCGACCTGGTAGACGCCCGCAGCGTTGACCATCGTGATCTCGACGAGTACCGGCGTCCCGTCGCCGGCACGGAGCGAGACGTTCTCGATCGCCTGGCTCGACAGCGTGTTGATCCCGCGACCGCCCTCCTCGTAGGGGATCCGCGACCGCCCGCGTTCCATATCCAGGGCGTCGGCGACGCGGATCACACCGGCTTCCGTCGTGAGCGGGTCCTCGGCGGTGTGGTGACACAGGATTGCGTGGAGGACCTCGCCCTTCATCCGGACGGCCTCGCCCGCGTCGTAGAATCCGAACTCCGGGAGCAGCCGGTCGAGGAGGTCGGCCGCGAGCGGGATCGAGTAGTAGGCGTGATCGTCGCGGTGAACCACGTGCCCGATGTCGTGGAGTGTGGCCGCGAGGGCGACGATCACCGGTTCATCGGCCTCGTCGAGTCCCTGCTGTGTGGCGCCGTTGAACGCCACGCCGCCGCGTTTCAGGAGGTCGTAGAGACACAGCGCGCGGTTCCGGACGATCCCGATGTGTTTGGCGCCGTGATCGTTGTACCCCTTCCTGGCGACGGCGTTGACGTTCTGAGCCTTCAAGTACGCCGTGATCTCCGGGTCCGAGCGGATCGCGGACAGTACCTCGTTCAGCCGGTGATCGGGGAAATCGTGTGGGGCGTCGGGGTCGTACTCGCGGCCGCCGTTGCCGGTGGAATCACTCATACGCGATACTCAGTTGGGAGGAACAAGAACCTCCGGGGTACCGTGGAATCGGACGTGCCGGCCCCTACGGTCGGGCCTCGGCAGCTGCACGGGCAACGGCGTCGTAGTCGGGTTCGGCGCCGGGGTCGTCGCTCGCCCACGTGTATGTCACCGTCCCGTCGACGTCGACGACGACGACCGCCCGCTTTGCGACGTCGTCGACGCCGAAGCGCTCGAAGTCCATCGCCACGCCGTACGCGTCGACAACCTCGCGGTTGGAGTCGCTGAGGAGCCCGAAGTTCAGGTCGTTCTGCTCCCGGAACTCGTTGAGCGTGAACGGCGTGTCGATGCTGACACCATACACCGTGGCGTCGATCGCCTCGAACTCCGACAGCCGGTCACGGAACGTGCACATCTCGGTGGTGCACGTCGGCGTGAACGCCGCGGGAAAGAACGCGAACACCAGCGGCGCCTCCGCCAACCGCTCGAAGAGCGTGAACGACCCGACCGAGCCGTTCGCAAGCGGTGCAGTGAACTCCGGGGCGTCGTCGCCGACTGAGATCATACACTTCCTCCGGATGCCCCCGAATTCAAACTTGCTCTCACGGCCCGTCGGGTCCCGATCGTCGCCACATCCGAGCAAAAAGCCTATAATCGCGACTACGCTAAACCTCGGTAGCAATGGTCGGAACCATCACGCCACTGTTCCCGGGCCTACCGGGTGGCCCGGAAGTGCTCATCGTCCTGCTCATCCTGGTGCTTCTGTTCGGCGCCAACAAGATCCCGAAACTGGCTCGGTCGACGGGCCAGGCGATGGGTGAATTCAAGCGCGGTCGTGAGGAGATCGAGGACGAACTCAGCGAGATCGAAGGCGACGACGACGAGGAGGGAGAGGGTGTGGCTGCCGACACCGACTCCGAACCCGCCACCGCGACCGAGACGAACTGACCCCCGGACGCCGTCGCCCGGTGTGGCTCCCGGTTCCTGCCTTCCTGTAGCTAGCCGTGTTTTGCTCGGACGTGTGGCCTAGTGGATCAGGGCGAGGGGTTCCTAACCCCTAGATCGCGGGTTCGAATCCCGTCACGTCCGCTCCGTCGTCGAGCGAAGCGAGACGCGGAGCGACATCGCGGGATTCGAAGCAGGGAGCGAACGGAGTGAGCGACCGTGGTTCGAATCCCGTCACGTCCGGTCGCTTCGCTCACTCCCGTGACGACCGCTCGCTCGCCTCA
>CAZDEJ010000062.1:0-4322 GCA_964504395.1 uncultured Halobellus sp. | reverse complement strand
CCGTGACGACCGCTCGCTCGCCTCACTCACGAGAGTCCCGTCACGTCCGGTCGCTTCGCTCACTCCCGTGACGACCGCTCGCTCGCCTCACTCACGAGAGTCCCGTCACGTCCGGTCGCTCCGATTAACAGCAGTAAGGGATCACAGCATCGTAATGTACTCCGGACGCTACCCGTGTCAAACGTAGTCCGGAGACCGTTACGTTCCGGAGGTAAACTCCTCACTCCGAGTTGTCATAACGTGGATAGTATCTCACCTCGGAAGCACCGAACGAAGCGTGTTCGTGCCGAGTTATCCCCCGACTGTGCGTGAAATTCGGGTGACAAAACTCATAAGTACGGGCAACCAGTTGACAGGTACATGAAGCGGCGGCGGATTCTCCGGTCGGCGCTTGCTGGCTCACTCGGGGGGGCTCGGATATTTTTATGGCTCTCCAACGATTCCGGGGACGATTCGAACGTGTACGTCTGCTCTACGCGCGGGAGCCAGCGGACGCTCAGTTTCTCGCTCGCGCCGCAGGAACGTGCATACGTATCGCTCAGTTACTCGGAGAACATTCGGCTGTCATATATCCTCCGAACGAAGGACGATGTCCCGGTCAGTATCAGTGTGTTCAAACACGACGGAGCAGTCACCGGACCGGACACGACTCGTACGTACTATCCGGAGCTTTCGCACACGCAGCGTAGCAAGGTATCCGACTCCAAGGTCGTCTTGACGGGAGCCGGGCAGTACGCAATGATGATCACTAACCCGGCTGACGGGACTGTCAACCCGCTCGACGACGGTCCGGAGGCACATGTCAAGTACAGTTTTATCGCGTCGGAAACCAAGCCAGCCGAGTGAACGCGGGTTCTGCACAGCGACGCCTCATACGGGTCATTGTAATCAATTACCGGTCATCGCCGACCCCGTTTCGGGCGATGGCCGGTGATTCGTTACAGTGGTCCGTACCAGGCCTGTCTGCGACGCAACTCATTGATCGCGTATCCTGTAGATAGCCCCCTAAGAGGATGTGAGATGAAAGGAGACGTAGTCTAAAAACACAGGGTGGGTGCGACAGATCACTGCTTCCGCAGGCGCGGGTTCCGATACTTTCGGTGAGGCTGTGGCTACCGAAGACCCCCGTCAGTGTGAAGACTCCCTACACATATTCTAAATACTTCCAACATGTGGGTACGGACGAAATACGCATACGAGTTACCGTCACGACGTGTACGGCTACGGTAACGGAGTGTCGTACAGGGAATAGGATGAATCACAGTATGGCACGGACGATCATATAACCGACCCAACTCATCGGGATACCGAACCAACCAACAGTTATGAACGAGAATACGGACTCCGGTTCGAACGACAGCACGGACGAGGTAGACGAAACCTTAGATGCGCTCTCTGATCGCGTGGAAACGCTTCGTGAACGCATCGAGCCACCCGAAACTGAGGGATCCGGTGGCTCGGGTTCTGATGCAGGAGCCGAAGTCACATCGGCGGACGAAGGCAGGAGTCAACAGGCTACAGCAGATGAACCGGCGGAGGTCGAAGAGAACACAGGGCCCGAGTCTGAAGCAGACTCGGCCGCTCCGTCAGCGGGTCCGAACACGGTCGACGACCCCGAGGTAACCGACCCAACTCAACCGCCGGTTGCTGAGGAGAGTGCAGCCGCTGACGACGCCGCGGATGCGCTGCCGGATGCAGGCGATCGGGAGTCTCCCGACGCACAGCAGCACTCCGGGAGTGACGAGACAGGTCATCGTGAGTCCGTGCAGGCCGAGTCCATGGACGCGCAGCAGTCTCCCCAAGCGTCAGGCGCGTCACAGAAACAGGAGGCACCGGTCGACACCGATGACCCGGGAGTGAGCAGCGAGCAACAGGCCGATCCGGACGATGGACCCGCCTCCGAGTCCACCGACGGAACTGACGACAGCGTGGAGCCGTCGGGCGCGTCGACAGCACCGGCGAGTCCAACCGGTGAGGACTCCTCGCCCATATCCGAGGATGCTTCCGATATCGAAGCGGACGAGCTCTATACGCTTCTGTCGACGATCGAGCGGTTTATTCAGACGATCAGACTGTTCAAGACGCAACTCGAGTCCGTGGAGACGCGGATCGACTCACAGCGGGACGATGTCGAACTCCTCGAGGACACCTCGGTCGACGTGATGAACCAGTTGACTGAGATCATCGACGTGATCGATACCCAGCACGAACGGTTGCTGGCTGTTGAGAGTGAACTCGCGGAGTACGGCGAGACCCTCAGCGAACGCGGTCACGAGGTCGAAACCCTTCGCGAGGAGGTCACCGATAACCGGTCTAACATTTCGTCGGTTCGGAGCAACAACCTGGGATTGCGCGAAGAACTGGCGGAGGCGAAAGACGATCTGTTCGATTCGAAGCAGCGAATCGAACAAGTCCACAAGCGGACTCGGGAGATCGACGACGAAATCACATCGCTCGATAACGAAGACTCGCGTCTCCAATCGGAGATCGACGAGTTGCGCGAGACGAATCAAAGCCTCTCGGACGAGGTCTCCAGCATCGAGAGCGGAGTACGGTCGCTCGAGAACCGAACGGTCGAGATCGGGGACGAGGACCTACTGCTGCGGGCAGCGCTTCGAAAGCTCAACCGTCAGATGCTCTCCGAGGACGACGTCCGCTCGATCGCAGCCGAGGAGTCAGAATCGCAGGTGAGCGAAATGAAACAACAACTATCTACCGTACAGTCGGCACTCGAAAAACTCATAAGCACCGGGACGAAGCGGGCGGACATCGTCGGCGAGATCGAGTCTCTCAGAAGCGACGTGCGAGCCCTCAAGGGAGATCAGGAACAGGTTCAACCCGGCGACAGCGCTGGGCGACAGAACGGACAAGGGATGGAGACAAACCAGTCAGGGCTCCGGAGTAGCGTGCGCGAACTGGAGCGTGAAAACCGTGCCATCAAGGAACTGATAGAGGGAATTGAAGACGAGAACACAAACTGAGCAGTCCGCTCAGTCGAGTATTCACCGTCAGAAACGACATACGCCCGGTCGCCAGCCTCTCAAAGATCGGCCGGGTATCTCGATCCACTGGCCGCGTGACGCCAGGTCACTCGTATCCACAACCACAAACCACAGACACCGAGCATTATGGATGAAATGGAGCGCGGACTGTTGGAAATGTTGCTTGATATGTATCTCGACGACTTGGACTCGATGATCGGCGAGTACATCTCGACCGAGGAGTTCATCAACAGGCCGGACGAGTTGACCCAGATCGGGAAACTGTGGCTAGACGGGTTCGTTCTCGGGTTGTTCCTCGGTATTCGTTCGATTCGGGGCGATGAAACCAGGGTGTCGGAGCGCGATCTGGATACGATCTCACAGATGGTCGAGAACCGGGAAGCACAGATCGTGAACCGCCTCCTCAGGTGATCTTGCCGGCACATCCAACCGGACGGGGGCGACGCCGTCCCGCCGACCACACACGCACACACGAGTCCGGAGGCCCGCCTCGATGCAGGTGAGGATCGTCCCGGTCGGGGAGATCGACACGACCGTCCTCGGCGAGGCGGCCGGCGTTCTGCGGGAGCAGTACGATGCGTCCGTCGACGTCGACACGGCGGTCCCGTATTCAGCACTCGAGGTCGACCCGCGGGCGACGCCGTACGACGCCGAGCGGATCCTCTCACTCGAAGCCGAGTATACGACTCCGGAGCTGCTCGTGTTTCTCACGCGCTTGCCGATCACTCACGCGGACCGGGCGTTCGTGTTCGGAATCGCCGATGAAGAACAGTCGGCGTGTCTCGTCTCCACGTACCGCCTGTTTCAGTCCACCGACGGCAACACCCTCGCCGACCCCGGGACTGCGCTGTTTCGCGTCCGAAAGGAGGTCGCTCACGAAGTCGGGCACACGCTCGGACAGCCTCACTGTGGGGATTCGGAGTGTGTGATGAACTTCTCGATGGATCTCTCCGGCATCGACAACAAATCGGAGCGGCTGTGCGGGAACTGCGCGGCCGCGTTGACCTCCGGGACTGGCAGGCGATAGCCGGTTGGCGTGTCGATACGCCCGGCGCGACGTGCGGGCCGTCGCGTCACCGGTTCCGGTTTATGACCATCTCGTTGACGTCGTCCCGGGTGATGTCGTCGGCCCCGTCGCCGTCGAAGTCGAAGCGCACGCTGTAATCGGTGCTGAGTTTTCCTCCCGTGCCGTCGATGTTCTTGAGCCGGTCGAAGTGCCCCTGCCGGAGCGCCCGGAGGAACAGGTAACCGTCGGTCGGGAAGTGATCGCTGTCGTCGTTGAAGTCCTCGTGGAGTCCGTCGCCGTCGGTGTCGCGTCCG
>CAZDEJ010000061.1:7257-13117 GCA_964504395.1 uncultured Halobellus sp. | reverse complement strand
CGAGTCCGACCGCGACGGCCGGAACGGCGGTGTAGACGGTGGCAACCACCGCGGCCGTCCGGTCGATCGCGAACAGTGCGAACAACGCGTCGCCGTCCTGGCTGATCGCGTTGGCGACCAGTACCGACGTCGGAACGGTACCCTCGGCGAACGCCGTGACGATCCCGATGTGAACGCCGCACCCGGGGATCACGCCCACCAAGCCGCCGGCGACTGCCCCGAGCGGTCCGCCGAGGGCGGTCGCGGACACGCTCCCGAGGTCGAGAACCGTCGCGAGCGTTCGATGGCCGGCCAGTGCGACGACGACCCACGCGACGATCGGAGCCGATTCGACGACCGTGTCCGCGGCGGCGCGCGGACCGACCGATTCGGACGGCCGGAAGAGCCGATCGGGGGAGAGCGCCACGGCAACCGAGAGGGCGACGCCGACCGCCGACGCGGCGACGACTCCGACGGGCGGTCCGGCGGCCACGAACCGGGGCACGTCGCCGCCGGCCGCCCGGTGCAGGCCGACGGCGAGCCCGATCGCCGCGGCGAGCCACCACCCGACGAACACCGCCGCCCGGAGTGCTGCCGTCGCCGATCCCCACGGCACGCCACGACGAGGTCCGATGGGGGTCGAGACCGCGTCATCGCGTCCCGCGTCACCGTGCGGACCGTCGGCTGCGCGGCCGACGCGCTCGACGCGGCCGACGGGCGGGTCGTGCTCGTCTCCGACGATCCCCACGACGACGCCGGTGACGAACGCGATGCCGTAGGTAGCCACCGCGGCTCGGGGAGCGACGCTGAGGAGGACGAACGCCGAGTCGCCGGCGGTCGCGATCAGCGCCGCCAGGAGCGCGCCGAACCCAGCCGTCCCGTGTCCGTACAGCGACACCACCGCGATGGCGCCACCACACCCCGGGATCGCCCCGAGGACGGCGCCGACGACCGGGCCGACGCCTCGACGACCGAGCAGCGACTCGAGCCGCAGGCCGTCGAACCCCGTGCGAAGGAGCCGGGTCACGAGGAGCGAGAGGATCACGAACGACCCGACCACCGTCCACGCGTCGAGCAGTATCGTCACCGCGGGGCTGACGAGGCTGTCCATGTCGGTAGTTTTTGGTCAGCCTAAAATAAATGTCACGGCCATGACCAGTAGACGGGAACCCGGGACGAAACGGGTCCAGGGAGCCCATCGCGTCGAACGGGGTCCGGTGTTCCAACGCGTGGCTCGGCGTCCGTGGCGGTGGCAGCGCGCGCAGCCACGTCGCGGTCAGTTCGGACAGTCGGGGGCCGCAGACGGACAGCGTCCGAGGATCCGGTGTACGTCAAGATAGCGGGCGACCCGGGAGCGGTACCGCGCGTGCGTCTCGGCGTACCTCGCCGCGAGCACCGGTTCTTCGGCGCAGGGTTTCGTCGCGAACCAGCCGACAATGAGCAGTCCGAGCGCTAACGCCTGCCAGGACCCTGCGGCGACGGCAAGCCCGACGACCGCCCCGCCGTGGCCGATCACCTCGGGGTTGCGCGAGACCGAGAACGGTCCGCCAGTGTGGACGCGCCACTCCAGGCCCAGGATCTCCTCGGGCCCGTCGAACTCGTCGGCGGCGAGAACGTTCACCGCCGCGCCCGCGACGAAGACTGCCGCGCCGGCGACCGACGCCGGGCCGACGGCGTAGAGGCTCCCCGCCGTTGTCGCGAGCAGCGCGAAGAACGGTACCGCCATCCCAACCACGAGGAGCCAGTACAGCCCGAACCGGCCGGAGACCTCGTCGGGCGGCCACGGCCGGTGAACCGGACTCGTCGCCGCCAGACCGGTCAGGGCGAACTGTGCGCCCGCAGCAGCCATCCCGATCACGAGTAAGGTCGTGCGCACAGTGTGATGTCGTCCTCGACCTACTTATATTGTACGATCATTACAATTCTATGGCACACACAAGCCGAAACCGTGGCCCGAATCCGCACCGGGAATCCTTCGACGCGGTTACCCAACGAGCACGCGACGGGACCAGGACGCGAGAAACCGCCCCAAAGCTGCTGAACACGGGTTCCCCGGGAAGCTCAGTTGGGGTGGTCGGACCGCCGATCTCGGCCGTTCTCTCGGAGGCGAGTGTGTCGTTGCTCGTACGTATAATATTGTATAATATATCCAACGACGGGACTAAGTGTGTGGCGGCCCGAATCCGGGTATGAATCGAAACGTCGGTTCGACGGATCGAAGCCTCAGAACGGTGGTCGGTGCGGTCAGCGGCGCGGGTTCGATCGCGACACTCCTCGGACTCGTGCCGGTGGCTACGGTTGCCGCGCCGATCCTCGGCGTCGTCGCGGCCGTGATGCTCGGGACGGCGCTGGTCGGCACGTGCCCGCTCTACTCCGCGCTCGGCGTCGACTCCTGCTCGGAACGGTCCAACCCGTACTGAGCCCCGACCGACGGAGGGCCACGCTGTGAGAAGTGTTTTAGGCTTTCCAAAAATTAGTTTCAGTTGGAGAAAAGAATATTACGATAGGAAGAATAGTAACGACGGGTACCGACGCTATGACGGGAGTGCTCCCTGCCGGGATCGACGCCGGCGCGGTCGCGTTCGTGTTCGTCGCGGGACTGCTCACCGCCGTCGCGACGGGCCTCGGTGCCGTCCCGTTCTTCCTGTTCGACGAGATCAGCGACCGGTGGAACGTCGTCCTCTGGGGCGCGGCGTCGGGGATCATGCTCGCAGCGTCCGGGTTCGGGCTACTGGCCGAGGGACTGGCCGCGTCGAGCGGGCTGCCGACGACGCTCGGTGCCGGGGTCGTGGCCGGCGTGTTGCTGGTGATCCTCGCCGACGGGGTTCTCGGTCGGCTCGACTTCGGAGCGGAGACGGCCGGCGGCGACGACGCGGCACCGCCCGGTGAGAACGACGCACGGGCGGACGGCGGCACACGCAACGACGACCCGGGCATCGAGACGGCCCTCTCGACGGTCGTTGCCGACGGTGACCTCCGGAAGCTCGTGTTGATCCTGGGGGTGCTGACCGTCCACTCGTTTCCGGAGGGCGTCGCCATCGGGGTGTCGTTCGCCGATCTGGGACTCGACGGCGGCGTGCCGATGTTCGGCCTCGTGGTACCCGTGTTGGCGGTGTTCATGACCGTCGCGATCTCGGTACACAACGTCCCCGAGGGGGTGGCCATCGCGATCCCGCTGCGGTCGATGGAAGTCGGCGAGTGGCGCATGGTCGCCGCGGCGGTGTTGTCGTCGCTGCCACAACCGATCGGTGCGGTGATCGCGTTCGTCTTCGTCCGGTGGGCGCGGGCCTTCCTCCCGTTCGGGTTCGGGTTCGCCGCCGGCGCGATGGTCTACCTCGTCCTCTCCGAGTTCATTCCCGAGGCGCTCGAACTCGGAGCCGACGTCGACGGCGGTGGGCGACGCGAGTTGGCCGCCGGCCTCGTTGGCGGCGTCGCGGCCATGCTGCCGCTGCTAGTGATCTAACGCGTCGGCAGAGCCAGCCCGGAGAGCCGAACGGCGGCGGGAGCGTTCCCGAGCGAGTTCCGGCGGCTCCGGCGGGTGAGGTCGGGGCGTCCGCACACCCCGGCGTGGGGAACGGGAGGGGACTCAGCTCTCGGCCGTGGTGGCCGAGCCGTCGGCCCGGTCGTACTTGTCCTCGAACTCCTGGATCAGCTGACCCATCTTCGCGTACCAGTCGTTGAGCATGCGCTGCATGTCGCCGGCGATCCGTGACGGCTCCGCCGTCGAGTAGACGTGGTAGTATCCGCCCTGGTCGTAGTTGATCTGCTCCTTCCGGATGAGTCCCGCCTGAAGCAGCCGCTGGACCGCTCGGTACGCAGTGGTGCGCTCCCGATCGACGGCGTCGGCGATCTCGTCGACGGTCAGCGGGTCGTCGGCGCGAACGAGCACCTGGAAACACTCCTCGTCGAGCTGTTTGAGCCCGTGAAAACACTCCAGGAGCCCCTCACACGCCATGTCCTGACGGAGCTGTTCGGCCATCGAATCGGGCATTGGTACTAGTGAAAGAGTACTCCTCGATCGATTAAAAGGCTTGTGTGCGGATGCCACAACTTCGCGACGGGTCGAGCCACGCGTGCGCGTCGATCACGGATCGGAGGCGCGACTCGTCTTGCATCCCGACGAGCCGTTCGGCCGGCTGCCCCCTTGTCGAACAGGAGGAGAGTCGGGACGCTGCGGACGCTGTAGTCGGCCGCGAGCCGCCGGTTCGCGTCGATGTCGACCGTCGCTACGGCCGCGTCGGTCTCGGCGGCGACCCGCTCGACGACCGGCGGAACCGACGTCGCTTGTCGTAGGACAAACCCACGCATAATCGTGCCGGGAGCCAAGGTGACACCGATGTCTTCCAGTGACTCGGTGACCGACGTGCTCCGAAGCGCGTATTTGGAGGAGTTGGAGACGGTGATGAACTACCGGACGATTTCGATCGTCCTCGAAGGGGTTCGAGCGCAGGAGATCAAGCAGAGCCTCGAAGCGGACATCGAGGAGGAACTCGGCCACGCCGGAACGCTCGGCCGGCGACTCAAGCAACTCGACGCCCGGCTTCCGGGGTCGGCGGCGTTCACCGCCCACCAGGACAGCCTCCAACCACCGGCGGACTCGACGGACGTCCTCGCCGTGATCGACGGCGTGTTGGACGCCGAAGAGGACGCGATCTCGACGTACGAACGGCTGGTCGAACTCGCACGGGCGGCCGACGACCCGGTGACCGAGGATCTGGCGGTCGAGATCCTCGCCGACGAGGAGGCACACCGCTCCGAGTTCCGCGGGTTCCGGAAGGAGTACAGCCGGGACTGACGGACTCGACCGCCCCCACGGCGGTGACCGTCGGGGGTCCTGCCTCCCGACGGGCGGTGGCGGTCAGGCGTTGTTGGCGAGATACTCGTCGACGAGGGCCGCCTCGGCCCTGCGAAGCCGGTAGGAGACTGTCGACCGCGGACACCCGAGTTCGGTCGCGAGCTCGCCCAACGTCGTCTCCCGCGGCGTCCGGTAGTAGCCCTCCTCGGCGGCCGTCTCGAGCACGTGGAACTGTTCGGGTCGGATCGCGACCGAATCGAAGGGGGCGAACATCGGGCCGTTCGAGTCCCCGAGGTGGTCGAAGTGAAACGACAGCCCGTCGCGTAACGCACCCTGGAGCGTGTCGTACAGCATTCCCACCTTCTTGTCGTCCTCCATCAGGATGCGCCACCTCTCGGTGTCCTCCCGGCGGGTCACTTCGAAGAGCAGCGCGCCGTTCAGGTAGCGGTTCGTCATCGTCGGCACGGAATCGCACCGGACGAGCTCCTCGAAGTAGTTGTACACCAGGCTTCGATCCGACTCCCGCTCCAGCACGTCGGTGTACCGACGTGCGTCGTAGGTGCGACCGCTGACGCTCAGTTGGTCGTGTGTCGTGTCGGTGAGGAGTGACGTGGCGGTCTCCACGGCGGCGGTCGGGCCGACCGTGCGGTCCAGTTTCCAGAGTTTCGCGTCGCCCATCGAGCAGATGAGCGCCGTCGAACTCGCCTCCGGAGTGTCGATGAACAGATCCATCAGTTCGTCGGACCCGCGTGCGTACCTGATCTCGAAGACGAACTCGCGCATCCATCGACTCTTTGACCGGCGAGCATACAATTGGTTTCGGGTTCCCGCGACCGCGGCCGGGTCGGGTTGGCGCTCGACAAACGTGAGCTGAAACGGGTGCTGCTTCGAGTCGGAACCGATGTCCCGAGACGACCGGGAGCCCACCCGCACCCCGGGTTCGGGGGTCGTCCGTGAGGCGGTGCGACGGGGGTGAGCGTCCCGTCGGTCGGTGCTGATCGCGACGCTGGGTGTGGCCGCCGAGGCCGCGGCCGTGCTGTTTCATCTCCGGCGGGGTGATCGTCACCGATCCGTTGATCCTCGTGT
>CAZDEJ010000061.1:5644-7157 GCA_964504395.1 uncultured Halobellus sp. | reverse complement strand
CGGCCGTCGGACTCCTGGTCCGGCACCCGTTCACCGGGTCGGCGACCGTCGCGTGACCGCGACGACGGTGCTGAGGTCCCAGCCGTCGGTCGGCGAGCCGAGGACGGTTCCCCGCGGACGGTCACTCCGGGTCGGCAATCGGATCCAGGCTGTACGACGCGACCACCAGCGCTCCGGAGATGAGTACCAGGTTCTTGAGGATGTACTGGCCCTCCAGACTGGGCACCAGCGGGACCGTCGCGAACGAGACGTCCGGCAGGAGCACGAGCGGGAGGAAGGTGCCGGCCATCTGGAGCAACAGCAGCGCGATGCCGGCCCGCAGCAGCTTCCTGTGCAGCAGACAGACGCCGATCAGCATCTCCCAGACGCCCAGAACCGGAACGAAAACCTCCGGGGGCAGGAAGTAGACCGTCTCGCTGACGATCTCGGTTGCCGAACTCACCCCGATCGGTTTGAGGACGCCGAACCAGAAGAAGACGACCGCCAGGCTGTATCTCAGGAGCGGCACGCTGTACGCGTCCAGGAGGCGGATGATCCGCTCGTCGAGCGCCGCGACCCGGCGCCGGGTTCCGGTGCCGATCACGCTCCACGGGAGTCGGATCCCCGCCTCCTGGCTGCCGGGGGTTTCGACCGGTGACTCGTCGGATCCCATCACACCCGAAGTTACGGGACGATCCGATTGAACACTCGGTTGGCGCAGGACAACGTGATCGGAGTACGGAGCGAGTGCTCTCTCGGCAAGTCCCCGGCAGACAGTATTGCAAATATCTCGCAAAACTATAAGCGAGCGCGTCCCGTACGTCCGCGTATGACCCGACGAATGGTGGTCGTGGACGCATCCGTCGGCGACACGCCGGCGGTGGCGAACTTCGAGCGGGAACTGGACGCCAGCCTGACCGTGTACGAGCCGAGCGACGGGGTCTTTCCCCCGTCGGTGTCGGCGTCGACCTGGGACGCCGACGGCGTCGTGATCAGCGGGTCCCAGACGTCGGTGTACGACGACCGCGACTGGATCCACGAACTGACCGAGTGGTTCCGGCGCGTTCACGCGGCCGACGTTCCCACCCTGGGGGTCTGTTGGGGCCACCAGTTCATCGCGCAGGCGCTCGGCGGTCGGGTCGTCGACATGGGGGAATACGAGCTGGGGTATCGGGGCGTCCGGCGGATCGGCGAGGACCCGCTGTTCGAGGGGATCCCGGAGTCGTTCACGAGCTTCGAGACGCACTCCGACCGGGTGGCCGAGCTCCCGCCGGGTGCGAGCGTCCTCGCACGGAACGAGTACGGTACGCAGGCGTTCCGGGTCGGGAGCGCCTACGGCGTCCAGTTCCACCCGGAGTACGACCGCGAGACCGCGGAGTGGGTCACTCGGGGGAAGGACCTGCTCGACGACCGGATCCGAGCGGTGCTCGACGGGATCACCGACGACGCTGTCGCCGACGCGGCGGTCACGACGCGGCTGTTCGACAACTTCCTCGCGATCGCGGAGCGGCACCAGCCCGAGCGGCAGTCGCCC
>CAZDEJ010000061.1:3127-5544 GCA_964504395.1 uncultured Halobellus sp. | reverse complement strand
TCTTCCGTATTCGGGGCGTATTTGATTCTATGAGACGAGTCAGAAACGACGGGTGGTTCGCCTGAAGAGAACTATCGAAACTCCGATATCACTACCCCGGATATCGGTGCCGGCCCGCTACCGCGACGCCGTTTCGTTCGTGCTGCTGGCCGTGCTGTTCGGCGGCGCGTTCGTCGCCATCAAGACGGGGCTTCGCGAGTTCCCGCCGCTCCTGTTCGCCGGGTTCCGCTTCGACGTCGGCGCCGCGGTGCTGATGGGGTACGTCGTCGCGACCCGTGCCCGGTCGGCGTGGCTCCCGCGGACCCGACGCGACCTCCTCGGCATCACGGTGGCGGGCGTGTTCCTGGTGGCGCTGAACAACGCCCTGCTCTTCACCGGGCAGGGGTCGACGACGCCGGCGATGGCGTCGATCATGTACGGGCTGAACCCGGTGTTGGCCCCGATCTTCGCGTGGTGGCTGCTCGGCGACCGACTCTCGGGGACGGGCGTGCTCGGGATCGGCGTCGCACTGGCCGGCGTGGTGATCATCGTCCAGCCGTCCCCGGCGTCGCTCGGCGGCGAGACCGCGGGCCAGTTTCTCGTGTTGGGGGCTGCGACCGCGATCGCGGTCGGAAGCGTCGTGTTGAAGCGCATCCGACCCGGGATGGACCGGCTCCCGCTCACCGCGTGGGCGATGGCGATCGGAGCGCTCCTGCTTCACCTGAGCAGCCTCGCCGGCGGGGAACCGCAGGTCGCCCCCTGGAGCGTGAGCCCGCTCACGCTCGGGAGTCTGCTGCTGGTCGGCGTCCCGTCGACGGCGGTCGCGTACGCCCTCCATTTCGTGCTGCTCGAACGGATCGGCCCGGTTCGGGCGAACCTGGTGGCGTACGTCGTGCCGATCACCGCCGCGGTGACCGGGTGGGTCTTCCTCGGTGCGGGCGTGTCGGCGGTGAGCCTCCTCGGCTTCGGGGTCGTGGCCGTCGGGTTCGCGCTCGTCGAGCGGCGAACCCTCCGCGGGGAAGTGTGTCGGCTGCGCCGGTGGCGGGACCGGCAGCGGGGCGTGGACCCGGGGCGGGACGGCCGCCAGCGGTGGCCCTGTGACGACTGAGCCTCGGCCGCGGGAGGGCTCACTCCCCCCGGGCCTCGTCGACGAGTTCGATCGGGTGTGGGGGCTCCTCGCCGTCCAGCCCTTCGTGTGCGGCGAGCTGTGAGCGACAGGACGCACCCGGAGCCACGACCCGGTCGCCGGTCGAGGCGTCCACCTGATCGAACAGCAGGTCGCGGATCGAGACGCTCATCGAGACGTGCTCCGCCTCGTAGCCGAAGCTCCCGGCCATCCCACAACACGTCGAGTCGAGCGGGTCGACCGCGTACCCCGCGCGCCGGAGGACGCCGACGGCGTGGTGGTCCTTCCGGGTGGCCTTCTGGTGACAGTGGCCGTGGTAGGTCAGGTGGTCGTCCGCCCGCCCGAACTCGATCGCCCGGTCGAGGTCGTGGACGTCGAGGTACTCACACACCCCGTAGGCGTTGCGTGCGACGGCCTCGGCGTCGGCGCCCGTGAGGAGATCCAGGTAGTCGTTCTGGTACATCACCGCATCCGAGGGTTCGATAGTGACGACGTCCCAGCCGTCCCGGACGCGGGGCGCGAGGGCGGCCACGTTCTCCGCTGCGGTCGCCCGCGCGTGGTCCAGCATGCTCTTCGAGAACGCCGGGCGGCCGCTGTCGGTGACGCCGTCCGGGAGGCGGACGTGGACGCCGGCGGCCTCCAACACGCGCACCGCCGCCGCGCCGACGTCGGGGTGGCTGTAGTTCGTGTACGGATCCGGGACGAGCAGCGCCCTGCGGCGTGCGTCGTCGGCCGGAACCGTCGACCCCCCGCGATCGGCCATCCAGTCGACGAACGTGTGTCGGCTGAACGACGGCAGGTCCCGCTCGGCGGCGATTCCGAGCGTCCGCTCCATCAGCCACCCGGCTCCCGGGACGTCCATCGCCCAGTTCGACACGGGCGCGAACAGGCTCCCGGCGCGGAGCACGGTCTCGACGTTGGCGAACAGCCGATCCCGGAGGTCGATCCCCTCGCGCTGGTGGTGTTCGTGGACCACCTCGGCTTTCAGCTTCGCGAGGTCGACGCCGCTCGGACAGTCGTTCTTGCACCCTTTGCACCCGATACAGAGGTCGAGCACCTCCGTCACGAACTCCTCGTCGGTCGGGTCGGCGGGGAGGTCGCCGCTCATCGCCGCCCGGAGCGCGTTCGCACGCCCGCGCGTGCTCGTGATCTCCTCGTCGGCCGCCCGGTAGGTCGGGCACATCACGCCGCCGGTGGTCTCCTGGTGGCCGGTACACCCCGCACACCCGTGGCAGAGTTCGACCATCCCCTGGAAGCCGTTGTCGTTGTCCCACTCGAGAACGGGGTCGAACCCGGCGTCGAACTCGTAGCC
>CAZDEJ010000061.1:0-3027 GCA_964504395.1 uncultured Halobellus sp. | reverse complement strand
GGCACGGCGGTGTCCTCGACGAACGGCCAGTGTTTGTCGTCGCCCGTGTTCGACAGCAGGATCGGGAGCCCGGCTTTACGCATCTTCCAGAACCGCGCCTGCCGATCGTCGTCGTACGCCTCTAAGGCGTCGACCGCGTGGATCGGGGTCCGGCCCTCGGCCGACGCCGCGGCGTCGGCGTCGGGCAGCCGGTCGGCGAGGAGGTCCTGCACCTTCCGGCGGCCGGCGTCGGGGGTGTCGGCGTAGAACTCCACCAGGAGCGTCGCGGCCGTGCCCTCCGGCAGCGTCGCCACGAGGTCGGCGAACTCCGGCGTGTCCCGCGCCATATCGAGCAGCACGTCGTCCATCACCTCCACGGCCGCGGGGTCGTGCTCCAAGATCGGAGCGACGTCGCGCATCGCCGACACCACGCCGTCGTAGGTGAGCATGACGACCGCCGTCTCGGGCGGAATCGGCTCCAGCGAGACGGTCGCCTCGGTGACGATGGCGAGCGTCCCCTCGCTGCCGGCCAGGAGTCGGGCCAGATTCACCGCCCCCCGCTCCTTGGCGTCGTCAACCAGCATGTCCAGGTTGTACCCGGAGACGTTCCGCTTCAGCGGCGGATACCGCGCCTCGATCTCCGCGGCCTCCTCGTGGATGAGCCGGCCGACCTCGGCGTACACCTGCGCCTCGATCGGGGAGCCGGCCTCGCGCGCCGCCACCGCCCGGTCGTGGAGGTCGTCGACGTCGACCCACCCGAACGTCGTGCGGGTACCGTCCGCGAGCACCACCTCGCAGGACTCGACGTACGCGTCGGTCTTGCCGTACTTCAGCGAGTGGGCGCCGGTGGTGTTGTTGCCGATGGCGCCGCCGAGGACGCTCTTGTCCCCCCACGCGGGGTCGGGGGCGAACTTGAGCCCGTGGGGTTCGACCGCGTCGTTCAACCGGGCGATGGTGACCCCCGGACGCGCCCGGGCCGTCCCGGCGTCGGGGTCGACGTCGACGACCTCGTTCATGTACCGTTTGAAGTCGAGGACGACCGCCTCGTTGACCGCCTGCCCCGCCAGGCTGGTGCCGCCGCCACGCGGGAGCACCGGGATGTTCTCCGCCGCACAGTACGTCATCACCGCCTCGACGTCGTCGGCCGACCGCGGCGCCACCACCCCGACCGGGCGCTCCCGGTAGGCGCTTGCGTCCGTCGCGAACAGTTCCCTCGTGTACGAATCGAACCGCACGTCGCCGTCGACCCGGGCGTCGAGTGCGTCGACCAGCTCCGGCGCCTCGACGTCGTCACTGCGGTAGTCGTAGGGGGCCCGTCGGTCGGCGGCTGGGTCCGTCGGGGGCGGTGCTCGATCGTCGTTCGTCGTGTCTGATGTTGTCATCGGAGTGAGCGCGCCGTGGTCAGTGAGGGGTCGATCCGGAAACCGAACCCGGAACCGGCCCCCGTGACCCGACGCCGTGTCAGAAGCTGCCCGGTGCCACCACGTACGCGAGCAGCAGGGTCAGTATACCGGTCGCAACGCCGTAGTACGCGACCGGAATCAGTTCGAGTCGAATGACGCGGCCCTCCTCGCCGATGAGCCCGACCACCGTGAGCGCCGCGACGACGTTGTGGATGGCGATCAGGTTGCCGATGGCGCCGCCGACCGCCTGGCCGGCGACGATGACCTGCGTCGGCGCGCCGATCTGCTGGGCGGCCTGGTACTGGAACAGCCCGAACAGGATGTCGCTCACCGTGTTCGACCCGGCGATGAACGCGCCGAACGCGCCGATGAACCCGGAGAAGAACGGGAACGCGGCGCCGGTCGCGCTGGCGGTCAGCTCCGACAGCAGCCCGAGCATCCCGCTCGACACCGGCGCCGTCTCCAGCACCACGGTGCTGCCGGTGCGCTGCATGATCATCACCGTCGCCACCGCGAACCACAGCGCGACCACCGCGGGCGCGATGTTGCGGACCGCCTCCGACCAGGAGGCTTTGATGTCGTCGGTGCTCATCCCGTGCAGCGCGTACGTGACGACCGCGACGAGCACGAACAGGCTGCCCGGGAGGTAGAGCAGTTCGACCCCCTCGGAGAAGGGGGTGCCCAGGATGTTCTCCCAGACCAGAACGCCCGTGCTCGACAGGAACGACTGGAGCGGACCGACGACCCGCGTCACCACGAGCAGCGCCGCGACAAGCACGTACGGCAGCCACGCCGTCGCCAGCGACATGCCCTCACCGCGGCCCGGGTCGGCGGTGACCGTCCCGCCGTCGGCGGCGACCGTCTCGTTACCGCGCCGCCCGCCGACGCCCTGACCGGGCTCGATGGAGCCGACCCAGTGGTCGGGCCACTGGGCCTGCGGCCCGAAGTCCCACTCGTCGTCGGGGAGGAAATACCCCGCGCGCAGCGTCGCCGTCACGACCAGCAGGCCGACCATCGCCCCGAGCAGGGCGGGGAACGTCGGGCCGAGGAGCACGGCCGTCGCGACGTACGGGATCGCGAATGCCGCCCACGCGAACAGCGCGAGCGGGAGGATCTCGATCGCCGGCCGGATCGACCGCTCCTCCCCGAAGAACCGGGTCATCATCGCGACCCCGATGAACGGGATGGCGATCCCGACCACGGCGTGGATGAGCGCCGCCCAGACGCCGATCTGGGCGACGTAGGCGCCGACGCTCGCGAACCCGCCCTGTCCGACGACCTCCTGGGCGGCACTGGTCCCCTCGGCGAACACGACGTCGCGCAGACCGATGATCAGGGGCGTGCCGACGGCACCGAACGTGATCGCCAGGATGTTGCCCGTCAGCGCCACCACGACGGCCGCAAGCGGCGGGAACCCGAGCCCGACCAACAGCGGACCAACGATGGCGGCGGGCGTGCCGAACCCGGCGGCCCCCTCGATGAACGACCCCATCAGGAACACCAGCAGGATCACCTGTACCCGGCGGTCGTCGCTGATCTGCGAGAAGCCGGCGTTGATCACGTCGAACGCGCCGGACTGTTTGAGCGTGTACAGCAGGAGGATCGCTCCGAAGACGATCACCAGGATCCGGGTGGCGGTCATCGC
>CAZDEJ010000060.1:0-13297 GCA_964504395.1 uncultured Halobellus sp. | reverse complement strand
GCAGGAGCGAACGTAGTGAGCGACGAGGACCACAGCGAAGCCACCGAGTCGAGAGTGCGGGGGCTTCCGGGGTCTCAACCGCGCCATTCACGACGGGTTCACTCCTAACTAAACGGTACCTCCGGGCGACCCCGGAGGTTTATGTCCGATTCCGGGATCACACCCCGCGTGATCTGAGATCTGCCCCGCGCCGGGCAGCGGGTGTCCGGGACGTCGGCGCGGGGACGCGGTGTCCCGGCTGTTCGCTATCCGACCTGCCCGCTACGCCGACGCCGAAGCCCGAACGCCCGGGAAGTACCGGCCGTGAAAATCGAACGGTACCTGGTGGGGGAGTGTGGCCCGCGCGCGCTCCTCCAGCGTCCCCCCGTCGAGGACGATCAGCCGCGAGACGTCGGCGTCGTCGTCGAGTGCGACGGTCAGGACCACGCCGTCGTCCTTGTCGGTACCGTCGGGGTCGGGTACGAAGATCGGCTCGCCGAAGTAGTCCCCGCCGGCCCGGTGTTCGATCGCGTCGCCGGTGTCGGCGTCGATCTTCAGAACCCCGTGGGCCCACCCGCTCGCGGGTTGGTCCATGCTCATCGCGTAGACGTAGCGGTGCCGCCGACACCATCGCGTGGGCGAGACCGTCGGGAGCGCCGTTCCGTCGTCGTAGAGCGTCTCGCGCTCGATGTCGGCACCGTTAGGACCGTCCCGTCCGTCGTGGGTGAGCGATACGGTGAACCGGTCCAGCCGGCCCGCGAGGGTGTCGAGGTCGCCGCCCCGGAGCTCCGAGAGGTACAGCGAGTCGATTGTGGTCGCATCCGGAACGGTTTCGAGATCGAACACGATCTCGTCGCCGCCGCTGCGCTCGAAGGCATTGACGTGGTGGAACCCGAATATCGGCTCCGCCGTCGGGGTCGCGACCGTCTCACCGGTAGTGCGATCGACGACGATCACTCGAGTGCCCCGGTCGGGCTCCCACTCGAACTGCTCGATGAACGGGGCCTGCCGGCCGGGCTTGAGAAACCGGCTCGGGTCCAGCCGGAGCGGGAACTCCGTGAGGATCACGTATCGCGGGGTGATCGCGAAGCTGTGCATGTACGCGGGTTCGTCCGTCTCGACGCTGCCGACGTGGGACCGCTCCTGAGGCCCGTCCATCGCGTAGATGTGGTAGGTGCTGGTACGGCCGAACTCGGTGGTGACGTTGAGGAGGCGTCCCGTGGCCGGGTCCCGCTTGAAATGCGCACACGAGAGTTGCCCCGTCGGGGCTGACCCCTCGTAGGTGACGTGGCCGGTCATCGCGAGGGAGTCGGGATCGACCGCGACCCACCGCGGCGACTCGGTCAGCGCGAGGAACTCGTCGCCGACCCGTTCGACGATGATGTTCGTGTTGTCGTAGGGGTCCGTGAGAAACGTCGCCAGCCGGGACCGGAGCGTGGTCTCACCCGTCGCGAACCCGCCGTCGAACTCGCCGGCCCGGGCGGCTTCGTAGGTCTCCGTCCGAAGGAACCGGTTTCGGTAGTGGACCGCTTCCCTTTCAGGGTCGAACGTGAACCGGTAGAGCATAGCGAGCCCGTCGAACCAGTGGTCGACACTGCTTCCGCCGGGAACGGTGAACGCGCCAGGCCCGTTCCGAATGAGGCTGCCGGTCAGCCACACCGGGAGCGACCCCTCGACCGACAGCGACGTCGCGGCCTCGTCGCGAAGCGAGTGGAACCCAGGATGTTGCGCCATATTAGCGTATGGGCCTCGACCGCAAAGTAGGCCCTGGCCTTGACCGGGGTCACTGCCCCATGCTGGCGATTCCGCCGGCGTCAAAAACACGGCAAGAGTTAACACACTACGAGTCCGTTGTCAGGTCATGATGAGCGGCCGGCAATCGTTCGTCTGTCTGGAGTGTGGGTGTCGCGTCTCGCCCGGATCGTTCCGTGCACGGTGTCCCGAGTGTGACGGGGAACTCGGGACCAGCAACGCCGCTCGCCGCCGCACGGAGTGACATGACCCGGGGTGATCGCACCGACGACCGCTCAGACCCGGCCCGGAACTCCGCCGACGACCCGCCATCGAGCGATGCCGGGTCGGACGGCTCGCCGTCACCGGCAGACCCCCGCCGGATCGAGTCGCTGGCGGTGACCGGGAGCGACGTAATCGACTCCCTCGAGGCTGCAGCGCGCGGGGATCGCGAGATCGTGCTCCGCGTCACGCCGCCGTTCTCGGGCCGGATGCGGGCGCGGCTTCACGACGCCGGGGTTGTCCGGACCAGCGACAGCCCCGGAGCCGCCGGCGACGAGGGTGACGGCACCGACGCGGCGCCGATCCACATTCCGCCGGCGCTGTTCGTTGCCGACCCCCCGACGTATCCGACTGTCGACGACACCGAGGACGACCTCAGAGCGTCCGAAACGCCGTACTCGCAGGAACGCCACCGGGAGCGACACAAGGCGGCCGTCGAAGCCTGGCGAACGGCGGTGCGCGAACGGCTGGTCGAGGCGGTTACCCTCTCCACCGCCGCCGGCCCGACGACGGTTTCGGTGGCGTACCTCGGGTGATCACCACCCCCGTATTTAATCTCACTCGGCTGCGAACACAATGGTATGGCATCGAATCGCCGGCTGGTAGCGGCCGTCGTAGTCGCGCTGTTGCTAGCGACGAGCGGGTGTATCGGCTTCCTGACCGGGAGCGAGCCGCTCGAATTCTCCGCGGAGCCGGCTGCCGTCTCCGGATCCGCTGCGGAGAATGCGGGCTACGAGTACAATGGCACCCGTGATCTCGCCGTCAACCGGAGCTTCGAGGCCGGCGGCCAGGAGCGCCGGGTCGTCGCGACGAACTACATCGCAGACTACACCAAACGCATGGATCTCGGGCCGCTGGGCGAGGCGGAGGTCGGCGTGTTCAACGTCGTCACCACCCCCGCCGTCGAGATCGCCGGCCAGACGCTGAACCCGATCGGACGTTACTCCGACGCCCGGTTGGTCGAGTTCGTCCAACAGCAGTACTCCGGATTGGGCGACATCGAGCGGGTGGACAGCCGGAACATCACCGTCCGGGGGACTGAGACCACGGTGACGAAGTTCTCCGCGACGGCATCCATCGAGGGCCAGGAAATCGACGTCTTCGTGCACGTCACGAAGTACCGCGACGGCGACGACTTCGTTGTCGCGGTCGGCGTCTACCCACAACAACTCGCCGACCAGGAGGAGTCGAACGTCCTCTCGATGATGCGCGCGATCGACCACCCGGTCGAAGCGTAGCATCGGGCCCGACCGACCGCCGCCCGGCATGCCCGCGTGACTGGCTGCGGGTGATCGACGACGCGATGAACCGAGTTCCGGTCGGTACGATCCCACCGTTCGCCGGGCGGGTCTGCACGACGACCCCGCGTGATCCCCCCCGGCCTCCGGAGCGTTCGTGACTCCACCTGATGATGACGCTGGTGATGTGAGCCGTCGCCGTCAGCATGCACGCCCACCGGGACGGGCGGGCCTGATCGCCGAACTGACCGAAGTATTATATACACTCGGGCATCCGCCCTCCCGGGCGCAGAAACGGCGCTAAACGCCACTTATCGGCGTTTACGGATCGATTTCGCGTACCTGCAGGAACGGAAGTTTTAATATCGTTTGAGCCTTACAGATTGTAAGGATAACCCCGGCTGGACTATTTCGAACATCATTCTCTCTCCGGCCGAGGGCGACCCGTTTTCAATCATGAGCGACACACAACTCAGAGACCGCACAACGGAGTACAGCGCGGCGCGAACGGACGCCGACGAGCGCACGACGGACGACGAGCAGACCGCAGAGCGCGAGGAACTCGTCTGCCCGGAGTGCGGCGGCAACGTCGTCGCCGACGAGTCACACGGCGAGACGGTGTGTGCCGAGTGCGGGCTGGTCGTCGACGAGGACTCGATCGACCGCGGCCCGGAGTGGCGCGCCTTCGACAGCGCAGAACGCGACCGGAAGTCCCGGGTCGGTGCACCGACCACGAACCTGATGCACGACAAGGGGCTATCGACCAACATCGGGTGGCAGAACAAGGACGCATACGGCAACTCCCTGTCGTCGAACCAGCGCCAGAAGATGCAGCGCCTCCGGACCTGGAACGAGCGGTTCCGGACGCGTGACTCGAAGGAGCGCAACCTCAAGCAGGCCCTCGGCGAGATCGACCGGATGGCGTCGGCGCTCGGTCTTCCCGAGAACGTCCGCGAGACCGCCTCCGTGATCTACCGCCGCGCGCTCGACGAGGACCTCCTCCCCGGTCGCTCCATCGAGGGCGTTGCGACCGCGGCGCTGTACGCTGCGGCCCGCCAGGCGGGAACACCGCGCTCGCTCGACGAGATCGAGCGGGTCTCCCGGGTCGACAAGATGGAACTCACGCGGACGTACCGGTACGTGGTCCGCGAGCTCAAACTGGAGGTCGAACCCGCCGACCCCACGCAGTACGTGCCCCGGTTCGCCTCCGACCTCGACCTCTCGGACGAGGCCGAACGCCAGGCGCGGGAACTGCTCGAGAGCGCGAAGCGCGCCGCCATCCACTCGGGGAAGTCGCCGGTCGGACTCGCCGCGGCCGCGGTTTATGCGGCGGCACTGCTCACGAACGAGAAGGTGACCCAAAACCAGGTCAGCGATGTCGCCGACGTCTCCGAGGTCACGATCCGGAACCGGTACAAGGAGCTGCTGGAAGCCAGCGACGCCGGCATGACGACGTAACCGGCTCGGCCCCGTTCTGGCGCACGCGCTACCACACACCAAGGGTTTATTGACGTACCGGGAGTCGCTACGCGTATGGTCGAAGCGTTCGTCAGACTGCTGTGTCCCGAGTGTGGGAAAGACTGGCAGGACGACCCGTCGTCGCTGCCGGGTCACCGGAACAACTTCACGTGTTCGGCGTGCGGCACGACCCGCCGACTCGCGGAGTTCATGCGGACCGAGCGCGATCTGGACGCGGTAAAACAGTTCGAGTAGCGGTGCGGACCCGTCTCACAGGTCCGGGATCGGCGATATCGCGCCGCAGGCGTCGCACTTCAACACTGTCGTGCCGCGTTCGTCGACCAGCCGCGTGTCCGGGGAGCGACACTCCGAGCAGGTGACGAACTCCGCGACGTACGACTCCACGGCGTCGGCGATCCGGCGCTGCTTGAAGTCGCCGGTGAACCGCGCCCGGCCGCTGTCGTCGATCCCCGCGCTGGTCCCGAGTTCGGACTGCAGAAACCGCATCACGTGGTTGGGCTCCCGCGCCAGTCGGTCGTGCACCGCCCCGAAGTTCTCCCAGATCGTGCTGTTGCCCTCGGCGCGCACCTCCGGGTCGGGGACCTCGAAGCGTTCCCCGGCATCGGCGATGTCGGGCGACCGTTCGAGTGCTCGGTCGAGCTGGTCCTCGTAATCCATACCTCGTCCAACGGACGACGACGTCTAAAGCGTTCATATCCCTCCCGACCGACGGACGGCCGGTCGGAGCGGGCGCACGACACCAACGATCACCGATTCGATTCCTCATCATCGAACACGGTGAATCGGTCGAATTGGGGCGCTTCGGGCGGATATTCGGGGGCCCCGTGTTAACGAGACTCAGGATAATAATATATCCCTCCAGTTTCAATTGCGGATGCTTATGAAGAAGCAGGAGCTCATCCACCTTCACGGTCTGCTTGCAGAGGTACACACACACGTCGAATCGTGGGACGAGGAGGAAGTGTCGCTCGAAGCGTACAACGAACTCGGTGTCCGACCGACATCGATCCACAAATCCAAGACAGACCACAAGGACGCTGTATTCCGACTGATTACCGGAATTACCGGATCCTTCGACGAGGAAGAACTGACCCGCGTCGCCGCGACCGCCGACTGATCTGCCGGCCCGCCGTTCTCCGAACTCCCCGCCGACCGGCGACGGTCCCATTACTCCCCGCCGAGTGATCGTCTCCCTTCGCTCGCTGCCGCTGCTGCCGTCGATACTACCCGGGCTCATGCTGTTGGCTATAGCTACGTGATGCCTTTCGATACCCCGGGGTGTCGAAATCCGTTATGCGACGATAGCCGACAGTATCAGGTGTCTTCGACCAGGTCGTCGAACTCCGGGATGAGGTCCTCGCCGTCGTCGGGTTCCGGGTCGCGGTCCGTCGTGTCGTCGTCCGTCGCCCCGTCGTCGTTCCCGTCGTCTTCGACCTGCTCGACCGAGAGCACCTTCAGCGGGACGTTCTCCAACCGCTGGCCGATCTCCTTCCGAGCGATCCGGGAGGCGTGCTCCTCCTGCTCGACGTTGAACACGGTCATCTCGAGTTCCAGTGCGACGAGGGCCTCGTCGGCCGCAATAAACGCCGGGGGGAGCTCCTCGCCGTCGGGGGAGGTCCGCGACCCCATCGAGATCTCGACGTAGCTCAGGTCCGGATTGAGCATCCCGCCGGTCTTCGAGATGGCGATCCGGATGGCTTCGTCGGCGGTCGTCACGTCGTACACCGGAATGGCAGCCTCGACGACGACTCTGCAGTCCATATCCGTTGTACGGTCGCCGTCGCAATCAAACGTTCGCCGACCGCGGTCACTCGTCGTCGCGGGTCCGAAGGTAGTAGAACAGGTACGTCTGGGCATATCCGGCGTACTCGCCGCCGAGCCGCTCCCGGAGCGCCTGCGAGGTCTCGGCGTAGTTGCCGCGGTCGCAGTCGGGGTAGTACTCCGCGATCGCGGTCCTGATCCAGGTGTCCAAGGGAATCGCCTCCAGATACCCCAGCGAGAAGAGCAGCACACAGTCTGCGATCTTGTCCCCGACGCCGACGAACCGGGTCAGATACTCCCGGGCGGCCTCGTACTCCATGCCGACCGCCTCGCTCGGGTGGGCGTCGCCGTCCGCGACCATCTCCGCGGTCCGCTGGACGTACGGCGCGCGATAGCCGAGTTTCCGCTCGCGGAGTTCGGCCTCGGTCCGCGCGGCCAACTGGTCGGGCGTCGGAAACGCGGGGACCGACGCCCCGTCGAGTTCGTACTCGGTGCCGAACGACGCCGCGAGCGCGACCCGCATCCCGTGGACCCGGGCGACGCGCATCTGCGCCGAGCAGATGAACGAGATCAGACACGGGAAGGGCGGGTCACGGACCAGCCGCAGCCCGCGGTAGGCGTCGAACGCGCGCCCGATCAGGTCGTCGTCGGGCGCGGCGTCGTAGATGGCGTCGAGGTCGTCGTCGAGCCGGAGCAGGTGAGTCAGAAGTGCAACGGCGTCGTCGGTCGCGACCCACTCCAGCCGCCCCTCGCGCTGGCGGATCCTGACCGCGATCGGCTCGTCGGTGACGCCGTCGATCGGCGGGGCGACGGTCCGGTACCACGCGTCGCCGCCGGCGGCGGCCGACGACTCGTACATCCGGCCGTCCGGGCGGTTCCAGAGGTACGACTGGCCGCTCTCGACGGTGGCTTGGAGGTCGAACGGCCCCGCGACATCCGAAAGCGGGATCGCTCCCGATTCGGTATCGACGGCACCCTCGACGCCGGGCGTGGGTCCGGAATCGACTGTCATTGCAAACTCGGAGGGACGGGGCGGGTATCGGGGTTTCGGTCGCGTCCGGCTCGGTCACGGGGGCGGACCGGAGACGGCCAGACTAGTTCCGGACGTGTTCGTCGGTCAGTCGCGCGAGCCGTTTCGCGTCGCCCTCGCGGAGCGCGGCCTCCGAGACCCGCCACGTCCAGTTCCCGGTCGCGGTGCCGGGGCGGTTGAACCGGGCGCCCTCGCCGAGCCCGAGCACGTCCTGGACCGTGGTGACCGCGAGCACGGCGTCGGAGCGCCACACCGCCTCGATCACCGACCACTGGATCTCCGAGCCGTCGGCGCCGATGTTGTAGTGGAGGCAGTCCCGTTGGCGCTCCGACAGCGACCCGTAGTACCCCACCAGGGTATTCGTGTCGTGCGTCGAGGTGTAGCCGACACTCGCCTCCGGGAAGTGCATCGGCTGGTACATATCCCCCTGCTGACACCAGTCGGCGTAGTGCGGCACCCGCATCGACGGGAAGCCGAACCGGTCCCTGAGGTCGACCACCCCCGGGTCGAGAAACCCCAGATCCTCCACGACGAACGGGAGTTCCCCGAGTTCGGCGTCGACGGTCCCGAAGAAGTCGTGGCCGGGGGCGTCGCGCCACGCTCCCGCCGCGGGGTCGTCGGCGTCGGCGGGGATCGCCCAGAACTCGTCGAACCCCTTGAAATGGTCGATCCGGGCGACGTCCACGAGGTCGAGCAGCCGGTCCAGCCGATCGAGCCACCACGCGTAGCCGGTCGATCGAAGCCGGTCCCAGTCGTAAACGGGATTGCCCCACCGCTGGCCGTCGTCACCGGGATTGGGCGGCACACCTGCGACCGCCGCGGGCTCGTTATGCGGTGTCAGATCGAAGACCCCGGGGTTCGCCCACACGTCGGCGCTGTCGAGCGCGACGTAGATCGGGAGATCACCCACGAGGTCGATCCCGCGGTCGGCGGCGTAGTCCCGGAGCGCGCGCCACTGGCGGTCGAAGACGAACTGGACGAACTCGTGATACCGGACCGTCGCCGACAGTTCCTCGCGGTGGGACCCCAAGGCGTCGGGATCGCGCCGTTGGATCGGCTCGGGCCAGTCCGTCCACGCGCCGTCGTACCGCGTCCGCAACGCCATGAACAGCGCGTAGTCGTCGAGCCACCCCGACGCCCGCTCGCGGAACGCGTCGAACGCCGCGCGGTCGTCCCCGTTGGGGTCGGCGTTGAACCGCTCGGCGGCCGTCCGGAGCCGGTCGAGTTTGTATTCGCGGACGCGGCCGTAGTCGACGTAGTCGTCGGGGAACTCCGGGTCAGCCGGCCCGCCGTCAGTGCTTCCGGATCCGGCCTCGACCTCCAGGTCCACGCCCTCGAGGTAGCCGTCGTCGACGAGTCGGTCGAGGCTGACAAGCAGGGGGTTGCCCGCGAAGGCGGAGTACGACTGGTACGGGGAGTCGCCGTGGACCGAGGCCGTCGGCCCCAGCGGGCAGAACTGCCAGTAGGACTGCTCGGCGTCGGCGAGCCACTCGACGAACGCCCGCGCGCCGCCGCCGAGGTCGCCGATGCCGTGCGGGCCGGGCAGGGAGGTGAGGTGGCAGAACACGCCCGCCGATCGGTCGAATCGCATACCCGATCCACCGCCGGCGGGGAATTAAGCGTGTGGTACTCGGGGCGGGGTGTCGCTGCCGCGCCTGCGGTTGCCGCCGAACCGCCCACAGTTAACACCGCCCGGCGCGTCCTCGTAGCCGTGTACCCGAAGACGGTCCTGATCACCGGCTGTTCGTCCGGGATCGGTCGCGAAACGGCGCGTGCGTTCCTAGCTGAGGACTGGTGTGTCTACGCGACGGCTCGAAACCCCGCCGACATCGAGACGCTCGGCGACGCGGGGTGTCGGATCGCCACGCTCGACGTTACCGACCCCGACGACGTCGAGCGCGTGGTCGACCGGATCATCGACGATGAGGGCCACCTCTCGTGTCTGGTCAACAACGCCGGGTACGGCCAGTTGGGCCCGGTCGAGGACGTGCCCACCGGGAAGGTCCACCGACAGTTCGACGTGAACCTCTACGGCCCCCACCGGCTGCTCCGCGCGGCGCTTCCACACATGCGGGCTCAGGAGGCGGGCACGATCGTGAACGTCTCGAGCGCCGCGGGGCAGGTGTCGTTCCCCGGCGGCGGGGTCTACGCGGGCTCGAAGTTCGCCGTGGAGGCGATGAGCGACGCGCTCAGAACCGAGGTCGCCGAGTACGGCATCGACGTGGTCCTGGTCGAACCGGGCCCGGTCGAGACGTCGTTCACCGACCGCGCGGAGGCGGAGGTGTACGGCGACGGCGGTGGTGCGGACGAGACGGCCGACGACGCCGGAGGTGAATTGTCCGACGACATCGACGGACTCGACCGCTCGGGCGCGTACGACTCGTTTTACGAGTTGTTCTCCGATACCCGGCTCGTCGGCGGCGGTGGACTCGGCGCGATCACGCCCGAGCGCGTCGCCGAGGACATCGTCGACGCCGCGTCGTCGACGAAGCCGAAGGCGCGGTACCGGCCGGGGACCGCCGCGCGGGTCGCCGCCCTCGCCCGGTTTCTCCCCTCGCGGTGGCTCGACGTCGGCTACCGGTATCTGCGGAAGCTGTAGGTCGGGTGACTCGCACCGCGCCGCGCCTGTAGCCGCCGCCTACGCCAGACATGCCGCTACGACACGGAGCGCCGACTCGCCACGGACCTCCTCGGCGAGCAGCGGCACCCGTTTCACGTCGCGGCCGCGGAACAGGTCGGTTGCCCGCCGGATCGCGTCCTGTTGGACCTGCCACCGGCGCCCACAGAACTCGCAGTCCTCCAAGTTGGGGGAGACGACCCACCGGTCGTCGATCGTCGCGGCCGTCGACTCGGCGAGATCCTCCATCACCCGGTTGACCACGAGGGTCTGGACCGGGATCCCGTAGCCGTCGAGCCGGTCGACCAGCCGCTCGGTCTCGACGACGCTCATCTCCTCGGGAATCAATACGACGCGAAAGTCGGTCCTTTCGGGATCCCGGAGCACGGCCCGGAGGCGCTCGATCCGTTCGCGGAGTTCGTCGAGGTCCGGGCCACCCGCGTTGTCGGTGCCCATTCCGAACATCCCCTTGACCCCCTCCATCATGCCGGAGAACTGCTGGCGGAGTGTGGCGATCCGGCCGAGCATCGAGTCCATCACCTCCGGGAGTTCCAGGAGCCGGAGGGTGTGGCCGGTCGGCGCGGTATCGACGACGACGCGGTCGAACCGCGGGTCGTCGAGGTATTCGAGTAACTGCTGCATCGCCGCGGCCTCGTCGGCCCCGGGCATTGACCCCGGATCCATCGCGCCGCCGAGGAGTTCGCCCATCCCGCCGAGGTCGCCGAACGGCGACGCGCCGCCCTCGGGGCCGTCTGCGTCGAAGGGCCCGTCACCGTCCGGCCCGACGCCGCCGTCGCCGTCGAAGCCCGCCCCCGCGTCCGGGCCGCCGCCGAACGGTCCCGCGACCGTGGCCTCTGGGTCGATCTCGGCGGCGTACAGCGGCATGTCCTCGCGGATCCGGGTCGGCTGCGCCGGGACGTCGTAGTCGAGGGTATCCGACAGCGAGTGGGCCGGGTCGGTCGAGACCACGAGCGTCGCGGTCCCCGTTGCCGCCGACGCGAGCCCCGTCGCCGCCGCCATCGTCGTCTTGCCGACGCCGCCCTTCCCGCCGTAGAGGACGTACTCCGGCGCGTCGATCCGCTCGGGAAGGGTCTCGGCGTCGGTGACCGTCTCCGGCACGTCCCCGGATCCCGCGCCGTCGGTCCCGCCGGCGTCGTCGACGGCTTCGACGTCGATCGTGGTGTCCTCGCGTTCAGCGTCGGCGCTCCGCTCGTCGGTATCGGTGGCGTCGACGTCGAGTCCTGTCATACAGGGTCGGAGCGGGCGGGGACTTGTGTACTTCCCGGTCGGGCTCCGGGGGCCCCGGGCGCTACCCGAACCCGCCGATCCACAGCACCGCCCCGAGCGTCGCAAACAGGAGGCCGAGCACGACCCCGGCCACGATCCCGAGACTACCGCCGATCCCCAGCATGAGAACGAACGCCACGACCGCCCAGCCGAGAACCAGTTTCACTTTTCCAAGCGTCGTCAGCGAACGGAACTCCTCGACGGGGGCTCGGGCACTCATGTTACGTCGACCGTCGCAATGCGGGGGCAAAGACCTGATGGAATCCCGTCCGTCGGCCCCTCGTCGTTAGCGATTGAAGTACGCCGCCAGCCGGTCGGCGGCCTCGTCGACCCGGTCGGTACACAGCGTAAATCGGATCCACTCCTCGGAAGCCTCCCCGAAGGCCGCCCCGGGCATCGCCGCAACGCCCGCGTCGTCGATCAGCCGTTGCACGTTCTCTACACTGCCGGGGAACCCCTCGAACCGCGCCAGCACGTAGAACGCCCCCTCGGGTTCGGTGTACTCGGCACCGATGTCGTCGAGCGCGGCGGTGAAGTCGTCGATCCGGCCCCGAACGGTGTCGCGGACGGACTCGTGGTACGAGGGTGGGGTCTCCCGGAGCGCCGCGAGGACGGCCGCCTGCGCCGGGCGGCTGATCGCGACGTTCACCAGCGTGTGTCTTGTCAGCGCCGAATCGACCAGGTCCTCGGGAAACACCGCGTACCCCACCCGGAAGCCGGTGATCCCGAGCGACTTCGAGAAGGAGGTGGTGACGACAACGTTGTCACGGTCGAGGGTGAGCGCGCTCTCGAAGCGCCCCGAGAAGTCGAAGTGGTCGTACACCTCGTCGGCGACGAGGAGCGCGTCGGCGTCGGCCGCGACGTCCGCGAGCGCCGCCATCGACTCCCGGCTGTAGACCGCGCCGGTCGGGTTGTTCGGGGTGTTGGCGATGATCGCGGCGGTGTCCGCCGAGGCCGCAGCGCGCGTCGCCGCAACGTCGATGTGGCTGTCGTCGCCGACGGGCACCCGGGTCACCTCGCCGCCGAGCATGGTCGTCCGCCCGGGGTAGTACGGGTAGACGGGATCGGTTACGATGACCTCCGACCCCGACGTCCCGTCGAGCGCCGCCGCCAACCCGAGGTAGTTGGCCTCGGCGGCACCGTTGGTCACGATGATTCTGGACTCCGCAACCCCTCGCCGTTCCGCGATCTCGCGTCTGAGTTCGGAAAGCCCCTCGCTGGGCGGATACTGGAACGTCTCGGGGTCGCCGGCAGCGTAGGTTTCCAGCCCCTCACGAAGCGCCGCCGGCGGCTCCCAGTCGGGGTGGCCCGAGACCATCCGCACCACGTCGCGGTCGGCCGCGGTGGCGTACTCGATGACCCGTTGAAACAGCGGTTCGTCGTACGTCTCGTCGGGATCTGACATTCCGTCTACGGCCGCGGTCGGCCGGCCCACGCCTGTGTCTTTCGGCGTGGCGGCCTGTTCGCCACTATGGGGAGAAGGTTTTTCATCGGAACGCCCCAAAAATCAGTTGATGAGTAACGACCGCGACGACCCGTTCGATGACTTCTTCGAGGGGATCGAACGGATGATGGACGAGATGACCGGCGACGACGCCGCCGGGTTCGCCTCCGAAACGCACGTCGACATCTACGACGAGGACGACACCCTTCGGGTGGTCGCCGACCTCCCGGGGGTGCGGAAGGAGGCGGTCGAACTGAAGTGCGACGGCGAGGTTCTCACGATCTCGGCCTCCGGCGACCGTCGGGAGTACGACGAGCGCATCCAACTCCCGGCCCGCGTCGACGAACACAGCGCCTCGGCCACGTTCAACAACGGTATTCTCCAAGTGTCCCTCCGGACGGTCGAGGACTCCGCGTCGATCAACCTCGAGTAGCAGCGGTCAGCCGACG
>CAZDEJ010000059.1:0-13385 GCA_964504395.1 uncultured Halobellus sp. | reverse complement strand
TGGAGCAGGACTTCCGGAACCTGCTGGGCGCCGACACCGAGCGCGTCGTCGTCGCCGACGTCTACGACTACGACGCCGCCTTCGAGCAGGCCTACGACCTGATCAACGCCGAACTCGACATCGCCACCGACTCCGAAGTGTGGGTGAACGTCTCCGCGATGCCCCGACCGGTGTCGTTCGCCTTTGCGACCGCCGCCCACTCGATCATGGTCGAACGCCAGGCCGACAGGGACCGGATTCACACCTACTACACCGCGCCCGAAAAGTATCTCGAGACGGAGTTGGCCGAGGAGGTTCGGGCGGCGAGGGACCTCCTCGCGGACCTGCAGTCGGGTGCCGACATCGACGACGAGCGGATCCGCGAGCGTCACGAGTCGGCCGCAGCCCTGATTTCGGAGTTCGACGAGCGCGGGACCACCATCGGCGCGAAGGAGATCGGCGGCAGTCACATCATGGAGCTTCCCGTCGCCTCCTTCCGGAACGTCAAGCCCTTCGAGGAGGTGATCCTCTTCGAGCTCGGGGAGTACGGCGAGTTCGACTCGGTATCGGAACTCGCCGAGACGCTCGCCCGCGACATGAACGAGGAGTACACCGACTCCTTCCGGTCGAAGGTCATCTACAACGTCGACCGGCTCGGCCCCGGCGGGAAAGGGTACATCGAGCGCGAGGAACACGGGAAGTCCTACCGGACCCGGCTCTCCCGGATCGGACAGCTGTGGGTGCGCGCCCACGCCGGAGACGGGGCGCTGGAGGAGCGGGCCTGACGCCGACGCCGACGTCGAGGTCGAAGTCAACTACCCCTCGTCGACGTCGAGGTCGAACTGCGCGTTCTCCACCACGGGGTTGAGCACGACGCTGGTGTTCGACTCCCGGATGTCGTCGTCGGTGAGCAACTCCTTGATCTGGGCGTTCATTCCGTCGGTGTCGGTGAACTTCCCGATCGCGATGACGTCGTAGTCGCCGGTGACCTCGTAAACGGTCGTCATCTGTTTCTGGTCGCGGAGCCGCTCGGTTATGCTGGGGAGGGCGCTCCCCTCCACTTTGAGTTGGATGATCGCGGTGACGTCGTAGCCGAGCGCGTCGTAGTTCACACGGGGGGTGTACCCCTCGATCACGCCCCCATCCTCGAGGTCGCGAAGGTGGTTCGAGACGGTAGTTACCGAGACGTCCAAGTCTTCCGCGAGGCTGCGAAGGCTCGCCCGGCCGTCGCCGAGTAGCGCGTTGATGAGTTTTGCATCGAGGTTTTCGTACGTCATGACACCCACTACGTCCCCACGTGCATTATAATTTTACGAATATCCAATTAGACAGGGCACCAGGGGCATTTGCACTAAACGATAAGGTCTTTAAACTGGGACTGTTCGAGTTCGAGTGTCCAGGATATGACGGACGAAAACACACCGGGGTCCGCCGTCGCGGACGGGGGCCTCTCAGCCGAAGCACAGGACGTCATCGACGAGATCGACGAGCGGGGCGTCGAATTCCTCCGACTCCAGTTCACCGACATCCTCGGGACGGTCAAGAACGTCGCGGTACCCGCGACGCAAGCAGAGAAGGCCTTCACCGACGGGATCTACTTCGACGGCTCCTCGATCGAGGGGTTCGTCCGGATTCAGGAGTCGGACATGCGGCTCAAACCCGACCCCGAGACGTTCGCGGTGCTGCCGTGGCGCGACGGCACCTCCGCCCGGCTTATCTGTGACGTCATCAACACGTCGACCGGCGAACCGTTCGAGGGCGACCCGCGCCGCGTTCTGAAGAACGTTCTCGATCGCGCGGATGAGATGGGCTACGAGGTCAACGTCGCGCCCGAACCGGAGTTCTTCCTCTTCGAGGAGGACGAGGACGGACGGGCGACCACGAAGACAAGCGACGCCGGCGGCTACTTCGACCTCGCGCCGAAGGACCTCGCGAGCGATGTCCGTCGCGACATCATCTACGGTCTCGAGGAGATGGGCTTCGAGATCGAGGCCAGCCACCACGAGGTGGCCCAGGGCCAACACGAGATCAACTTCGAGTACGACGACGCGCTGTCGACGGCCGACAACGTCGCGACCTTCCGGACGGTCGTCCGCGCGATCGCGGCCCAACACGATCTTCACGCGACGTTCATGCCCAAGCCGATCCCGAAGATCAACGGCTCGGGGATGCACACCCACATCTCGCTGTTCGACGAGGACGGCAACAACGCCTTCCACGACGAGGACGATCAGTTCGACCTCAGCGACATGGCCCACTCGTTCCTCGCGGGCGTCCTGGAGCACGCCCCCGCGATCACGGCCGTCACCGACCCGACGGTCAACAGCTACAAACGCCTGGTGCCCGGGTACGAGGCGCCGGTGTACGTCGCGTGGTCCGACCGGAACCGCTCGGCGCTGATCCGGAAGCCGGCCGCGCGAGTCCCGGCCGCAAGCCGGATCGAGGCCCGGTTCCCCGATCCGTCGTGTAACCCGTACCTCGCCTTCGCCGCGCTGATTTCGGCCGGGCTCGACGGGATCGAGCGCGACCTCGACGCCCCCGACCCGATCCGGGAGAACATCTACGAGTTCGACGAGGCCAAGCGCCAGGAGTACGGCATCGACACGCTGCCGGCGAACCTCGGCGAGGCGGTCGCCGAACTCGAGGACGACGAGGTTATCGAGAGCGCGCTCGGCGAACACGTCTACGACTCGTTCGTCGAGGCCAAATCGCAGGAGTACGACGAGTTCCGCATCGACGTCTCCCAGTGGGAGCTCGATCGGTACCTCGAGACGTACTGACGGCGTCGCCGGGTTCAGCTTTTTTGCGGTCCGCTCGTTGCCAGCGGCAGCCAGAGCAGAAGCACCGCCCCGACGGCCCCGATCCCGACGACCGGTACCGCGGCCGCCACCAGTTCCGCGGTCCCCGCCATCGCCGCCAACGTGACCGCCAGCCCGCCGCTACCGATCGCGATCCCCCGCGTCGAGGTCGCAACCGTCGCCGCGGCGGCCCGCCGGCCGAACCGCCACCACCCCACGAGCGCGCCCGCCGCGGTTCCGACGCCGAGGAGGAGTTCGCTCTCCCCGGGGGCGACCGCGACCCCGCCGAGTCCCAACACCAGCGCGAGCGCGAACAATCCGGCCACGTGGCGGTGGGCCGGGCGGGCGAGCGCCCCGGTCGCGCCGTCGGCCGAGAGCCCCGGGCCGAGTCCCAGCGTGGCCGCGAGCAGCGCGAGTCCGACGCCGACGCCCGCGACGACGTCGGCGAGGTAGTGGACGCCGATGAGGACCCGCGAGGCCGCGACCACGACGATCACGACGCCCGCGACCGTGAGCCGGGTTCGCCACCGGCCGCGCTCGGCGAGGACGGCCACGCCGCCCCAGAACGCGGTCGATCCGAGCGCGTGGCCGCTGGGGAACCCCAGCCCGTCGCGGGGGGAGATCGGCGGCCGCGGCAGGCCGAAGAACCCCTTCAGCCCCAACACCAGCCCGATCGCACACAACCCGAGTCCGAGCGCGAAGGCGGCCCCCCGCCTGGGGATCCCGACGCGGTCGCCCAACAGGTACGCGGTCGCGACGCAGGCGAGCAGGAGATACGGGTTTCCGAGATGGGTGAGCAGCCCGAAGAGCGCGACAACGGCTGCCGGCAGTGACTCCGCGAACGCGACCTCGCCGACGCCGCGGGCGACAACGGGGACTGCGGGGAGCGTCATCGCTCCGGAGGTCACCGTCGGAGCGACAAATAGCTACGGAACGGCGGCCGGCGGGCCCCGAACTTAGCGCCGATCCCGGAGCCAGCCGACGACCCGGCCGGGGACGCCCAGGGCGTTCAGCCCGACTCCGAGGACCACGAACAGAGCGTAGAGCCCGAGCGTCGAGAGGTAGATGATCACCATCGCCGCGACCGCGAGCAGGTCGTCGTCGAGGAAGTAGAAGGCCGAAATCGTCGCCGCAGTCCCGTAGAGCAACACGAGGTACGGCCCCCATCCACGGGCCTTCCCCCGTCGGAGCCGGCCGCGGACGTACCGCTCGAGGTCGGCCTTCAGCGTCGGGCGATCGACCGTTCGGGCCTCGATGTCCTCCTCGAAGCCCGCGAGGTCCGATCGCAACTCCTCCACCCGGCGATCCAGCTGTTCGATGTCGGGCGCCCCGCGGGGGTCGAGGTCGGTCTCCCCGTCCTCGGGCGCGCTCCCGGCAGCGCCGACCGTCTCGCCGGCGTCCTCGTCTGGCGTCGTCGCGTCCTCGGCGCTCATCGTCCGGTCGGGGTGTTGGCCCCGCGGCTGTTGTACCTGCCGGTCTCGGTCGCCCTCGGAACCGCCCGGCGGCGGCGCCGCGAACTGTCGGCCCACACCGGTGTCCGCGGGGGACGACGCCCCGACACGGTCGGCGAGCACTGCGTTGACCGCCGCGCCGGTCAGCACCAGGACGCCGGAGGCGTAGAGCCGCGTGACGAGAAGGAGTACGCCGTCGAGCGAGGCCAACACCACGACCCAATCGGAGAGCTGCTTGAGGATCGGCCGGCGCCGACAACTGTCGCGACCACGGCCCCAGGGTCAAAAGCCGGATCAGCGAGACGAGGCCGTGATACGAGAGCCCGGCGGCCGGGACGGTCACCTCGCGGTCGCGGACGGTTTCGACGACCGCACGGATCACGGCCAGCCGGGAGGCGTTCGGGGCGCTCACACGGGTAATTCGTCGGAGCGGCACGAGAGTGCGCGTGGTCTCCCGCAGCGTCGCCCGGCTGTCAGCCCGTTAGCCCGCGGTCGCCTCGCGGATCTCCGTGACCGTGGCGTCGGTCTTGAACGCGGTTCCGGAGTAGTGGGCGCGGGTCGCCGCAAACCCCGCGTCGCGAAGGGCGGCGACGAACTCGTCCATCCCGACGGCCGACCGGCTCCACTGCTTACAGAGCCGGTGTTGGTCGTAGTGGGTCGGGGTGTCGAGTTCGGCCGCGACGGTATCCAGCAGCCGGCGAGCGCGGGCGGCCTCACCCATGTCCGTAGTGACGTGGTCTCGGGTCGCGCGGGCGAACTCCGGGTCGGCCACCGGCCCGAGGTAGATCGGGCCGGCAGTCAGCAGTCGGGTCCCGCCGCAGGCGTCGCAGGCGTCGGGCGGGTGGGCGACGTGGCCGTTGTCGTGGGTCCGGCGGAGGCAGTCCTCGCAGTGGTAGACGTACCCGAGGTCCGCCAGCAGGTCGTCGGCGCGGGTCGCCCGCGAGTCGAGTTGGAGATACGTCCGGGCGTAGTGGCGGGTGACGTGCGAGAGGATCGGCACCGCGGCAGTGTCGTAGCGGGCGGCAGTACGGATCAGCGCGGAGACGAGGACCCGCAGCCCCATCTCGGGGTGGTATTCGGTGTTCTGCGGGAGCGTCGTATACTTCCGGATCCCGGACCGCTGGTGGGCGCCGCACAGCGGGGCGGTGTCGGTCGCGGTTACACACACCAGACTGCGGGCGTTTGCGAACGCGGCGTCGGCGAACGGGATCGGCGTCCCGAACGGATCCAAGTCGACCACGTCGAAGACGGCCTCGGAGTCGTGGAGGAAAGCGTTGACGTCGCGCTCGACCGCCTCGCCGGCGAGGTCGTTGCGATCCAGGTTGTCACGTGCGAGCGCGACCGCGTCGGGGTCGACGTCGGCGCAGGTCACGTCGTAGCCCGCGGCCGCGGCTCGGACCCCCCGGACCCCGCTGGCCGCCATCGCGTCGAGATACGTGGTGGCCCGCGGCTCCCGGTCGGCGTACGCCCGGAGCGCCGCCACCGTGACGTCCCGGTTGAGTTCCTGGGTCGGGTTGTAGAACACGCCGTCGCCGGTCCCCTCGGCGGCCCCATCGCGGGCGTCGGGGACCGAGACCTCGACGCCGCCCTCGGAAACGTCCATACGGCCGCTGGGACGCTCCGCGGCGAAAAGCGATGCGGTGCGGTGCGGATACGGGCACCGCCACCGGTGGCGTTTTGTCCGCCCCCCGGCAACCGTCGGGCGTGAGCTACGGCGACGACGATCCGTCGGACGGAGACGGGGAACGGGCGCTACCCGACCGGGAGGAGGGACCCGAAGGTGACCCCGCACCCCACTCGGCTCCCGACAGCGACGTCGCCGACGACGCCGACGCGGGTGAGGGGTCGGACACCGGGGCCGGGTTCGCGTCGGAGCCGACGGACTACGCGGTCCCGACCGACGCCGACACCGCGTGGCTGCGCGAACTCGCGGACGTCGGGGAGCTGACGCCCGACGCCGTGGAGTCGATGCTCGCGCTCCACGACGATCGTGGCGAGCGAGCGATCGAGGCGGTGTCGGAGGGGCGGGTGAAGCAGTACCGCGATTTCACTGTCGTGGTCGGCCACGAGGACGAGTACGTCGTGGAGGCCGGGGGCTGCACCTGCAAGGACTCCGCGTACAACCTCGACCCGGACGACCCACACGACCGGTGCTGGCACGTGCTGGCGGTCGCGATCGCCGAGCGCATCGGCGAGGTCGACCACCACGGGATGTGGTACTCGGACGTCCGCGACTTCGTGTAACGGCGCCGCACGGTTTTTACCCTGCCTCGACGAACCCAGGGTATGCCAACGATCGACGAGAAGCGGGTGTACACCGACAACACGGGGGCCGAGACGGTCTACCTCGCGACCGGACTCGGCGTCGTCTCGGTGTCGGTCTCCGACGGTCTGATCGGCGAGTTCGGAGTGGCCCACCGGTGTCGCGCCCACGACGTCGCGACGGCCGGCCCGCACGTCGCGGTTGCGACCGACGAGGACGTGCTCGTCCACGATCGACGGGCGGAGACTGGCGGCAGCAGCGAGACCGGAGAAGCCGAAGCAGGGTTCGGACCGACCGGGTTCGGGCCCGCAACCGCGGTCGGAGTCCAGAACGGCGCGCTACTCGCGGGCGACACCGACGGGCGGGTCGGTCGCCGGGACCTCGCCGGCGCCGGGACCGTCAACGGCGACACGCCGGCGGACACCGGGTGGACCGGTCTCGGGACGGTCGGCGCGGTCCGGGCGGTCGACGGCGGCTTCGTCGCCGCGGCGGACGGCGTCCACCGGATGGGGGAGTCGGGGTTACGTCCGGTCGGACTCGACGACGCCCGCGACGTCGACAGCGAACCACTCGTTGCGGCCGGGTCCGGGGTCTACAAGCTCGGAAACGGGTGGATGGACGTGGCTCCCGGGCCCGCAACCGCGGTCGACGCCGCCGGCGGCCGGGGGCTCGCCGCCTGTGACGACGGCCTCTACGCTCGCCGGCCGGACGACGGTTCGTGGGGCCGGGTCGCGTCCCCGTTCGACGCCGGCGCGACGGTCGTGGCCGTGACCCACGGCACAGCGGCCGCATACGCCGTTACCGACGCCGGTCGGCTCGCGGTCCGAGCACCGGGCGGGGAGTGGCGCGACCGGAGCCTGGGCGTTCGTGAGGTCGCCGCGGCCGCGGTGTGACGCGGCAGTGCGGGCCGGCCACACCCGTCGCAGACGGAAAGGGGTTTTACTACGGATCGTGAGATGCCCGTATGATCGTACCCGGGGCGGCCTCGCAGGCCCTCGCGTCGAGGCTCGCGACGGAGTTGGGCGAACCGCTTGCAGCCGTGGCGTACGACCGTTTTCCCGACGGCGAGACCCTCGCGACGGTCCCGGAGTTCGACGCTAACCGCGCGGTCGTGGTCGCAACCACCGACACCAACGACGCGTGGGTCGAACTCCTCCAACTCCAGGACGCCGTCCGGGAGGCCGGCGCGTCGGAGGTCGTGACCGTCGTCCCGTACATGGGCTACGCGCGGCAGGACCAGTCGTTCGAGACGGGCCAGCCGGTCTCCGCCCGGGCGATGGCGCGGGCGATCTCGACCGGAACCGACCGGGTCGTGCTGGTGAACCCCCACGAGGGCGCCGTCGCCGACTTCTTCGAGTGCCACGTCACCGTGTGCGACGCCGCCGACCGGCTCGCGGCGCCGCTGCCGGAGGGCCTCGGCGACCCGCTGTTCCTCTCGCCTGACGCGGGCGCCGTCGGACTCGCGGAAGCCGTCCGCGACGCCTACGGCGGCGGCGACGTCGACTTCTTCGAGAAGACCCGTCACTCCGGAACCGAGGTCGAGATCTCGCCGAGCGATACCGACGCCGCCGGCCGGGACGTCGTGCTCGTCGACGACATCATCGCGACGGGGTCGACGATGAGCGAGGCGGTCGCCCACATAGCCGACGACGGCGCGGACCGGGTGTTCGCGGCGTGCGTCCACCCGCTACTCGCGGGTAACGCCCGGGTCAAACTCGAACACGCCGGGATCGACCGGATCGTCGGGACCGACACCGTCGAAGGCGACGTGAGCAGGGTGTCGGTCGCGCCGATCGTCGCCGCCGCGGTCGAGGCGGTCGAAGTCGCCTGATACGGATCGTTGTAACGAATTACTGGTCATTGCCGGATACGGGGTTGGCGGTAACGGTAATTGACGACAACAATCCGTATGACACCGTTGCCGCGTCGGCACCGACTCTCGACCCGAACTTACTTTGACGACTCCGCCGTCCTCTCGCGTATGAGCGACGACCCGACTATCTTCGAGCAGATCATCGCCGGCGAGATCCCGGCGCGGATCGTCTACGAGACGGACACGGTTGCGGCCTTCCTCGACGCGAACCCGCTCGCGCCGGGTCACACCCTCGTCGTCCCGAAGTCGCCCCACGAACGGCTGGGCGACATCCCGGACGACGAGGCCGCCGCGGTGTGGGCCGCAGTTCAGGAGTTGGTGCCGCGGATCGAAGCCGCCGTCGACGCCGACGCGACCACCGTCGGTGTCAACGACGGCACGGCAGCCGGTCAGGAGGTCCCGCACGCCCACGTCCACATCGTGCCGCGGTTCGAGGACGACGGCGGCGGCCCGATCCACGCGGCCGCGGGGGACCGGCCGGACCTCTCCGACGACGAACTCGACGACATCGCCGCCGAGATCGGCGGGGAGTAGCGGCTCGCCCGGCGGCCCGCGACCGCACCGTTTAAATCCGAGCACGCGGCCACCACGCGTATGTCGAAGACGTCGGCCCCCTCGGAGGCAGGACCGTCGACCGTTGCGGCGTTCGTTGGCGCGACCGGCGGCGCGGGGACCACCCGGACGGTCGTGGAAGTCGCGTCGGCGCTCGCGGCCGACGGGCGGACGGTCGCAGTCCTCGACGCCGCGTTCGCGACGCAGGGGCTCGCTGACTACGTCGACGGCCGGATCGACCCGGATATCACCGGGCTACTCGCCGACACGGGTGACGGGACCCCCGCTCACTCCGGCCTCTCCGCGGGCCTCTACGGGTTCGACGCCGGCGACACTCCCGGGGAGGTTGCCGTCTGTCCGGCGTATGCGCCGTTCACACGGCTGGCACGGGCGAAGTCGACCACAGCCGCGGAGCGGTTCGAGTCGCTGATCGGGACCGCGGCCGGGCGGTTCGACTGTGTACTCCTCGACGTGCCGCCGATCGCGACGAACCAGGCGGTCGCCGCAGTGAGTGCTGCCGATACCGTTACCATCGTCGCGCCGGCGACACCCCGGGGTGCGGAGGGCACCCAGCGGTGTCACGAGCGGCTTGCCGACGTGGGAAGCGAGGCGTCGCTCGTTGTGTCGACCCGGGGTGAACTGGAGACCGCCGACATCGCGGTCCCGAGCACCGGCGCCGACGGCGTGGGATCGGCCCCGGCGTGTCTCGGCGGGGAGGCGTTCGGGGCCGCCATCGAGCGGGTCGCAGCCGCAGTAACGGGTCGGGAACTACGGGAGGTCACGGACGATGACCGCGGGGTGCTCGGGGCGATCGGCGAGTACGTCGGGCGGTAGCAACGCCGGCGAGCGCGGACGGGGGCGGGGGCGGGCCGCGGCGCGCTCGCAGGTCGGGATGGCTCGTCCGGAACGGCAAGTCGGGCGGTAGCGCCGGTGGTAGCGCCCGTGTCACCGCGTTCGGGGTCGCGCTCGCAGCCCCGGTCGGAGCCCCGCGGCTCGCCGTCACTCACCGCCGGTCGCCGATCCCGTCCATCGTGCCGGCGAGCGCGTCCCGCTTCGACACGGCCGCGTCGCCGGCGATCGGCGCCGTCGCCTCGCGGCGGACCGCGTCCGCGAGTTCGGGGATCGGGTCGTGGGTTTCGACGTACGCCGCCAGCGCGAACTCCGCGTCAGTAGCGCCGGTCAGGTCCAGCGCCTCGGTCCGGCCGAGCCGGCCGTCGAGCCAGTCGCCGAGCACCCGCCGCGCGGTCGGCGACAGCGGCGTGATCCCGTCGAACCCACACCGGTGGAGGAGCTTTGCGGCCGTGACGGGCGGGAGCGCCGCCGGCTCCCCAGCGGCACCGACATCCGCACCCGACCGGTATTCCGCGATCACCGTCGTCGCCGCGGCGGCCGTACACGGCAGGTCCGATTCGTGCTCACGGAGACGCCCGTCGAGATCGACGTCGGTGTCGTCGACCGTCGCGACTCCACGGTCTACCTGTTCTGTCGTCGACTCGACGCCCGCAGCGATCTCCGACAACCCCATCGGGAAAACGTGTGCCGCCCCGGGATAAGAGTGTTCGGACCGATACTCGGATCCGATACTCGAACCCACCGGTTACCGGTCGGTTACCTCCGTCGCAGCAGCCCATGAAACGGTGTACTCTCCCGTCTTTAAATATGGTATCGCGACCAATTCTCGAATGTGATGAGCGAAGCACCCACTGCCGAGGCGCACACCACGACGAACGCCTGCCCCGAATGCGGGGGGCGCCCCGAGCGGGGCAACAGCGAGACCGTCTGCGGCGACTGCGGGCTCGTCCTGTCGTCGGATCACATCGACCACGGCCCGGAGTGGCGCTCCTTTGCGGACGACGACACCGACCCGAAGCGGACGGGCGCGCCGCTGACGCGCTCCCGACACGACAGGGGACTCTCCACGGAGATCGGGCGCTCGACCAGAGTGAAGGGTCGGAAGCGCCGGCAGTTCGCCCGGATGCGCCGCCAGCACAACCGCGCCCGGATCGCCACCAAGCGCGACCGCAACCAGGTGTACGCGTTCACCGAGATCCGGCGACTCACCGGCTCGCTGTCGCTGCCCGAGCGGATCCGCGACCACGCGTGCTCGCTGTTCGACTCCGCGCAGTCGGAGGACCTGCTCCGCGGGCGCTCGCTGGAGGGGTTCGCCGCGGCGTGCGTGTACGCGGCGTGCCGGGTCGCGGGCGTCTCCCGGACGGTCGACGAGGTCGCGGACGCCGCAAAGGCGACCCGAGACGAGCAGACCGCCGCCTACGACGCGATCAACCGCGAGCTCGGGTTGCCGGTCGGGCCGATCGACCCCGCGGAGTACCTCCCGCGGTTTGCGTCCAAACTCGATCTCGACGACGCGGTCGAACGGCGGGCCCGCGAGTACGTCGCGGCCGCCGCCGACCGCGGCATCTCGACCGGCCGGAACCCCGGTGGTGTCGCCGCGGCGTGTCTGTACACCGCCGGCCGCGACGTCGGAGCGGGGCTCACACAGCGTGAGGCCGCCGACGTCGCGGACGTGACGCCGGTGACGTTGCGGTCGACGTATCAGGCGCTCCGGTCGGACGGGGGGTGACGCCGGCAGGTCGGTAGCGTTTTGCCGCGCCCGGGACAACACAGTAGTATGAGTATGCAGTCGTACCCGCCGATCGGGGAGCAGCTCGACGACGTCGAATCCGCCCGTGAGGAGGGCCGTCGCAAGATGGAGTGGGCGCTCCAGCACATGCCGATCCTCCAGGAGCTCCGCGAACAGTTCGCCGAGACCGAGCCGCTCGCGGGCCAGACGATCGGAATGGCGATGCACGTCGAGGCCAAGACCGCGAACCTCGTCGAACTCCTCGCGCTCGGCGGGGCGGAGGTCGCCATCACCGGGTGTAATCCCCTGTCGACCCACGACGACGTGAGCGCCGCGCTCGACGCCAACGGTTCGATTACCTCCTACGCGAAGCGCGGCGTCGGCGAGGACAACTACTACGCCGCCATCGAGTCGGTGGTGAGCCACGAGCCGACGATCACCGTCGACGACGGGATGGACATGGTGTACGCGATCCACGAGGACTACCCCGAACTCATCGACACCATCGTCGGCGGCGCCGAGGAGACGACGACCGGCGTCCACCGGCTCCGCGCGATGGACGCCGACGACGAACTGGCGTACCCGGTGTTCGCGGTGAACGACACCCCGATGAAGCGGCTGTTCGACAACGTCCACGGCACCGGCGAGTCCGCCCTCGCCACCATCGCGATGACGACCAACCTGTCGTACGCCGGGAAGAACGTCGTGGTCGCGGGCTACGGCGACTGCGGGAAGGGCGTCGCGAAGAAGGCCGCCGGCCAGAACGCGAACGTGATCGTCACCGAGGTCGAGCCCCGCCGCGCCTTGGAGGCGCACATGGAGGGCTACGACGTGCTGCCGATGGCCGAGGCCGCCGCGATCGGCGACGTGTTCATCACGACGACAGGTAACCGCGACGTCATCACCCGGGAGGACTTCGAGGCGATGGACGACGGCGTCCTGCTCGCGAACGCGGGGCACTTCGACATCGAGATCGACCTCGACGCGCTCTCGGAGCTCGCTGTCGACGACTACGAGGCCCGTGACGGCGTCCACGCATACGAGATGGCCGACGGCCGCCGGCTCAACGTCCTCGCGGAGGGTCGGCTCGTGAACCTCGCGTCGCCGATCGCGTTGGGGCACCCCGCGGAGGTCATGGACCAGTCGTTCGGGATCCAGGCGGTCTGCGTCCGCGAACTCGTCGAACGCGGCGACGAGTACGGGGCCGGCGTCCACGACGTCCCCGACGACCTCGACCGCGAGGTCGCCGAGATCAAACTCGACGCCGAGGGCGTCGAGACCGACGCGCTGACCGACGAACAGGCGGAGTACATGAACAGTTGGAGCCACGGGACATAACCCGAGTCAGGTCGGTCGGCGCCAGCAGACCAGGTCTGGACGCGAGCGATCGCTGATCGGAGAACCACCAGTGGGCGGGAATCGGAGGGAGCTTTCGAGGTGTTCCCGCCGCCGTTCCCATCGTGAGTATCTGTAACTGAGACGTATCGGTTCTACAGGCGAGACAGGCCGAGTGCCTCGGGGTCGTACGGAGATCGGAGGGTTCCGTGATGACGAGACGCTTCGCGTCTCGAACCACTTGCCCCCGAGGGTGACGACCGTGCGCCTATTACACGAGCCACCGTGTCAACGGGTGCAGTCGCGACGTGGGTTAAAGATCTTAATCCGAAGCGACTGTCGGCAGTTGCGAGGCAATGCGACACCTCTCAAAACCCTGCTACGGCAGGTGAGACGGGTGTTGTCGGGCGGGGTGGAGCCGCCGACCCTCACGGACGCACCGGGCGTTCGGGTATCAGTTCCAGCCGACCCATCTCGGGAAAGTCGAGGGGAATTAGGTTCGCCTGCGACGGCACGGCCCATTTTGGGGCGTGCAGTCAAGACGGTGAAGCCG